>CAYLYV010000004.1:0-78429 GCA_964387655.1 uncultured Cypionkella sp. | reverse complement strand
ATCGCCCCCCCCCCCCCCGCCTGGCCGTGCTTCTACGGCGTCGACACCCCAGAACGCTCCAAACTCCTCGCCGCCACCATGACCGAGGATGAAATGCGCGACTGGATCGGCGTCAATTCCCTGAAATTCATCACCCTCGACGGCCTCTACCGTGCCGCAGGCGAAGCCAAGGGCCGCGACGCAAGCGCCCCACAATATTGCGACGCCTGTTTTTCAGGCCAATACCCCATCGCCCCCTCCGACAAAATCGAGGAAGGCTTCCAGATGAAAGCGGCGGAATGAGCGCAGAGGTAGACACCTACCTTTCCACCCTGCCGCCGCAATTCCGCGCGGCAGCCCAGTCCCTGCGCGCCGAGCTGAAAACCCTGCTGCCCGACCATATTGAATGCCTGTCCTACGCCATGCCCGGCTTCCGCGAGCCGAAAGACAAGGGCAAAATGGTCGCAGGCTACGCCGCCTTCACCCACCATCTCGGCCTCTATCCGCATTCCGGCAACATCCTCCCCAATATCGACTGCGCCCCGTTCAAAACCTCAAAATCCGGCGTGCTGTTCACCCCGGACCATCCCCTCCCCCCTGCGCTGATCGCCCAGATCATCCGCGCCCGCCAAGCCGAACTCGCCAAATGACCGAAGTTTTCGGGCTCTGCCAATGACCCAAGTATTCGTGCTCTGCCAATGACCCAAGTATTCGTGCTCTGCACGGGCCGCTGCGGCTCCAAAACCTTCACCCGCGCCGCCGAGCATATGAGCAATTTCACCGCGAAACACGAATCGCGCACCCATCTTTTGGGTGCCAACCGCTTCGCCTACCCCGACAACCATATCGAGATCGACAACCGTCTGGCATGGTGGACAGGCAAACTCGACGCCACGTTCGGTGACACTCCGTTCTACGTCCACCTCACCCGAGACCGCGACGCCGTGATCCAATCCTATGTCGCGCGCAAAAACTACGGCCTCGTCAAAGCCTACCGTGAGACCATGCTGTGCAACCTCGTGCTGCGCAAACCCAAGACCGATATCACCGCCATCGCCGAGGATCTTGTCGATACCATCACCACAAACATCACCTATTTCCTGCGCGACAAAACCAAAGTTATGCAGATGCAGGTCGAGACGATGGAACAAGATTTCCCGAAATTCTGGGACTGGATCGGCGCAAAAGGCGACCTCGCCGCCGCGATGATTGAATGGACCGTGCGCCACAACGCCACCGAATAGCCGCGCCCCCTTGCCCTTTCACATTGGCTCAAATATCCCCGCCGGAGGCTCCCGAAGGCCGCCGAACCACTCCGCCAAAGGATAAACCATGACCGAACGCCTCGCCCTGATCACCGGAGCCTCGCGGGGCCTTGGCGCGGCACTGGCCGAGCAACTGGCCGCGCGCGGCTGGCATGTTGTCGCGGTTGCCCGCACCGTCGGCGGCTTGGAAGAACTCGATGATCGCGTCAAAACCCTGAAACTGCCGGGTTCCGGCGGGCTGACCTTGGCCCCGATGGATGTCACCAACGACGACGCGATGCGGCATCTGTGCCTGTCTATCCATCAACGCTGGGGCAAGCTGAACCTCTGGATTCACACCGCGATCCACGCCGCCCCGCTCGCTCCCGCAGGCTCGCTGGATGTGAAAGACTGGGACAAAAGCATCGCCACCAATGTCCGCGCCACCGGCACCCTGATCCCGATGATCGAGCCTTTGTTGCGCGCAGGCGACGGCACCGCGATGTTCTTTGATGATCCGCGTGCAGGTGAGAAATTCTTCGGGGCCTATGGCGCGACCAAAGCCGCACAGCTCGCGCTTGCCCGCAGCTGGGCCGCCGAAAACGCCAATATCGGCCCGCAAGTCCGCATTGAAACGCCAGCCCCGATGCCCACCGCGACTCGCGCGCGCTTCTTCCCTGGCGAAGACCGCGCCCCCTTGATCCACCCGCGCGACGAGGCCGCACGGCTGCTCAATCTGCTGTAATATCGCCCCACAAGCTCCGGAATTTTAAGAAAAATTCCGTGGACGATTTCCGCTTCGGAAATCGCCTTGCCTCAGGCGTTCAGCGCAGCTTCCATGGCCGCCCACAACGGCTCCAAGGGTTCAATCCCCACCGACAGTCGAATAAACCCCGGTGCGACCTTGTCGCCCCAGCGCGCGCGCCGCTCCCCCGATGTATGAGTGCCGCCAAAGCTGGTCGATTGCACGATGTAGCGACATTCGCTCAAAAACCGCTCCGCCCGCGCCTCATCAACCAGCTCGAAGCCGATCAGAAAGCCAAACCCCGCCATCTGCGTCTTGGAAATCGCGTAGGACGGGTCACTCACCAGCCCCGGATAGCGCAAATTCGTCACCGCTTTATGCGCCGCCAACCGCTCGGCAATCACCCCAGCCGACCCGCATATCCGCTCCAACCGCACTTCCAGCGTCTCGATGCCGCGATGCACCTGCCAGGCCTCAAACGGCCCCGGCACCGCCCCCGACAGCCTGCGCCAATCGCGCACTCGCGCCATAAGCCCCGCGTCGCGCCCCGCGACATGGCCGAACAATACATCGGAATGACCGCCCGGCGCTTTGGTATCCGCCGCCACCACCAGATCAGCACCCAAATCCAAGGGACGCTGCAACAGCGGAGTCATCGTGGTATTATCGACAATCACCACAGCCCCCGCCACATGAGCGCGCGCCGATACCGCCGCAATATCCACCACATCCAGACCGGGATTCGAGGGCGTCTCAAGGTAAACCACCGCCGCACCCGCGAAGTCAAAGCTGGCATAATCCGCCGTCGCGATCTGCACCACCTCAACCCCGAATGGGGCCAGAAACCCCTCCGACAGCACCCGCGTCACATAATAGCCATCCGCCGGAATGATCAGCTTTGCCCCGACCTTGAGCGTCGCCATCAAAGCCGCCGAAATCGCAGCCATGCCGGACGGAAAACTGACACAGGGCGCATCTTCCAACAGGGCTAGCTGCTCCTCAACCGCCTCCCACGTCGTCATGCCATTGCGGCCGTAAAAATGCGAAGCGCCCGCGACTTCTGGCAGATGAAAGGTTGCGGCTGGCACGATCGGCAGGCTGATCGGATCGCCCTTTTTCAACCCGGCCGAGCGATGGTGCAGCAACTCCGCCGCCCGCGTTTTCATGCTGTCTGTCATCACCGCACCCTCTGATTTTGGCTGCATCCTGCCTGCAAGCGCGCAGAATGGCAACTGCGGGCAAAGCTTAACAGAACCTTACCTCACCCATGTAACCCGTTGATTTATCGTGAATCGAAGCTTTGTCCACGCGTGGACACCCCCTCATTCCAACCGCGCCGGAAACCCCTCAGCCCGCAGATCAGTGCCCAACAGGTCTTCAAGCAACTTGGCGATCATTGGCGACTGCGCCTCGCCACCATAGGCCGCTTTCGCGGCGATATAGGTCTGATTGGTCATCGAAGCCAGATCAAGCGGCACGCCGAATTCGCGGCCAAACCCTAAGGCAAAGCCAAGATCTTTCAGCGCCAGATCAACATTGAAGGCCACATCATAAGACCCGTTCAATATCAACGCGCCCTCGGTTTCATGCACGAAAGAATTCCCCGACGAGGCCGCAATCGCATGCCATGCCTGCCCCAGATCAAGCCCGCCCCGCTTCGCCAGCATCAGCGCCTCACTTGTCGCCTTCAAATGAATAAACGCCAACATATTGGTGATCACCTTGATGATCGACGCCGACCCCAGTGGCCCCATGTGGAAAATCTTGTCGCCCATCGCCTGCATGGCACCTTGGTGCAGATCGAACAGGTCTTTGTAGCCGCCCGCCAGCATGGTGATCTTGCCCTGACAGGCCAGATGCACGCCCCCAGTGACCGGCAGTTCCATCATGCGCACGCCAGATCCGGCAGCGACGGCGGCGAGTTTCAACACCTCATCGCGGCCCAAAGTGGACATCTCAAGCCAAGACGCGCCTTGCTTCATATGCGGCAGGATGATGCGCAGCACGCGTTCAGAGACAACCGGCGACGGCAGGCAGGTGATCACATGATCGACCGATGCGGCCAAAGACTCGGCGCTGGTCGCCAATATCGCGCCTTGGGCGATCAATGGTGCCGCCAAGGCCGGGTTCAGATCATGGACCGTGACCTGAAAGCCTGCTTTCAGCAAACAGCCCGCACAGGCGGCCCCAAGGTTTCCAAGGCCGATATAGCCGTAATGCATGAGTAATCCTATTGAATGAGGGGGCGGCGGCACCCGCCCCCAGTCTAAGCCAGTCAGTCGCCGTAGCCGACGATGCCCTTGATCTCGCAGAAATCATGAATGCCCCAATCGGCATATTCGCGGCCGTTGCCGGATTGCTTGTAGCCGCCGAACGGGGCGGAGGTGTCCCAATCCGGGTAGTTCAGGTTGATCGTGCCCGCGCGCAACCGCCGCGCCACGGGTTTGGCTTCTTCCACCGGGCCCGCGATATAGGCGGCAAGGCCATAGACCGTATCGTTTGCCATGCGCACCGCGTCATCCACCGTGTCATAAGGCAGGATCGACAGCACCGGGCCGAAGATTTCCTCTTTGGAAATCGTCATTTCATTCTGGACATCGCCGAAGATCGTCGGTTTGGCAAACCAGCCACGGTTCAGGCCTGCGGGGCGGCCCAAACCACCCGTCACAAGGGTCGCACCTTCGTCAATCCCGGCTTGGATCAGGCGTTGCACCTTCTCATACTGGGTTTTCGAGATCAGCGGCCCCATCGTTGTCGTCTCAAGCGTGGGATCGCCGGGGATCAAAGCCTCGGCGGTTACCTTGGCGACCGCCAAAGCCGCGGCCTGCTGGTCACGCTGCACGAACATCCGGGTCGGCGCGTCGCAGGATTGGCCGGTGTTCGCCATGATCGCATTGACGCCAGCAGCCACGGCTGCGGCCAGATCGGCGGAAGGCAGGATGATATTGGCGGACTTGCCGCCCAGTTCCTGCGCCACGCGTTTGACGGTCGGGGCAGCAGCCGCAGCAACCGCCGTTCCCGCCCGGGTCGAGCCGGTGAAAGAGACCATATCCACCTCAGGATGCGACGACATCCGCGCGCCAACTTCCGGGCCAGTGCCGTTTACCAAGTTGAACACGCCCGGCGGAACGCCCGCCTCGTGGCAGACTTCAGCAAACAACACGCCCGACAAGGGGGCGATTTCCGACGGCTTAAGCACCATCGTGCAACCCGCGATCAGCGCCGGGGCCACTTTGCAGGCGATCTGGTTCATCGGCCAGTTCCACGGCGTGATCAAAGCACAGACGCCAATGCCTTCATGCACGATCCGGGTGGTGCCGCGCGAATATTCCCACGCCATGTCTTCAGCGGCCTTGATGGTGGCCTCGATATGCACCTGCCCCGCCCAAGCCTGCGCGCCGCGCGCCCATTCAATCGGAGCGCCCATTTCGGTGGACATGGCTTGCGCGAAATCTTCGTAGCGGGAGTTGTAAACCTCGAGAATCCGCTTCACGAGGTCGATGCGCTTTTGCACTGGCCAGATGGTGTAGGCGTCAAACGCCGCGCGCGCGGCAGCTATGGCTGCATCAATATCGGTCTGGTTGCCCAAGGCCACCTCGGCCACGATTTCCTCGGTCGCCGGGTTTTCAACACCCATCCGGGCCGCCGAGTTCGGCTGAACCCAAGCGCCGTTGATGTAGAATTTGGTCATGTTGGCAGAAATCATGGCGTCCTCACTGGAAGTAGATTTTATATTTGGCGCGGATGATCGCGTCGATCTCGGCGTCGGTCACGTTTCCGGCTTTGGCGAGGATACTATTCTTGCGCGCGATGGCGGCGTCAAGCAGCAGCGGCTTGCCGGCCTCATTCCACTCTTTTGGCGACATGCGATTGCCGACGGCGGGGTAGATATATTCGGTCTGCATCAGCTTCAGGGTCTGATCGCTACCCAAGTAATGCCCCGGGCCACCGAGGCACACCTGCTTCATCGCCTCGATGCTGGTGCTGTCCGGGGTCACATCAATGCCGCGCACGAGGCGCATGGCTTGGCCGAGAAGATCATCGCCCAGCACGAGGGATTCCAGACAGAATCCGAGAAGGCTGGCGTGCATCCCAACCGCCTCGTAGCACATGTTCAGGCCTGCGAGGCCCGCGAGAGAGTTGGTGATGCCCTGCTCCCATCCGGCCTGCATGTCGGGCAGTTTGCTGTCGGAAATCCCGCTCGCAGCGCCCCCCGGCAGGTCGTAGAAATGGTGCATCTGCGCACAGCCTGCGGTCAGCAGAGCCTGTTCCGCCGAGCCGCCCGACATTGCGCCAGTGCGCAGATCCGACACGAACGGCCAGGTGCCAAAGATGCAGGGCGCGCCTTTCTTGATCGCATTGGCATAGACCACACCTGCAAGACATTCCGCCATCGCTTGCACGATGGTCAGCGCAATCGGGGCCGGAGACGTCGCCCCCGCCTGCCCTGCCGAGAGCAGCAGCATCGGCATGCCGCGCCGGATGCAATCCTCCATCGTGATGCAGGATTCCTCGGCGAACTTCATCGGGGGGACCACGAAGCAGTTGGAATTGCTGACGAAGGGCCGCTCCAGCCATTTTTCTTCGCCACCCGCGACCGTGTAGATCATATCGAAACAGGCCGCGACATGCGACGGATCAGAGAAGCTGGTGCCGACATGCTTCGTGGTGCCCGCAAGGCAGCCATAAAGGGTGTTGAGGTCCATATCCTGATTGTCGACCACATCGCGGCAGACCATAGTGCGCTGGTAGAAGTGAATATTGTCGAGGTTATCGACCAGCCGCGCCGCGTCATAGAGATCCTGTGCGGTGCTCTCGCGGTAGTCCAAACTGATCGGATCTACGATATGCACCGCCGCCCCGGCTGTGCCAAAATGCACCTTGTTGCCGCTCAGATGCAGATCATGCTTGGGGTCGCGCGCGTGCAAGGTGATGTTGCGTGCGGCGACCGCCAGCATATCCTCGACCAAGGCACGCGGAAAGCGGATGCGGCCATCGTCTCCCTGAATAGCCCCGGCCTCGGTCAGCAGTTTCACCCCCGACGGCGGGGCTTGGCTGAGCCCGATCTGCTCCAAGGCTTGCAATGCGGACTCATGGATCTGCGCGATGCCCGCATCCGTCAACGGCTTATACTGCCCGCCCGACATACCGCCGCGCACCGGGCGCACATCATCGGCCAAGGGGGCCGAACGCAGCGCCACCCGAGCGGTGCGCCCGCCAGAGCGCCGCGCCCGCGCGGGTTCACAAATCTCGCCCAACTCAGCCATATCGCTCATCTTATGCCCTTTCACATTGGCACAAATATCCTCGGGGGTCCGGGGGTGGAAACCCCCCGGCGCTTATCAGGCGCGCACCCGTTCGGATTTTGGATCATACATTGCCGCAAGGCTGGCCACGGCCTCATGCCGCACCCCCGCCACTTCGATTTCATATTTCGACGCCAGAATGTCCGCGTCCGACTGGCCCTTGCAGGGCACATAGCCCAGCCCAATCGCACCACCGAGGTAATGGCCATAGTTGCCGGACGTCACCGGCCCGACGATCACCCCATCGCGCACCACTGCCTCATTATGGAACAGCAAAGGCTCTGGGTTTGTCAGGCGGAACTGCAGCAGTTTGCGGTCTAGGCCCGCTACTTGTTTGCGCAGAACCGCGTCGCGCCCGATATAGTCTGGCTTTTTCTTCGACACCGCAAAGCCAAGTCCCGCCTCAAGCACATGATCTTCATCGGTAATATCATGACCGAAGTGACGATAGGCCTTCTCGATCCGGCAAGAATCCAGCGTGTGCAAACCGCAGAGCTTCAGGCCCAGATCAGCGCCCGCCTCCTCCAAAGCCTCGAACACATGCGCGGTTTGATCGGACGAGACATACAACTCCCATCCCAACTCGCCCACATAGGTCACCCGATGCGCCCGCGCCAGCCCCATGCCGACCTCAATCTGCCGCATGGTGCCGAACGGATGCGCGGCGTTGGAGAAGTCATTCGGGCTCAGCTTTTGCATCACCTCCCGCGATTTCGGCCCCATCACACACAGCACCGATTCCGCCGCCGTCATATCGGTGATCACCGCGAACGCGTCGCCCAGATGCCGCCGCAGCCATGCCAGATCGCGCTGCAAGGTCGCCCCCGGCACCACGGCAAGGTAAGCGGTTTCCGACAGCCGCGTCACGGTCAGATCGCTTTCAATGCCGCCCTTCTGATTGAGCATCTGCGTGTAGACAATCCGGCCCACCGCCACATCCATCTCAGCTGCACAGACCCGATTCAGGAAGGCGCAGGCGTCGCCGCCTTCCACGCGGATTTTACCGAACGAGGTCATGTCGAAGAAGCCGACGCCATTGCGCACCGCCAGATGCTCGGCCTTCTGGTTGTCAAACCAGTTCTGCCGTTTCCAGGAATAGCGATATTCCCGCTCTTGCCCCTCATTCGCGAACCAGTTCGCCCGCTCCCAGCCCGCGACTTCGCCAAACACCGCGCCACGGGCTTTCAGATGTTCATGCAGCGGAGTCCGCCGAACGCCACGGGCGGTTTCGACCTGACGGTAAGGGAAATGATCGGCGTAAAGCAGGCCCAAAGTCTCGGTCACACGTTCCTTGAGATATTTGCGGTTCTTCTGGAACGGTTGGGCGCGACGGATGTCGACCTCCCACAGATCGAACGGGGCCTCGCCTTCAACAATCCAATGCGCCAAGGCCATGCCTGCGCCACCGGACCCGGCAATGCCGACCGAGTTATAGCCCGCCGCCACCCAATAGCCGCCAAGTTCCGGCGCTTCGCCGAGGTAATAGCGGTCATCCGGGGTGAAGGACTCTGGCCCGTTGAAGAAGGTGTGAATCCCCGCAGTCTGGAACAGCGGCATCCGGTTCATTGCATCTTCAAGGATCGGCTGGAAGTGATCCCAATCCTCGGGCAGCGTGTCAAACATGAAATCTTCGCGGATGCCAGCCGTGCCCCAAGGCTTGGCTTTTGGCTCAAACGCGCCGATCATCATCTTGCCCGCGTCGGATTTGTAATAGGCGCATTCATCCGGCACCCGCAGCACCGGCAGATGGCCAAGGCCCTGAACCGGTTCGGTGATCAGGTAGAAATGCTCGCAGGCATGCAGAGGCAGCGTCACCCCCGACGCCTCCGCCAGATCGCGCCCCCACATGCCGCCACAGTTCACCACCACATCCGTGGCGATATGGCCCGGCTGACCCTGCGCGTCGATATAATCGACCCCCGTAACCTTGCCCCCGGCTTTGGTCACGCCAACAACCTTGGTATGCTCAAAAATCTGCGCGCCGCGCATCCGCGCTCCTTTGGCCAAAGCCATCGCGATATTGGCGGGATCGCACTGACCGTCCAGCGGCAGATGCACCGCCCCCACCACATCGGCGACATTCAAATGCGGATACATCGCCTTCACCTCGGACGGCGAAATCTCGGCCACATCCACGTCAAAAATCCGCGCCACAGTCGCCTGACGCAGCAATTCCTCATGCCGGGCTTCGGTCAGCGCGACTGAGATGCTGCCCACCTGCCGCATCCCGGTCTCTACCCCGGTTTCGGCCGCCAGCTTCACATACAGGTCCGCCGAATATTTCGCCAAACGGGTCATGTTGGCTGAGCCGCGCAACTGCCCGATCAACCCCGCGGCGTGCCAAGTGGTGCCAGACGTCAATTGCTTGCGCTCCAGCAGTACCACATCGGTCCAGCCCATTTTGGCCAGATGATAGGCGACAGAACAGCCAGACACGCCCCCACCGATGACAACAGCGCGAGCATTTTTGGGGATCAGGGACATTTTGGGCTCCATAGCGGGTTGATCGCTGATCCATGCGCTTGCATAAATGAAATTTCAATGTATTTTTTCATTTATGACACATAAATATTATGAATTTTCATATGTAAGATAGTATAGCAGTCAATATTCACTGTGTGGGTTGCCAAAATTCTTTCTCTGCGCGCATTGTGCCGCAAAGGAGTCACAGGATGAGCGAGCAGGTCGGACAAGACATTCGGGCGTTGCGCAAGGCGCGCGGCATGACGTTGAACGCGCTGGCCGAGGCGGTGGGCCGCTCGGTCGGCTGGCTTAGTCAGGTCGAGCGCGGTCAAACCCTGCCCGCGATCCCCGATCTTGGCCGGGTGGCCGAAACCTTGGGGGTGACGATCAGCTTTTTCTTCCGCTCTGCCAGCCGCAATCTGGCGGAGCGCGGCCTGATCCTGCGTGCTTCCGACCGCAGCCCGATCGGCACTGTCCGCGACGGGCTGGTCGAAGAATTGCTGTCCCCCGGCTTGGGTGGCAGCTTTGAGATGTTGAAATCCAGCTTCGCGCCGCATTCCAAAAGCCAAACCATCCATCCGGTCTCCCCGCGCGAGGATGGCGGCGTGCTGATTTCCGGCCAGTTGATCCTGACCATCGGCACGCTTGAGGCGGCGTTGGAGCCCGGTGACAGCTTTCAGTTCGCAGGTAAGCCCTACGCTTGGCGCAACCCCGGCGCGGTGCCCGCCGTGGTGATCTGGGTGATTTCGCCGCCGATCTACTAACGCCATCTGCCGCCCCTATGCCCGGATGCGTTGGTTGGCGGGATCCCACAACGGCGCATCTTCCTGCACCACGGCCGGGTAGCGTTGCCCGAAAATCTCCACCTCCACCGCCTGCCCCGGCCGATTCAGATCGGCGCGCAGCATGCCAAGGCCGATGCAGGCACCCACCCGGTGGCCGTAATAGCCGCTGGTCACTTCACCCACGACTTGATCGCCCGCCCAGATCGTTGACATATAGGGCGGGTCTTGATCGCCTGCCTCGATCAGCAAGGTGCAGAACCGCTTGGCCACGCCACGCTGTTTTTGCGCCAGAAGGGCTGCCTTGCCGGGGAAATCCTGCGGTTTGTCGAATTTGACGAACCGGTCGAGGCCGCCTTCGAGCAAGGTGTAATCGGTGGAAAGATCACCCTTCCACGCGCGGTAACCCTTTTCCACCCGCAAGGAGTTCAGCGCGAACATGCCGAACGGTTTCGCGCCTGCCGCTAGGATTGCGTCATAAATCGCGGGCATCCGGGCGGGGGTGGCATGAACCTCCCAACCCAGTTCCCCGGCAAAGCTGACGCGGAACAAGGCGCAATCCTGCCCTGCCACCACGGCAGGCTGCACCGACAGCCAAGGGGCGCTGAGGTCAGCATGGGTCAGTTCCGCAAGCAGATCACGAGACTTTGGCCCGGTGACGATCAGGCAGGTGAAATCATTGGTGCGGTCGCGGAAGGTCAGGCCCGCAGGCATGTCGCGGCGCAGCCAATCGGCATCATGGCTTTGCGCCACAGCGGCGGTGATCAGGGTGAAGGCGTCTTCCTCGCGCCGAACCACCGACATTTCGGTCACGATCCGGCCTTGATCATCGGGGAAATACGCCAGCCCCATCCGCCCGATCTTTGGCAAAGCGCCCGAGATACGGCCCGCGAGCCAGTCAGCAGCCCCCGACCCCTCAACCTCAAAGCGCGAAAAACCGGGCAGGTCCAGCACGCCCACGCCATCGCGCACGGCCTCACATTCCGCCTTCACCGCGCCAAACCACGGGCCTTGACGGTTCCATGTGCGCTGCGCCGCCTCGGAGATGTCATCGCCGGGGCGGGCATACCACAACGGGCGCTCCCAGCCATTGAACGGGCCAAACTGCGCGCCCAAGGCTGCGGTGCGGTCATGCAGCGGCGAGAGTTTCTTGCCGCGCCCCTCGCCCCAGACGTGATGCGGGAAATGAATGGCGTATTCGTGGCCGTAAACCTCCATGCCCTTCTTCACGCAATAGTCCTGATCCTCAAACCCGGTGAAGCGGCGGGGATCGCAAGACCACATGTCCCATTCGGTGGCCCCTTGGGTGATCCATTCGGCCAGCACCTTGCCAGCCCCGCCCGCCTGACAGATGCCAAAGGTGAACACGCAAGCCTCAAACGCATTCGGCACGCCGGGCATCGGCCCGATCAGCGGGTTGCCATCGGGGGTGTAGGGGATCGGGCCGTTGATCACTTTGGTCAAGGGAGCAGTTTCCAGCAAGGGCACGCGGGCCATCGCGTCAGTGATGTACCACTCCAAGCGTTCCAAATCGTCGGGGAACAACTGAAAACTAAAATCCTCGGGGAACGGGTCATCTTTGGTCACCCAATGGGCTTTGCAGTTCTTCTCATAGGGGCCAAGGTTGAAACCATTTTTCTCTTGCCTCAGGTAGTAGCTGCTATCCACGTCGCGCAGCAACGGCAGCTTGTGGCCGACCGCTTTGGTGCGGGCCTCGACCTCGGGGATGGTGTCGAACAGCATGTACTGATGGCTCATCACCATCATCGGCACGTCGCGGCCAAACCATTTGCCGACCTCGCGGGCATAATAGCCCGCCGCATTCACCACGATTTCGCAGCGAATCTCGCCCTTGTGAGTTTCAACCACCCACTCCTCGCCCTCACGCCGCACGCCGGTTGCCGGGCAGAACCGCTCGATCCGTGCTCCCATCTGGCGTGCGCCTTTCGCCAGCGCTTGTGTCAACTGCGCGGGGTCAATGTCGCCGTCGTAGGGGTCATACAAAGCGCCGACGAGATCATGCGTGGCAATGAAGGGATAAACCTCGGCAATCTGGTCCGGCGTCAGGATCTTCAAATCCATGCCCTGATAGCGCCCCATGCCGACAACCCGCTGAAACTCTTGCAAACGTTCTTGAGTGTGTGCGAGCCGGATCGACCCTGTCACGTTGTAATTCATCGGATAATCGACGGCCTCACCCAAGCCGCGATAAAGTTCCGCCGAATAGCGCTGCATGTTCATCAGCGACCACGACGACGAAAACGTCGGCACATTGCCCGCCGCGTGCCAGGTGGAACCGGCTGTCAGCTCATTTTTCTCCAGCAAAACGCAATCGGTCCAGCCCGCCTTGCACAGATGATACAGGCTGGAGGCACCGACAGCCCCGCCGCCAATGATGACAACGCGCGCGGTTTTGGGAAAATCAGACATGTCTTGCTCCGGGTCTTTGCCCCCTCCTTATCAGGCGGCGGCTTTTGGCTTTCAATTCCCCAGGACCCGCGCTATTGATCGAACGAACCGATCAGCGCAGAACATCGGACCAAACGGCGGAGCAGACCATGCAAATCGAACTTCTTGATACGTTCCTTGACCTTGTGGAAACCCGCAGCTTTCACCGCACCGCCGATCGGCTGGATGTCACTCAATCCACCGTCTCGGCCCGCGTGCAAACGCTAGAGGCCGCGGTGGGCGCGCGCCTGTTCACCCGCTCGCGCGCAGGCACTGATCTGACCACCGAGGGCCTGCGGTTTGAGACCCATGCGCGGATGCTGCGCCGCGATTGGAATGAGGCCAAGCGCGCCGTCGCGCCTACCGGAGAGTCCGCTGTCATCATGCGGTTGGGCATCCAGAACGATCTGGCGGATGCTTATATCGGCGATCTTCTGGCCGATTTCCGGCGGATGTTTCCGCAGATGGCGTTTTATATCGAGCCGGATTATTCCGCGCAGATGTGTGCCGATATCGTCGCAGGGGTGCATGATTTCGCGGTTCTGTTCACGCCGAAACCGCACCCTGATCTGCATTTCGTCACGCTCGCCGACCTGCCCTATCGGCTGATCAGTTCGGATGCCGAAACCCGTGCCGAGATCAAACCGGCAACCTATATCTCGGGCCATTTCTCGCCCGCGTTCGAGCAAGCCCACCGCAGCGCCCTGCCCGAATTGATCGGCGCGCCCTTGTCGGTGGGGCAAAGCTCGACGATTGCCTCGCTGCTGCTGGCGATGGGCGGATCGGGGTTTGTGATGGCGGAAAAGGCGGCTGAAATGGTGGCAACCGGACGCTTCAAATATGTCGCGGATGTCGAGGCCATCGACCAGCCGGTGTTTGCCGCGATGCATCTGCGCCAGCGGGTGTCAAAAGCCCATCGCAAGCTGACGCGGATGCTGGCGAAACGCTTCTTGCGCAGTGATCCGGCGCGCGGCTAGCGGTCTCACCGACCCACCAGCCACGCACTTGTTTTTTCGTCAGAGGATTTCGGATTTTATCCTGCCACCCGCGGATTTTTCACCACCGCGCCATCAACCCAAATCGGGTTCGACCACGCCCGCTTGCCTGCCGCGTCAATCACCGCCACCCGCAGCCAAGGCGAGTTGTTCAGCCGCGCCAGTGGCACCTCGGCGCGGGTCAGCGAATGGCCATGCACCGCCTTCGCCCCGGTGCCATGGCCGATCGCCACGACAGAAACCACCGCCGAACATTCGACCACAACCTTATCGCCCTCAATCCGCACATCGCGCAGTTCTGGCCCTTGGCTGGAATAGAAATGCCCCGCCTTCAGCGCCGCCAGCAAAGCCTCGGGCGTGCTGGTTTTGGATTTCACCATCACCCAGCCGCCGAAATGGTCAGGCTCAGAGAAATGCGCATCGTCGGTGGCAATCATACTCAGGCGGCGGCCTTCGGTCAGCAAAAGATCGGCGATGGCAAAGCCGTCAGGGCGATCGCACCCCTTGTCGCAGCCAGTGTTATAAACCTCAACCGCATGGGCGGCAGTGATGCTGCGCGCATCGGCCAAGGTCAGCCCCGACCATTGCGGATGCGCAATCGCAACAAATGCCCCGGCAGCTACGGCCCGTGCGGCAATCTCTGGTCCGGTTTCCTGGCCCCCCACGGGAATAAAGCTGGGGCTATTCGAGGGCGCAAAATCGGCAGGCAGACCCACCGCGAGAATATGCCAGAGTTCACCATTGGCCATAGCCCCGGAATGAAGCTCTGCGCCCAGAATTGTGGTGAACCCCGCATCGCGCATCGGCACTGTGTCGACAATCGGATAGCCATATACACCAACGAAATGGTCAGTCAGCGCAATGAAATCATAGCCCTCGGCCTTGTAGCGGCGACACACTTCCTCGGGGACCAGCACACCATCCGAGCGCGTCGAATGGGTGTGCAGATTGCCGCGCCAGAAGTGGCCGGGGGCAGTGAAAGCGGGATCGCGTTGCATCATAGGCTCCTTACAAATCATCGCGCGCACAGTAACCGTGCCAGCGCAACAGTCCAGTGACGCCCCTCGCCCGACCGAGATATTCATGCTAACACCGCCCACAATGGCGGTGGCGAGGGGGCCGGAGTGACGGTGAACATGCGAGACCATCAGGGGCATGCTCTGCCTGCCGATGACATGGCCGCGCGCGCCGCAGAGGCCGCAAGCTTTCTGAAAGCGCTGTCACATGAAGGCCGCCTGATGATCCTGTGCCATCTGTCGGCGGGCGAAAAATCTGTCAACGCGCTGGAGGATTTGCTGAGCGCGCGTCAAGCGGCCGTCAGCCAGCACCTTGCCCGCTTGCGCAAAGAAGGCCTGGTGACAGCGCGGCGCGATGGCAAGGTGATCTACTACGCGATCAGAGATCCCAAGGTGCGCTCCATGATCGCCTTGGTCTATGAGATGTTTTGCGGCGCAGAGGGGTAAGAGCGCGCGGTCTTATCCACGCCCGATATAGGGCATGTCGCGCGCCATGATCGTCATGAACGGCACGTTCACCGACAGGGGCAAGCTGGCCATATGCAGCACCGCTTCGGCCACATGCGTCACATCCATCACTGGCTCTACCGCGACCTGACCATTGGCCTGCGTCACGCCTTTGGTGAAGCCCGCTGCCATTTCGGTCAGAGCATTGCCAATGTCGATCTGCCCCGCCGCGATGTCAAACGCCCGCCCGTCCAGACCAAGCGTGCGGGTCAGCCCGGTGACAGCGTGTTTTGACATGGTATACGGCACCGAACCGGGGCGCGGCACATGCGCCGAGATCGAGCCGTTGTTGATGATCCGCCCGCCGCGCGGGGACTGATGCCGCATCAACCGAAACGCCGCGCGCGCGCACAGGAACATGCCGGTGATGTTGGTGTTGGACACCGCGAGCCATTGCTCGACCGAAATTTCGTCAATCGTCGCCGCAGGGGCAGAGATGCCCGCGTTGTTGAACAGCACATCCAACCGCGTCAGCTTGGCAAATGCCGCATCAACCGCTGCCGGATTGGTCACGTCGGCGGCCAGCAGCAAGGCGGGCTGACCATCTGCCGTTTCGGCCAAAGCCTCGGCGCGGCGTCCCATCAGAGCGACATTCCAGCCTGCCGACAGAAAGCTCCGCGCCGTCGCCCGGCCAATTCCCGACCCCGCCCCGGTGATCAGAATGGTTTTCGCATCGCTCATCGTGGTTCTCCCGCAGCGGTTCGGCTGAACACTAACCGGGCATCAGAAAAGGGCAAGCAGCGCGAACACCCAGGTCGCGATGTAGCCCAGCCCCATCACCGCCACCGCAGCCGAGCCGGTATCCTTCGCAGCCTTCGCCAGCGGGTGTTTTTCGATTGAGATGCAGCCTTCGCCAGCGGGTGTTTTTCGATTGAGATATAGTCAATTGCGACCTCAATTGCCGAGTTCACCAGTTCCAGCGCCAACAGCAGCAATCCCTGCGCCACGATCAGCGCACAGGCCCAGAGCGGCGGGCGCAAGATCGCCAAAGCGACCCAAGAGGCCAGATTGACCCCCACCCATTGCCGCAAGCTTTTTTCTTCACGCCAGCCATGCCGCCAGCCATCCAAAGAATACCCCGCCGTACGCAAGATCCGTCGGATTTCCTCGGCAAGCTTCATCGCAAGGCTCCGGTCTGACAAAGGTAGAAATGGTGCCCCCATCAGGATTCGAACCCGAGACCCCCTGATTACAAATCCGCTGACAAGCCAACTAAATCAAGCCCCAAATGGATCGCCTTGCAGCGCAAACGTACTGCAAACAGCCCTTGGAGGGAATGATGAACCACCCGACCCCACCCGTATTTCTGCACGACCGCGAACTAGCGCCCCTCGGTCTTGCGCAACTCACGCCGGAAGCAGTGGCGCAGATGGTGGCCGACCGCGAAGCAGGAACGCCGGGGCCGTGGAAGGCTGACACCGAATACTATTCGGACAGCGCAATCGTAATGGATGCAAACGGCTTCAGGCATGTTGATATTTGCAACTGCGCCATCCTGAACGCTTGGGATGAAACCGGGGCAAAGCATTGGGCCGAAGCTGGATGCCACTATGACATCCCCAAGCCAATGCAAGACGCCAATGCCCGCCGCATCGCCCGTTTGCCAAACCTCGAAGCGGCGTATCTCACCCTCGCCGCCGACAACGCCACGCTGCGGGCATCCGAAGCCGCCGCACTGGAGCGGATCGCTACGATTGAAGACGCGCTATCCGACCCCATTGCCGTTCACGCCAATATGTTGCGGGGCACTATCGCCATGCCGTCATTTGCAAACATCAAGCATTTGTACGCAGCGGATTTTGCCGCCCTCACCCCCACAGCCGACAAGGAGCCGAAGACATGAGCGAACGCCTGACCACCCTTCTAGATACCGCCCGCCGCATTGCTGATACCGACTTGTATCCGGTCCGGTGCCGATCCGTCATAGCCGATCTGGCTAATGCGCTTCAGATGGCGTCAACGGAACTGACGGAAAGCCGCGAATATGCCTTGGCTCTTGAGCGTGAGCTTGCGGACAGGGCTGAAAAACAAGACGCATTTACGACTATGGCATCCAGCATGGACGCCGATTTTCAGGCGCTTAGGTCATCCATAGAAGCGCTTGGTGCAATGCCGGAAGGCTGCTGCTTTTGCAGCAAAGACCGCATCGGCGACAATAGCAAAATCCATGAACCTGAGTGCCGCGATCTGCGCGCCGTCCTCACAGCCGACAAGGAGTAGATGATGATCGCACCGGAATTGAAGAATTGCCCATTTTGCGGCAGCCCGCATGAGTACGAACCTTGGCATGGCGGGTTGCCCACCAAGATGATGATCATGTGCGGAAATCGCCCAGATGGCAGCGGTGGCAACTGCATGGTCAGCCCAATGGTCACGGGCGAAACCATGGACGAAGCCGCTGAAAACTGGAACCGCCGCACCGACCTGTCCCAAGCCTCGGTCGCCGCAGCGCTGGAGGCGGCGGCAAAGCTGTGCGACGAGGCAACGGCATACCGTGAAAAGCAACTGACTGCCGATGGCGGAGACGAAGCTACTCGTGATCGTTGGCGTGGCGGGAAGGTACAGGCAACCCTTCTGGCCGACGCCATCCGCGCCCTGATCACCCCCGCCCAACACGACGCCCTAGCCGCACACGTCGCAGCGGAGGTGGCAAAGGCGCGGGCTGTTGTGCCGCTGGTTTGGAAAGATGCTGCACCGTTCTTTGATGACGAGCTGGACAGCGTTCTTTATTCAGAGGCGGTTGGGGCTGGATATACCTATGTGGCCGAAGCTGTCGATTGCACGATTGAAGATGCAAAGGCCGAACAAGAAAAAGCCTATGCCGACAATATTATGTCCGCCATCGCCCAGATCGGAGCCAAGCCATGATCGCCACCATAATCGGTATGTCATGGGTGATGGCGGTGATCTGCTGTCTATCGACGGGCAGACCGGGCTGGGCGCTAATTCTGTGTCTGCCATTCGCAATTTGGGAGAGACTGCCATGACCACACGCGAAGCCGCGCTGGAAGCGGCGTTGAAAGAGGCACGCGGAACCATTCTGCATCTGATCAACATGCGCTACAGCGAAGCCGAAGGGTCGGATGAAGATTGGGTCGGAGATATAGACAACGCTCTCGCCGCCCGCCCCGCTCCACAGCCCGCTGCGGATACGCGGGTGGTGACGGTAGTGCAGTTGGAGCAGATCGCCGCGTATTGCTCAGCCTGTGGACTGTCTTGGCAGGCTGAAAAAATCCGCGCCATCATCGGCAACGCCACCCCCGCCCCGAGCGCCAAGATCGCAGAGGCGGCTGGGTGGTTTGGGCCGGGTGAATTTACCCACCGATATAATCCAGACCCGATGTTGATGGGAGATTGCCGCGTCTGTGGACACACAAGAGCGGCTCACATCGCCCTCGCAGGACAGGGGGAGACGCCATGACCGCCGACCAAGACCTGAGCGCGCGGCTGGACGCGATGAAAGAACCCGCGCTGCAATACGATAGCGTGCAGGACGAATTCCACGCCGCTCTCGACGCCGCCTACCGTTCCGGCCAACTGATCACGGTCGCCGATCACGAGCGCGCCGTGCAAGCCGCCGTGGCGAAGGCGGTGGAGGCGGAACGTGAGGCGTGTGCTGACGTGGCGGTAAACCGTCATTGGCATTGGGGTAAGTTGGGCAATGCCTGCCTCGTCGATGATGATGCAAGCGCCTGTGCAGACATCGCCGCCGCCATCAGATCGCGCGGGGTGGCGGGATGAGTGCCTGCGAGATTTGCCACGGTGAGCGCCAAGTCAAGGTTGGCTGGCACCCGGTCAGCAATATCAAAATCAAGGTCGAATATGACCCCTGCCCGAACTGCACACCGGGGCCGCACAGTTTCCATGCCAAGCAGACGGCGGGACACATCCGGGCCATTTACGCCCGCGACCGCGCCATCGCTACCCCCGTGACGCTGCCGGAAGTGGCGGCGATGATTGCTAACCTGACAATCATGCGCGCTGATGGGCATTACGATGGATGCGGCTGCCCATGCTGCACGCGCGTGGACGCATCCTTAGCCGCATTGGAGACGCCATAATGGCTATTCGCACAGTCCGCGAAATGGATACAGCAACGCTGCACGTTTACCTTGTGCTGATTACCGAGGAACTGAAACGGCGCAATGACATCATGATCTCGCCAGCGAAACCGCAAGTGACCCCCGAGTAATGTGCAAAAAATGCACACTCCACACGCGCGAGTTGTTTGCGGATTGTGCAAGGAAGTGGCTGATCTCTAGCCCCTTGCCACGCACATGCCAAGATTGGCGCGATCCCTGCCCCACAGAACCTCGATTTCCGCATCATCCAGCGCGCGATTGGGAAGTGTCTGCGGGCCTGGGATCGGCGGCAGATCAGGGCTTGGAATATTGGTTGAGCCGCAAGACGCGAGAAGCAGGCAGGCAAGCAGGGCTTTGGACAGGTTCAGCACGGGCTTGATCCTCTTGAGCAAGGGAGAATTGGCGCGCGTCCACCTCTGCGGTCAGGATTTCGCGCTGTTTGATCGCGGTGCGCTCTGCGGCTTCCAGAGCGGCGACTACATGGCCCGCCTCGCAGTCCGAGCCACCCTTATGGTATCCCGCGCCGAAGGCCGCCAGAACGGCCCCCAGCGCGCCGAGAATGAGCCAAGGCCGGATCATGCGAACCGCAGCGCGACGAGTTGCAGCGTATAGGCGGCAGATGCGATGGAAGATGCAGTGGCGTTGAAGGCGTAGACCGTCACCTGATTTGTCGCCGTGGCAATCGCGTTCAGGATCAGGCCCGGTGGAAACCCAGCCGGAACATGCACCGAGACGGCGTCCCCGATTGCAACGCCGGTCATGGGAACCACCACAGAAACGCCGGTGCCTGCCGCTGCAACCGGAATGGTGGCCGAGGCGGACAGGCGCAGGATTTTGGTAAGTGCCGATCCCATGTTGAGAGAGGTGTTGACGACCAATGTGTCAAACTCTGCGGCAGGCGCACTGATCCTCACGGAGACGACGACGCTTTCAGCCGTGGTGGTGCCAGTGGTTCGCATCACGCCCTTGAGGACTTGTCCGCGCTTCACCGACTTTGTCTTGTTTGACGGCGCAACGGGATCATAGGCCGCAAACTCAATGTCGTCTGTCACGGCGCCGTCAGTGAAGGCTGGTGTCAGGCCTGAAATCTCAACCATGGGTGGCTCCTTTTCACAAGGAAATGCCACCAGGACGCGGTTTCAACCTATGCACAGAGGGCTGAACTACGACTTGCACCCCGCATCCATCAGCCGGATCAGCCGCGCGCCCGTAACCAGCGACCGAGGCCCGCCATCGACAGCCAGAGCCGCCGCGTGTTCCGTCCGCGCCGATGCGGTCCCGTCGCAGACCGCACTATCGTTGCCCGCGTTCACGCAGCCAGCGCTGAGCAGCGTCATGATCATCCACAATTTCCACACGGCCCATCTCCTTGATTGTCCGCTGATACTCTGCGGCCGCCTCTAGCTTGGCCTTCTGGCGATCACTGCGCTTTGTGGCGGCGATGATGCCCCAGACAGCAGCAAGGCCCGCCAGAAGCCACGCCACTGCGCGCTTGAGCCATCGTGGGATGAGTAGCCAGATCACGTTGCCCACCCTTTGCGCTTGGCGATGGCATAGATGGCCTCCACCGCTGCGCCCAATGCCAGCGACAGGACAAGCACGGCGTCAGGATCAAGAGCCAGCGCCTCACCGGCGCCAGACCCGGCAAGATAACCGATGCCATACCGAAGGATGATGCGGGCGATTGGGGCTAGGTCCATATCAGGCTCCTTTGCCAGTAAGCCACGCGATCAGGCGGGCAATGAATGAGGGTTTGGTGGCAGGTTTCGGGGCTGGACTGGCAGCAACGGGTTTTGATGGCAGCGGCTTGGACGCTTGCCCGGTTGCATCCCGGATGGCATCGGCCCGCACAGCTGACACACGTGCCATCCAACCCTTGCCGAAGGTGCGCCACGTCCGCAGGCTGTGCAGGAATTTCAGGCGGCTATCGCACAGCAGGTTGATCACATCCACCGTATTGCGAAGGCCTAGGGCGGCGATTGTTTTGGGGCCGATATTCCCATCATCTGCCACGCCCAAGATGCGCTGCAAGTGCTGTGCCGCGCGGACAGGGCCGGAGTTGACCGCAAAATCCGTCATGGCATAGTCAAGCCCATCGGGAAGTAGATCAGCCTGCACGGGGTCAGCATAGAAGCGCTTGAAAACCGACGTCGCATCTTTGACCGTCAACATCCGCAGATCCACCACATCGCTATCCCCGTCGCCGTCCTTGTCGATGCCAATCTTGCGCAGGGTGCCGATGGTGACGCCGAGATTTGTCGCGTCACCGGGGTCTTGCGGATGGTCCACATAGCCTCCCTCGTGCGCGATGATGCGGGGCATGTATTCATCAGCGCGGGTCATTTGTTCGTCCCCTGCAAAATCTGCCGCAGCAGATCGTTGGTTTCGCGCTGTTGAGACTTCACCTCGTCAAGCGATTGCTTGAGGCCGTCAAAGCGTGCGTCCTGTCGGCTGGCGTTGTTCTCCAACGCCCGCACCCGGCCCTCGACTTGGGCAGAGGCGGACTGCATCGCGGCCAGCGCGGTAATAACGCCTTGCGTTGACTGGCTCAGACTGGCAACCGTGCTGCCCCCATACCATACTGCCCCAACAACGCTGACCAGCATTGTCCACGCCAGAGGCTTCGCCAGCGTGATGCCACGGTCTGAATTTTCAATCATGGGTTTTCCCGCTTCAGTATGGGTCATGCTGTTGCCGCCTCATCATGGGCGGTATTCTCGGCCTTGGCTTTTGCCTCGGCCATGGCGCGTTGCAATTCTTCGATCTGATGCTGGGCGCAAATCAGATCAAACGCCTGTGTGCCGAGAGCTATGCGGATGCGATCTTCAAGGGTCATCAGTTCATATCCAATCCGCTGCCGCCCGCGCCGAAAGTTGTGAAACACATATTACTGTGCTTTCGGATTTTCATCAGGCACGATTACCTTGCATTGCATTAGCTGATCCATCAGATCGCCAATAGCCGAAGCTGGCGTGTTGCCGAATGCAGCCCCCGGCAGACTGCGCATAAATCCGGCCAGAGAATTGAACAGGCCGACTGGCATTTCAACAATTTCCATATTTCTCACCACGTTGTTAGGGATGCAGGGACGTAATGCTTAGTTCCAGCCAGATCGACTATTTCAATCATGCGGTTGAAGGTTGCCAAAGTAGGCGATCCAGCCGAAGCACCAAAGGCGTAGGCAAACGATACCCTGCCCGTGCCTTTCGGGGTCAGGAGTAGATTGATATTCGCGTCAGGGCCACGCACTGCCAAGCTAGGGCCGCTGCCTGTGTCTTTAGGCTCAATGGCCATGAAATTAACCGAAGTCGCGCTGTAGTCGATAACGAACAGCGAAGCCCCCGGCGCGGCGCGGCTGCTGAAATTCAGGGCGTTGTCTTGAAAACTCATCCCCCATTGCGTTGTGGCGTTATCCACCGTGGACCACATTCGCACCGCCTCTACCTGTGTGCCGCTCTCGGCGAGAGGATCGCGCGAGTACCACGATACGCCGTGATCATGGGCCATCAGGATAGCGCGGGCGTATCCGGTGCTTGACGGGATAGACCGATCATCCGCCAGCCCTTCGCGCATCAGCGAGTTGTGCCGGAATACCAATCCCGCCCAAAACGCCGCACCATTGTTATTGGTGGTTATCGCCGCGTCAACCGCGTAGCTGCGCCCGAAAACTGTTTCATCCGAACCCGCAGAAACGTTGACGCCTCGGGTCATGCCGTCAATAAAATTCTTGTACGGGTTCATGCCGCCGAGTGGGGACGAGCCGGGAAGTTGGGTAATATCCACCTCAATCCCTGCGGTTGTTCCCGCGCCTGTGATGGCCCGCACGCCGTCGAAATACGCTCCCCAAGCCTTTTGCTGCCCGACCTTGTTATTCAATGCCACACCGGAAATTCCGATGTTCGCAGCCGCAGGGCCTATGCCGCTAAGGGCCGCATTTGCCGCGCCTGTGATACCAATATTCTTATCGACGCTTATCGGAAATTGCGAAGCCGACGCCAGATACGACCACCCGGTCACGGTGGGGACAAGGCCTCCTGCCGCGAAGGATGCCAGCCATCCAGAATTTCCTACCGTCTGCGCGGCAAGATTTTCAGCTCTGATCAGGGTTGTCATTTCACTTCACTCCATTTATTTTTTAGTTCAACTCGACCAGATTGCAGCGCCACCCAATATCGTAATCAGCTACGGCAGCGCTACTGATGTTGATTTGGAATGTGGTAGCCGTCCGGTTCGACACCGACATACTGCGGCCATTCAAAAGCGACCCCGCGACCAGAGTAATCTCATGCACCAGTGGTACCCGCATTAGGCCATGCGTGACGATAACCGATGTAGCGGTGTTGGGGATTATCACCGTGCCAGCCCCTTCAGTGACGGACCCTCTCACCGCACGCGCCGACTGATTTGACCCCGTTGAATAAAACCCGTTGCCGACCGCAGCAAAGTCCATATTAAAACCAACCGCAGCCGTTTTATTGACGCGAGACATAACCGCATCAGCCGGGGATGTCGTCAGGTTTGTGGATAGCGTTAGGCTCGTATCACTGTTGATGGAGGCGATGGCATAATAGACGCCTCCGATCTGCACCAAGTCCGCGTTTGCGCCGACAAGTGTAAGTTGGTCCCTGAATTTTGTTCCAACTCCCGTTACAGCAGTGGTCCCTGACGTTCCCGACACAGTGCCCGTCAGAGCAAATACTCGACCATCTCGGTATGCCATTACTCGGTTTAATCCAGATAGATACCAAGTCTGATCTGCCCGGATACCTCTCCCAGACATACTCGTCGATCCGGGGCCGAAATCAAAACCGCGCAGCGTCGCTGGCGTTGCGACCAATGCAGCCTGATACCCAAGGATACTATCCTCGTATGCTGCATAGTCCCCGCCCTGACCATCGCGTGTTGTATATGGGTTTGTTACATACAGATAAACGTTGTCAGCAGCAGCCAAGAGCCGCTCAAATCGGTAGGTTTCAGCATCCACCCATCGCACCGCCTGGTGTCCGCGCTTGAACACGTACAAGCACCGGATATTTTCCCAAAGGTTATTGCTGATCGGGCGGCGGTTCCCGTCTGTCCTCGGGGCTGAAGGCCAGATATGAATGCGCTCAAGCGATGTGGGGGCCACAGCCATCGTCACAATCAGCTTATTAGCGCCGTCATAACTAACCGTATAGTCGGTAGTTAGCGTCAGTTCGGTGAACACCCGCGATGCTGTCTCTTTCAAAACGACGACGGATGAATTAAACAACTCCGGCCAGACCACATTGGTCGAGATGACCGTAGCAACACCGTCTCCCGTGTGTTTGAAGTAATACCCCTCAAGACCGATTGCGACATCAAGAACGGCACAGGCTGAGATATTCCAATCCCGGTATACGTTATCAACGGTGTTTTGGGTGGCGGCTGCGTTTGGCGTCCGCTCGACAATCGTTACAGCGTCATAGCGCAGGGTTTCAAAGTCCTCAAAGATGCAATATTGGTGCGCGCGCAGCGATAATGCGGTGTCGTAAATGTTTCCGCCAACACGGCGATAATCCATCGTCAGCCCCGACATGTGCAGGTTGATAAGGTTGTCCGGCCCCACAAACAGATATGCGCCGAATTGCCTTAGGATCGTCGCGCCGCGCACGCCATGAATTATGGCGTTGCTTGGCAGGGTCAGCGTGCCGTTGATCCGGTAAATGCCTTCCGTCATAAAGCCTTTGCGGCCAGCGCAGTAATCAAGGAAGCCCTGCGTTTGCACCGTTGCGTCAGCCGCGCCAGTAGCGTCTGGCCCCCAATGTGCCAGCGTTACATCTTCGGCTGGGACAAACCCCAAGAAGCTTGGAATATCCGTGGCCCCGGACTTGCGGCGGTAAGTAATACCAGCCGCAGACACCAAAGCCCCATCAGGCAGCGCAAGGAGAGTTGCACTTGCGGCGAGCATGTCGCTGCGCGTGGCGAATGAGCGCAGAACGTCATTGCCCGCATTATAGACGCCCGGTACGCCATATTGCGCCCGGATGCGCTGCCCTGTGACGGGGGCTACGACAAACAGAACGCCTTTTCCAGATGGCGCGGACGGCATGGCGACGATGCTGTAATCAAGTCCGGCCTCCTGCTGCACCGGGTCCAGCACATGCACCCGCGAGGCCAGAACAGGGTCCACTGAGAGTGGGAACGGGCCAACTGTACCGTTGCCGATCCAAACGTCAGTGACCTCGTTGGCCAGATTGCCAAGGATCAGCGCGGCCGCAGCGGCGATTGCGGCGTTTTCCTGGGCGTTGGCAATATCTGCGCTGTTTGGTCCAACCTGCGGATTGAGATTATCGTCAAAAATGATGGTGTGATCGGCCTGCGGCACAAACGCTTTCATCGCGGATGTAGATCGCACAGTCCTGCTGACCTTGCGCGTCAACTCTTGCAGCACCGACCAGATGCGCGGCAGTTCGATATTGATCTTACGCGTCAGGCCCGGATCGCTGGGCAGGTAGTCCTCGCCACGGCGCGGAACCAAATCGCCGTCAATCTGCAACACATCGGCAATGCTGAGCGGGTTTGTGAAGGTGATCGAGGCGTTGTCGTCGTAGCCATTCAGAAAGGTGGAGGCCAATGTCCAATCCGTGCGGGCAACGTTGTTGACCAGAACAGATAGGCTATCCGCTTCAAAAAGCCGGTAGCCAATGAGGAACGGCCCTGCCGACGCAGAAGCGAGGACAAGACGGGTGGAGCGGGTGCTTGGTGCGAGTGTTGCCATGCGGGCAAAATGCCCACAGCGCCCCTGTCAACCTATGCACAGAGGCTTATGGCTGGCCCCCAGCGCTAGGCACGCGCGTGGGCAGTGGGCTTCCCGGCATCCACCACGCATCATTACCGTTCAGGTTTTTGCGCCGCGTGTTGCTGTCCATCATGTCGTTCACGCTGTCGGGATCCAAGGCCAGTTGCAGTTGGTCGAGGATCAGCCGGTCATAGGCCGCCCCCCCGGCCGCCAGCGGTGTTTGCCCCATCGGAGTGTATCGCGAGATAAACTTCGCCAGTTCCGGGATCAGGTTCACGTCAACTTCGTCCCCATCCATAAGCTGCGAATAGGCCTGTGCGACGTTGCCCACGGTCAGTTTCAGCACGTCACCGCCCGCCTGCGCCAACGGCCCTGCGAGATAGCCCGGAAGCCCCCCGCCCCATGATGTTGCCCCGGTTGAGAGAATGTCCCCGACCGGACCCAGACCACCGCCGCGCAGCATTGCCCGCCACCAGAAGCTATCATCGTTCATCGGCTGCGGATCGCGGCCCAGCATCATTTCCCCGATCTGAGTTGCCAGCGCGCCGACCATTGTTGTGGTTGCGACCAATTCCGCGACATAGGCGGCCTTTGCTCCCCTTCCCGTGGCCCCGCTCCAATGCGAGGTGGTCGAGTTGACCATGCGGACTTGGTTCACCACGAAGGCCCCAACGAAGGATTTGAACATGCCGACCGATTTGATGAATTCGTAAGGGGCCGACCCCGGCGCCAGATTGTAAGCGTTGGGGTCCATGAAGCCCTTGGCGATCAGGCTGCCAGTCGGAACCGCGCGCTCTGTCCACTTCTCAACAAACGACTGCATTTTGATGAACAGCGCATCCGCCGCGTCAGGATCGAGCGTGGTGGCCTTGTGCCAATAGAGCGGGTTCAGGAAGGTTGCGCCGTTGCCAGCGGTAAACTCGCCCCCGGTCAGGCGGAAGTTATCCCAATCCTCTGCGGTGATCTTGCCGGTGGTTTCCATTTCGCGCCGCAGAGCAGCAGGCAGTTGGTCAAATGGCACATCCTTCACCGAGGCGAAGTGCGCGGCGAAGCTGTGCTGGAAGGCCAAGCGCAGATTGTCGGTATGGGCGTTCATGCCTTGCACGCGCATCGCCGCATTGGAGAGAACGTCAGCCCATGCCGCAGCCGGAAACTCTTGCTGATACCGCGAGGCGGCCACGCCGGGGGATGCAAGGCTATCTGCGATCCAGCCCTGCCGCGCCAGATCATCCATCGTTGCCCCGCCGCCCTTCACCTCGTCCGCCAGCAGTTTGACATAGGTGGACATGATGTTGGCCGGGTTCATTTGGATTGCCTGAGCCGCCATGCGCGCGCTGTTCAGGTCGGAAGGGGCAGAAATCACGATTGCCCGGTCCAGCAGGGCCGAGGACATGATTTTGCGTGTGGTGGCGAAGAACTTGGCCGACCTCGCGCCCCAGAGGCCGGTGGGGCCCACACCGCCAGACATGACGTTGACCATGCGCTTTGCCAGCCCGACAGACCCATCCATCGCCTTGGCTTCGATCAGGCCCACGCCCTCCTCTCGCCCGCGCTTGGTGATCAGTTGGCCGAGGTAGTCGATGGATTGCTCATGATCGCGGCCAAACTTCCGAGCCACTGCCAACTCCCGCGACATGGAGCCGATGTGCTGCGCCAGCGTCGAAAGCGGATCGGTTGACCCGTATTTCGTGTTGTAGGTCGCCCATGCTTCGGAGTTTTTGAACGCAAAGACCCGGTGCTTTTCCAGCGGGTTTCCGGCCTTCATATCAGTGCGGCCCCAAGATGCGGTTTTGGAGTTGCGCCCATAGATGATGTTGTCGAACACGTTTTGCAGGAAGTCGCGCTGAAACGCAGCCGGTGGCGCGGCGGTGAACGCCTTGCCCGTGGTGTTGTCGATCATCCGTGTCCATTCGATGCTGTCGGCAATATCCTTGGCCCACGTCTCGAAGCCCGCCTCATGCAAGCGCAAAGCATTGTGGCTGTGCGGAAGCCCCCAATTCTCAAGCTTTCCAATCGCATAGCCGCGCTTGTTCAGTTCCAGCCTGAAGTATTCGTTGACCTCGTTCACCGCGTCAGCAAAGCCCCGCGCCGCCTGATCACCCGTGGGTTCCCCGAACAGCGCCTTCATAAACTCCTTGAATTGCACGGGATTTTTCACGCGGCCCAGCAGGTCGGGATAGTGCTTCTTCAGGAAGTCCCCGATCATGCCGTTTGCGCTGCGGTGGATTGCGCGGGCGTCAAAGTCCAGATCATCGACCATGCGGACAGGCAGGTTGCGCAGGGCCTCTGGGGTCGCCGCTGTCACCGCCGTATCCAGTCCGCGCCGTGTTTCTATGTCGGCCAGCAGTCGCCGTTTCTGGACCGCCGCCGCATAGGATACCTCGTCCAGCGCACGATCTGCGGCGATCTGATAGGCCACGCCAGGAACCTCGCCAGCCTTGATCAGCGCATCAGAGATTTCGCGGTGCCGATCTGCCGCCTTCTTGCCCTTGATCTGGCTGACCAGCCCGGATTTGGCTTTGTTCGTGATGCAGTTCGCAAGGGTCATTCAGGAGCCTTTCCAAGTCGGCACGCGGCAATCTCGCGTTCCAGCGCGTCCATTTCGTCAATCTCATTGAGAACGTCGTCCAGTTTGTCCAGCACGCGGCCATCATCTGCCTTGAGGCCAAGAGCATCGCCAAACCCGCCCACAAGTGCTTCCTCGCGCAAGTCGTTCACCCGGCGCGCGTCAAACTCGCGGGCTGCCGGGGTCATGGGGTCGCTGAACAGATCGGTGCGGGATTTTGCGCCGGGATCAAACAGGCCGCCGATCTGGCTATCCGCCTCACGTGCGCCGCCGCCGAGGACGCGCTGTTGTGCCGCCTCTAGGCGTTGCCGCTGGGTGATGGGCTTGACGCCGGGGATGAGGGATTGTTCCCCTGCGTCAGTCTGTTCGACCGCGCGATCACCCCCCGCTTGATCCGCTCTGCCGCCGCCAGTTGCCCCGGCGTTTTGTTCTCCGGCTGCGCCAGCGCCGCCTCCGCGCGCATCAGGAGAACCTGAAGCTGGGGCGTTGCCAAAGATTGCTTCGTCGGGGAGTTCATGGGGATATACCTCGTGCTTCGGAAGGTCCACATAGTCAGCTTCACGCGATAGAACACTTTGTGCCAGATATTCAATGTCGCCGCCACTCTTTGCTGCGGTTTCCAGAATTTCGCGCCGCTCTGCCGGTGTGAA
Source organism: uncultured Cypionkella sp. (assembly GCA_964387655.1). Lineage (GTDB taxonomy): Bacteria > Pseudomonadota > Alphaproteobacteria > Rhodobacterales > Rhodobacteraceae > Cypionkella. The sequence continues at coordinate 48,886 of CAYLYV010000004.1, read as the reverse complement.
GGCCACCGCTGCCCACTCGCGATCCAGATAAGCATTCACGTCGGCCTCAATCGCATCCGCAAAGCTGAAGCCGTCGGTAAACTCATAGGCGTTTTTGTCGATGAACAAGCCACCCGGCGCGCGGGCTTGTGCCTGAAAAAGATCGGCTGGCTTGGGGGCTTGGCGCAAGAATGCATCCAGATCGGCTTGGGCCTTCTGCGCATCAGCCCGCGACCGCAACCATGTGCTGTCGCCGTTTGCATCGCGGATGATCAGGTCAATGACGCCCTGCTGATCGAGATAGTCCGAGCCGTATGGGGTGCGCGTGGCCTCCATGATGCCGGGGAATTGTTCCTCCATTTCAGAGGCGACAAGGTTATCCAGATCGGTTCGGCCACCCTTTTTGAACAGCCCCGGCTGGGTCTTTGGCGTGATGCCCTGCGCTTTGAGTTCCCCGCCCAGCGGGCCGGATGGGTCGATCTGAAGGCTTTCGCCGCCAGTTGGAGCAGGTCGCCCCGCCTTTTCTGCGGCTTTGGTCTGCGCTTTGGTGACGCGGTGATTATCGCGCAGGTAGCCAATAAGGGGCTTGGCGCGCACGCTGTCCGCCGTCTCAGACGCATCAATGGCCCGCTGCGCTGCCGCCACCAGTTCGTCGGTGCCTTGCGGAAGATCACCAGCTATCGGAGGCAGGACAGTGGTTTCTACAGGCGGGATGCCCTGCGCAACCATATCCGAAGGCGTGAGAGTTTTTTCAACCGGGGCAGCCTCACTGATCAGCGGGGGCCGCGTCGGGTTGATCGGGTTTTCCAGCAGATACGGCGCTTCGATCTTGCGCACCACAGCGCGGGCCGCCTCAATCGGATCATCGCCAACAATCAGCGCATCCTCTGCCGCATTGGCCGCCAGTGCCGAGTTGATCGGGCTTTCCCCAACCGGCACATGAACGCGCGACCGGGTTTTGAAATACTCCACAGCCCGCCCAACACCGTGGAAGACGCCGCCAAGAGCCGCACCGCCAACCGCGCCGAGGGTCACGCTTTCGAGGAAATCCGGGGCGGGCTGCCCGAGTTCCTTTGCTACGCGCTGGCGGGCCGGGAATTGCGCAGCCTCAGCGGTAGCGTTTACCAGTGCCTCGCCACCCATGATCCGCAAGAGAGAGCCACCACCGCCTCCAAATGGGGCCAGAGCAAGGTTGATCGGATCGGCAATCGCAGCGCCAATCTCGCCCAGCACCGCGTTCCTGCCGGGGTTTGGCGACATGGCGATGATCTGTTGGTTTTCCTCCAACTCTTTCTTGCGCTGATCTGTGACGCGCGCCTCGATCCCCTCCGGTGACAGGTCGAGGTCTTTCCACGCATCAGGTTCCGCTGCCGCCTTCTCGCGGGCCAGTTCTAGCGCGATTTCAGAGGCTTGGAGGCCATTGATTTTGAAAAACTCATCCACGCTCGTTGGATCAGGGGTGAGCCCTTTGAAATCTACCATTGCAGGGTTTCGCTCTGCCGCGCGCTGATTGAAGCGCTCGTTCAGCGCAGCAAGCCCCAATCGCTCCGCCGCTGGCATGGCGACCTTTTTCTGTTCGTCATAGATCTGCCGCGACCGTTGCGCCCCCACATCAGCCGCCTGCCAGCCCTGTTCTACCGCAGCACCAAGGCCAGACCAGTTGTCCGACAGCTTCAGATCGGGATTGCGCCGAGGTGCCGGGGTTGTGGGGGCATCAAGGAAATAGGTCATTCGGCATCCCTCGCAGCGCTGATCAGTTCAGAGGCGTCGAAGATGAACGGCTGGCTTTCGTTGCCCATGACGCCCGCGTCGATGATCGTGCCGTTGCGGCTGATCGACAGGCGATAGCGATTGCCGCCCTCCGGCGTCAGGATCACCTCACCACGCGAAAGCAGGCTTGGGGAAATCGGCTCACCATTGATTGAGGGAATACCGGCACCGCCCCAGATCGCAGGGTCAGGCGCTTGCGTGAGGCCAGTAGCAAAGAACGACGGGCGGCCAATGGCCCTTTCCAGCGCGCCATTCAGTTCCGTGCCGCTCACACCCGCAGGAAGCAGGACAGACCCACCAGCGACCTTCTGAACGCCTCCCAGCACCGTTTCACCGTCGGTTGCTTTGGACTGCCCAAGCGCCTTCTGGAACGCCTGCGCCATGATTTCCTTTTCCTGTGCCGCGCTGGCGTTTGGCGGGGCCATCGTCGCATAGAGTGCCGTGGCCGCCGCAGTCAGGTCAGCTCGCGCGTTGAGCATGTTCGCGCCCGTGGTGAAAGCCGCCGCCTCTACAGCCGCAGATATTTCAGGTGCGACCCCGGCAAGCGTGTTGGCTTTGGTCGGGGCCTGCGCCAATCCCTCATCAAGCATCTGCTGACCGCGCAGAATATCCGTCGCCACCACAGGATCACCGCCAGCCGCCAGCATTTGACCGGACATGCGGATCGTCGGATCGGACACGTTGATCTGTTTGAAAAACGGGATCGCATCCGCGCCGAGGCCAGTCACCACCAGTTGCGCCGCCACCGCTTTGATTTCGGGCGGAACCTCTTTGGCGAACATCGCGCCGAGGGCCACGCCTTCATCCTTGGAAAGTAGGATCGGCTTGTCGGTGAAGCCATCGGCCATCAGCTTATTCGAGTAGGCCAGACGGGCTTGCAGCGCATCCACAAACGCCTGCGGCTTGGCCGGATCGGGCATCGGGATCGCCGGGGGTTTGGTGGGCAGGTAGGTTTGCGCCGCTGCGATTGGGTCTTTGGCGAAAGCGTCCCGCTGGATGCCAGCGGCGGCTTTGGCCTTTTCCAGCATCTTCACTTCAACATCATTGGCCGCAGGGATCGCGCTAGCCTCGCTGAGAGCCGCCGCAATGGCCTTTGGTGGCATCGCAAGCAGGGATGGCAGGCTATCGGCCATCTGGCGCGCTGCGGCGGCTTCCAGCCACTCGTCTGGCAGGAGTTGCTTGACCAGAGGATTGTCGAGAAGCGTGTCAAATTCCGAGGTGCGCCCGACCAGTGCCGCGTCCTCAGCCGTTTTCAGTTGGTCGCGGTAGACGCCCTTCTGTTCGTTCTGGCGCTTCTGGATTTCAGCCTGCCCCTTTTCATAGGCACCCGACACCCGGTTCTGCGATTGCTCTGCCGTCCACGACAGGCCGGGAAGCGTCTCGCGGACCCGCAGCGTGGATTGCAGGTTTTCCTCTGCCGCCTTTATGTCCTCTGGATTGCCGCCAGCGACCGCCTGCGCAAGATCGCCCTCGTATCGCTCAACCAGCGCACCGTTGCTGTTGCCCGCCCGCTGGAACGTGTCGCGCTGCTTCTCATCGACCATGCCAAGGAACCTGCGCTTGAACTCGGTATCAAGGCTGGCGCGAATGTCTGCCTTCAGCATGTCCGGCGCGGCCTTCACCAGATCATCGACGTAGGAAGTCGCCGCCTGCTGGAACCCCTCTGGATTGAGCGCAAATTCCTGAGACATGTTCATCAGGTCCACTTGGCCCTTGAGCATCACGTCCGAGGTGTAAGCGACACCAGCCGCCGCATTGGCGATCTGAAGCAAGGGGCCAGCAAGGGGCGAGAACAGCCGCGCCGTCAGTTTGCCGTCGGCAGCACGCAGCATAGTTGGCGCGGCCATTGCGCCGCCAGAGGTGGAGACTGTGGTGGAAGGCTGCGCACCACCGCGCGCGCCAATGGCTTCGACATGCCACGGCTCATTGCCCAATGGGAACGCGAGGCCATACTTCGCGGCATTGTCGTGCGCCCACTTTCGCGCCTCATCGCTTCCGAATTTTAGGTCAGATGCGTTTCCGTGATTATGCTGCGATTTTCCGGGCGGGGCGACCCACTTTCGAGCGGCCTCTGGCGACCCATACTTCTTGAGAGCATCGGCCCAAAGTTGCGCTTGGCGTTCCTCAGAGCGATAGCCAGAGCCAATCTTGAGGTTTTCCTTAATGCCAGCCGGGGCATCGGTGAGCATGGCTTGCAGACCGCCGCGAAACCCCGGCTGCATTCCGGTGATTGCATCAGGGCGCGCACCACCCTCGGTGACAAATTGGCTCCAATCAAAATCGTCGGTGCCTGCCTGCGACGGCTGACCCATGCTGGACACAGTGACCGCCCCGGCAGGATCACCGATCTGCTGCTTGGCAATGGCAGTCCCGGCCCCCTGACCGTAAGCCTCCATTTCCTTCGTGGCAGCAGGGAGAAGCTGATTATAGGCATCCTCTGCCATCCCGGCCAAAAGATTGAAGGCACCGCCTGAACTTGGGGTGCCTCTGGAGAATGTCGAGAGCGGGTTGCCGCGAACAACCTTGCGAATTTCAGCCATAAATCATCCCGCCTTCTTGAGTTGAGCCAGATCGAAAAGCGACGGCCCCGCTTTGAAAATTCCAGAGATCACGCTCTGACCCGGCTTGATCGACCGGGCTTGCGCGGAGTAATCCGCCGCTTCCTGCATCCGCGCACCGACCTCAATCCGCCGCTCACGATTGCGCGTGTCACGCATGGCGCTGAACACCTCTGCCGTGCCGGAATTGGGCCGCTGCCCGTTGGCCGCCAGCGTTGCCCGCAAGGTCGACAACTCAGACCCAAGATCCTGCCGCGCCGTGGTGTTGGTCTGGTTCGCGCGCGTCTGACCGATCTGAGCGTTGATCTTGGCCTGCTGCTTTTCCGCCGCAGCCTCACTGGCCGCGCCAATGCCGCCGAGGATCGGAGCCGCCGCGCTGAACATGGTTGCTGCCGTGGTGGCTGCTGTGGCGCCCGCCGCTGCGGTGCCGAGAAGTGGTGCAAGGGCTAGCATCAGGTCTGGATTTCCTGTGTTACGGCCAAAATCTCGATCTTGCCGGGGATGGGTTTGAGGACTTCGATTTCAGGATGATCGCGCATCCCGACGACGGAGAATTTGCAGACCTTAGTCCGCAGCGCCGGGGGGGCAGTCAGATCGTCGCCAAAGGCATAACCGCCAATACTCTTGGTGTTCTTGTTCGCCCGAACCGAAAACTCGTTGGTGTTGAGAACCGAGACGCTGCCACGAATGACGCGGGCTTTGAGCAATCCGGCACGCGGGCTGTTGATCACCTCGACGGGCCACGGCTGCATGATTGTGGTGAAGGGGTAGCCGACAAAGGATGCAGACGGCATATCCTGTGTGTCAGGGACAACGCCATCCAGCCCGACCGTGCGCCGCCCGCCATACCAGCCGCCGCCCCACATGGAAACTTCCTCGCCAATCAGGGGGGTGTTAGCCAGCGTGTTTACTGTGATCGGAACGCCATTTGCCGTAAGCGGAAGACCATTGGCCGTAAGCTGGCTTTCCGAAGTGATCTCGACGCAGCAATCCATCACCATGTCGTTGGAGAATTGCTCAAGAAACCGTTGCGGCGTGCCGTTCACAACCCGGTCGATCAAGCCGTAGTAGCCGCCGAAGATCGGGGAAATAGACTGAAAAGACCCCTCTGTCGTCCAGGGGATGAAGCCGACGCTATCCGCCGCAAAGTCGGTGAACCACGACACGGCGGCCATTGATCCATCCGCGTTGACGACGAACATGTATTTCTCGGTCGTCTCAGCAAACAGCGACGGGCCGCAGAGTTTGACCGGGCTTTTGATCAGGTGGTCGTGGTAGTTTGAAATCGTGCGGACGGTCCATTTCAGGTAGATATTGCCGTCCAGCAGGCAGGCCGCAATCGCCTGACCGGATGCCTCGACAAACACCACACCATCATCAACCGAGATTGGCTTGACCGGACTGCACGCGCGCTTGTCGAACGGGATGGCGCGGAAGCTGGACGGGGTGAGCGGGTTGTTGTTGTCGCGGATGTTGATGTAATAGAGCCCGCGATCCGAGAACAGCAGCAGATCGCCCGCGTTGATAACGTGCATGAACCGGGGCGCATCATCGCCACAGGTGCGGATGATCGCATCATCATCTTCCAGACCGGATTTGAAATCCTGAATGCTGCGCACCGACGACATGCAGATCAGATCGGGCAGGATCGGGAAATCCACAAACACCAGACGGCTGGCCGCCGAGGATGCAGACCGGGGATACCCGCGCGCTGGCGAGATAAGCGGCTCGTCCCACAGGTAGGTTTCCACCGGGGGGATTTCGACCTTCGCATCAACCTTTGCCTTGGTTGAAGGGCCTGCAATTTTCTCGCCAACATCGGGCCCGTCGAAGAAATCCACGGTCGTCACATTCACAAACAGGCCGCTGATGCCCTCGACAGTGCCGCTGAAATTGGTCGTCTCGCTGATCAGGGCGTCCCCGATCCGCAGGCCATTGACGCTGGAAAGCTTCAGTTGAAACGCTGGCGGAAGTTGCGTCACCACCGTTCCGGTAACATTGGTCGGGTTCACATAGGACGTGATCAGGATTTCCCGCTTGCTGTAGCGGATGCGCTGCCCGACATAGGCCGCTGAGAACAGGGGCAGAGACGACGTGACTGTGACGCTGCCGGTGCGCGCCGAGGGCCGGATGCGGATTTTGTCCTCAAAAGCCCAATACGGCTGCGCCATTTCACCGCCCGGAGCGCTGTCAAAACTGAAGGTCTGATAGGTCCAAGTTCCCGCGTCATAGAGCAGTTCAAACACCCCGAGCGGGCCGCCGATGATGGTTTTCTCACGGAACGGAACGACATAGGCGTCAGAGGCTAAAGCCCACGGCACCGAGGGGGAGGTGAATTTGACCGCGCCGAATTGGTCGATGATTTGCCAGCGATCATCCCGAAGCATGATGCCGAATATCACACCGCTTTCCGGGCGCAATTCGATCAGATCGGTTCCCCAATCCGCGTTTGAAACCCAAGTCGATCCCGGCCGGCCACGAAGGGTCCGCGTGGCCGTCACCACCATATTTTCCACACGGCGGCAGGACATTTGCCGGATTTCGAGATCATCCGCCTCAAGAAACCCCTCGCGCACCTCACCCAAGATGAAGCTGCGCTGTGTCACGCTCTGCTTACGCACGGGTGAACCTCGCACGCGAGAAGCGACCCGGCTTGTAGGGCGGGGTGGCCGACCGGGATTTGGACGACGCGCCACGGGCTTTCATGAAGTAGGCTTCCGCCTGACTTTCCAGATCGCGGGCCGTGGCAGGTTCCTCCTTGAAGCCTGCGAGAACAGCCTCAAGCTTTTTCTGCACGCCGCGCGTGAAGTTTGCCCCCCAGAAGGAAGGATCGGCCGCCTCGACGTATTCGATGAACACGCCTTCCTCTGCCTCGGTGTGAACGCGGGAGCCATCCTGCATCCAGCCGGGGAAGGACCGCACGCCGTCGGCATCCTCAGTCCAGAGATTGCGCACATGCAGCGCCGCCTGCGGCACAAGGTAGGCGTCAGCGTAGCCAAACAGCCCGTCTTGCCGGGATTGCAGATTGGCTTGGCGCTTGCTGAAGGCGAAGTTGCCATCCTCAAGTTCAGCCTCGACAATCGACGGCCAGTTGAGAAGCAGCAGCCGCCCCTCATTCGTGCCCTCGCTTTCGGAAAGCAGTTCATCTTCACCCTGCGAAAGCAGAGCGGCGTTCAGGATTTGGAGCATTGAAAATTCGTGTGCCATGCCGCGCAGATTGCCCATCAGGGCTTGGCAGACCTATGCACATGCAAAAGGGGGCAGGGGAAATAGCCCTTGCCCCCTTTCAGTGATTGTGCCCGACGTGGATCAGTCGTCAGACAGTTCAACGGCTTCCATCTTCGCGCGGATCGCCGTGATTACGTCGGCCTTTTTCATCTTGGGCTCGATCTGAATACCAAGCGAGGCCATCATCGACACCAACTCCTCCTTCGTCATGTCCTCAACCTGACGGACTTGCTGCGGAGCAGGCGCACGCTCGTCGGCAACCAGCATGTAGAGGCCACGCGAGTTACGGATGGCCTCCTCCGCGTTGCTCTCGTAGGTATCAAATGCGCCAGCCTTTTTTGCGATGGATAACGCAGATTTTTCAGCTTCGTTTTCGGGCTTGAACGCCGGATTAAAGGTAAGCTTTACGACGCTGGGCATCAGACGTCCTCTTTGCTGAAGTAGGCATTGAACGCGATGGACGGTGCGGTGCCGGTCACGGTCAAATGCAGGTCAACATACCGGTATTTCGTCCGGTTTTTTTCAGTGCGGAAGCCCATCAGGAGGCGATCACCAGCAGCGGCGTTGCGGGTTTCCGGGGCGCCGACGGTTGCCGCAGCACCGATGGTCGTCTGATCCAAGATTTCGCCGTCCGAGCGGTTGGCAAGGTTCGACCCCACGACAGTCAGCTTGTAAGTTTCAGCCGTCACGCCGTTGATCACAATGCTTTCGAGGTTCACGACGCAAACCATGTCGGTGGCAGCGGCGTTGAGTTGGTCAAATTGGGTGCCGACGAACCCGGTTGCAGTCAGCGCGGCAAGGCTTTTGTCGCGCTTGATCAGGCCGACAGAGGCGTCAATCGCGTAGGTTTTGAAGAATGACATTTGTGCGCCCCCTTATGCGACAATGGCTGCGTTGGTGATCGAGGTCATACGCATCGCGGCGTAGGGGTTCTCGATGCAAAGGCCAACGTCATGTTCGACGTTGGTGCGATAGTGGATGCCGTTGTTCAGCAGTCCCATGTCTTTGACTTCCATCGGGCTGGTTTCCAGACCGCAGACGCCCATTTCGCCGAAGCTGCAAATGTAGATCGACGCCGTAACGGCAGCACCTCCGCCGTAGCCAACCTCGTTGAACGGCAGGAAGGCACCAAACGGCGTCACGTTGTAACCCAGAAGGATCGGCAGACCGTTGTAGCGCGGAACCGGCTTGCCAAGATCTTCAACGTCATAGGTCAAAAACCCAGAAACGCCAGTAGCGCGGGTGGCCGCAGGCAGGCGGTCGAGCAGCGGCTTTGGCATCAGGATATGGGTCGGATTTTCCACCAGGCCGATTGCAATGTCCAACTGCGCCAGCGACAGCGGGCCGCCGCCAGAGGCTTGGTTGTTTGCAAAGACACGGCTGTCATAGCTTGAACCATCCACCGAGGATGCGCCGGAGCCAACTGCGGCGAGGCGGTTCTTCAGGCCGGTGAATTCGCGGGCGGTCAAGGCGTTGTTGCCGTTGATGAAGGTGTCGGCCCAGACCTTGGCCTTGCGCTTGACAGCCATCGCTTCTTCGGTCGCACGACGTTCCATGCCGTAGCGGTTGATCAACACGCGGTCCACGTCGATGTTACCGGCGATGGGGAAACACTGCTCGGTCAGGTCGTTGATCACGCCGTTGCCTTCTGCGGGCACTTCGTTGATCGCGCGGAATGCCATGTTGTTCGGCAGCGCGCCTTCGCGGAAGTAGCCGTAGCGGCCACCCGGAGCGGTCTTGAAGGGTAGGACGCCCATCACGTCGGAGGCTTCAGGAAACAGTTCGATGATCGCCCGTTTCTTCTGATCCTGTTGATTTTTTGCGTATTCGACAAGAGTGTGTGGCATTTCAGGTCCTTTCTTAGACCGTTCGTGAGTTGGCGAGTTTCAGGCGTTCAAGCGGGGTGAGCGCTTCGTTTGCGGCGGAATTTGGCAGTGGGGTTGGGGAGGACAGCCCTTTGCCGCCGATCAACTTTTCAAGTCCAATCAAGGCCTTAGCGCTTTTGGTAATGCCCATGAGCGCTGCCGCTTCCTCAGCGGGAAGTGACGTTTCCAGCACCCGTTGAACGGTTTCGAGACGCGCGGTAGCGACGGCCTCAGTGCCAAGGGTGGCAAATTCTGCCCTCTGCTCAGCAACTTGTGCGGCAAATTTCCCGGCTTCATATTTCGCCAGCAGTGCGCCGATCTTGCCGCCCGCCTCTTTGGGGGCGCCGAGTTCTTTCAGCGTGGCGTTCAATTCTGCGAACAGCGGCTCATTGGCAGCCGGGTCCACCGCAAAGGACATGCCATCGGGGATACCCTCAATCTGTAGATCGGCTGGAACCGTAAAATCGTAGGCATCCGGCACTTCCACTTTCGGGCCTAAGCCCTCGTAGTGTGCCTTGAATTTCTCGATGTTGAGGTTCCCGCCTTCGCGGAAATCCTCGGGGATGAACGAAAAGTCTGGCGCGGCAGCCTGCTCTTGCGCCGGGGCAGCGGGTGCCTCAGTCGCTACGGCCGCGCCTGCCGGTGGTTCTCCGCCCGCCTGCATGGTCCGTTTGTCGCGCAAGAAGTTGTTCAGTTTCATTGGACACAATCCTCCTAAGATCGTGCGCAATGAATGCCTGAGCGTTCTTCGCAGCCAATGCACGATGATCATCAAGGATCGGAACGGCGGCAAATTCTATGGATTTCTCAAGCAATTCCAACAGGATACACCCATCAGGCGTGTTCAGCGCCTTTCGGATCGCCTGCCGGGTTTCTGCTGCCTTTGCCTCGTCAATGCTGTGGAGCCATTGCAAATATTCAAGCAGGGGCCCCGGCTTGGGGAGCCGCAGCGGCAGGTGGTGCATCTTGTTCATCCTTCACAACTGTCAGATCGTCACCAGAGGTCTTGACGATGTTCTTCATGGTTTTGACCATATCCACGACAGCACCGGCCTGATCGCCAAGTATGCCGACGGCCATGTTCAGGTTAGATCGCGCAATCATCACCTTGTCTTGGTTCTGCGCCTTTTGAAGCGGGCTGATCGGCATGACGGTGATCGAGTTGCCGTCATGGGTGATCGCCTCTGGCATCAGCTTTGACTGGACAGCCAGATATTCGACGCGCTGCACAAGCGAGAGGATCAGTTCCGACCATAGGGGCGCAGACGGCTTGCCAAGGCGCTGTTGCACGCGGCGGCGTTCATCGACCCATTGCTCTGCCGTGGGCGGCGTGTCGCCGCGCTGGCGGGGGCCGTCCTGATAGAACGTGCGCCGCAGCTTGGCTTCCTGCTTTTCCTCGGTGAAATAGGCCTGATCAACGTTCACCGCGTTGGGCATCATGAAAATTTGGTCACGATTGAACCGGGCAGATGCAGGATAGGCGCGGCCCGCTTCGATCCCCTCGGACAAATCTAGTGATCCATCATCGGCGTAGATCACGGTGTTGGTCAGCGCTTGGTCCAGCCCCGACATAACCACGTCCGCGATTTCGTTGGTGACGCGCAGATCGGGCAGCGCACGAATGCCAGGGCCCCTGCCCCACGGTTTGCCGGATTGCGGGTTGAACCGCCCGACCAAGAGCGGGCAAGATCCTGCCATCGGACCCAGATCAATCGGGGTGTCCGGCGTGATGCGCTTACCATCGACGGTGATTTCACAGCTCCACTTGGGATTTCCGGGATCAGCCCAATCCAGCCAAAAGCCCCAGACGACCTTGCAGGTCTGCCCCGGCTTCTTGATTTTTGCTTGGATGGCGAAGTCGGACAGGTCCACTTTCCATCCCTGAAACAGCGCTTCCAGCGTATCGGCACCAACCGTTGCCTCGCGGAACCGGTCAAGATAGCCAAGGTGGCCGGGTGTGATCAAAAGCTGATGAGGTTGGATTACCTCAAAATGAATGGGCTGGGTCAGGTGCGATTTCTGCACCCAAAGCGCAATGGTCCCATGAGAGGCCGCCTCAAAGAACCCGGCCGGTGCTACGTCGTTGTAATTCGATGCGGAAATCAGGTCCGAGAATTGATCCTCGCGCGCCTGCACCAATGCCAGAACCGCATCCTCGGCTTCCTCTGGGATTTCAGCCGTGACCATGTATTCGGCCCACTTCACCTCGGCGGGGGTGTAATATGTGACCAGATCGCCCGCCAGATCGGCGGCCAGTTCCTCACCAATCGAGATAAATCTCTGGGATTGGGCAGGGGTCTTATTATTGGTGCTGAAGTCTAACTCGCGGCCGGGGCAGCAATAGCTGAGACATTCCTCAAGATCGGGCCGAACAGCCTGACGCCATTCCTGCGCTGTCTTATAGCGCGTTGAAAATTCCTTGCCTGGTTTCACAGCATGGTTCCATTCGCGCTGCGTTTGTTGCTGTCAGACCCGCGCCCCATACTTGGCTTGGCTTTGCTCGCAGAGGACTTCCCGATCAGATTGAACAGAGACATGCCACCGGCACCGCCGTTCATGCCGTAGATCGCGCGCAGATCGGTGGTGAGGGCGGATGCGTTGCCTTGGGTGGCTTTGGTCAACTCGACCTCGGACGTGCGCATTTCACGCAGACGAGCGGCTTTCGCCTTCGGATCTTCTTTCGGTTTCATGGATCACCTTTGCGCCGTTTCGCAGCAACTTCCGCTTCAGGGTGCCCGGCAACAATGCACGGAGGCCGACGAGGGAGGCGCAGACGGCAGCACAGGTCATAATTCCATGAGACGGGAGACGCATATTGGGATCGCCGCCTTCAATCTGAAGGATGGCCGCGCAGAGTTCAGATCTGGCTTGCAGCATGTCCATTACGTCGTCGTGGCGATGCTCAAGGCGCACGATCATGCCCTTGCCCTGCGGGTCGATGAAAACCCAAGTCCGGTCAGCATTGGCCCCCCACGCCTCGCAATGGCCGAACCACAGGCGAGGGTCTATCCTGCCCTCCGTGTTGCGAAAGGCGGGGGCGTAAAAGCCGAAAAACCATGTCTCGATCACCGCACACTCCGCATCTGGATCCGGTGACGCCGTACCGGGGAGGCCTTTGGTTTTTCGCGGGAAGAACGCACAACGGCCTCGCCCTCCCCGGCGCCAAGGATCAGGTTTTCAATCGCTTCAACGATGTGAGAATAGCGGTTTTTCCGTGGTTTATCAGAGAACAAGCCTGTTACGCCGCGCACCTTGATCTTCGGGTAGTGGTAGCCGCCAGCAAGGCCCGTCTTGGCGACAAGGCAGGTGGTGCAGACCAAAAACCCATTCCGCCGCCCGAGGGTGCCCTCCATCGCAGATCGCCGCATCTGTGGGTTATTGTCCGAGGTTGCGGGCAAAACCCGCATCCCGTGCTTCTGGAAAATCTCATAGGCGGTGATTTCGGAGTTCTGGCTGCCGTCGGCACCACGCGGATCGCCGGAAAACTCGTAGGAGAACCCCGGATACCGCTGGGCAAGGTGGCGCTTGACCTTTGGCGCAAACAACTCCGCACTCTCGTTTTCACCGATCAACTCGGAAATCACCACGATATGGCCGTTGATGTTCTGCCCAAACGCCGCCGCAGGTTCCCGCCCGAAGTCCAGACCCACGATGATCGGCCAGCCGTCGACCGGCTGAAGCGCATCCTTGGACACATGCTCAGCATCCGAGAAGGTCGGATAGACCGCTTGGCCGTCGACATAGAGGCCGACCTTGTTCATGACCCGGCGATCAATCCAGCCCTTCGCCTTGCCCACGATGATTTCCAGATAGGATTTCTTGGTGTGGGTTTGGTTTTCCGCACGGGGATTTGGTTGGTACTCCACCCGGCCGTCCACCTTCACCTCGATCAGCCCCGGAGGCTGCGTGTGGAATTTCCAACTCGCAGGCTTCTTGAACACCCTCTGTTCATCCTCGGTCATACCCGGAGGCAGGGAAATATCCCCCCGCATGTAGGGTATCCAGTGCCCCTCGATGGGCGCGTTGAGGTCGCAGAAGCCGCCGTGCCATGTCGCCCCCGGCCCGTTCCGCTTGGAAGGATAGCGCGCGCACCGGCTGAGAAGTTCGTCCACCACAGCCTTGTCGCAAAACTGCGCTTCGTTCCGAAAGAAGCCGGTAATTTCGTAGGACGCCAAAATCTGTTCCGCCACGTCCGCATCCGGGATCGCCAGAAAGATCACCTCGCAATCCACGGAGGTTCCATCCCCGGAGGAATGCTTGCGCTTCAGATGGTGGAAGGAAGGCTCTGCCCGGATCATCGGGCCCCACTCGCTTTCGGGGAACCACTCCAACCACGTCTTGATCGTCGTCTCGCGCAATTCCTTGTAGGTGTCCCGCGTGATGATGAACCGCGTCCGCCGCACCTTGTCGAAATCCGGTGCCTGTTCCTCTGCCGTCGCCCAAATCCGCATACAGCACGCAGAGGAAGTCCCGCTCTGGATTGGCCCCTGAATTATATCCAGTTCAGACCGCGACCAGAAAAACTCCGTCAGCACCTCGCCATCCGGCTCGTAGAGGAAGTTCCCACGCTTGGTCTGAAGCAGCGCCATCTATCGAACCTCCTGCACCGCGCCAAACGCATCGTCAGAATGTTCAATCGTCGCCCGCACAGCATCAGCAGCACTCGCCCCGGCCCACAGCGCACCGAGGGCAACACCCTTCGACGGCCCCAGCGCAAAATACGGCGCAGTCACCGGGAAAGCCCCCGTGCCGTCGATCATCCAAAGCCCCTTATCGGAGCGATACCACATCGCAAAGAAGCTATCCTCGCCGTTCTCGCAAACAGGCTTCGGCGCATCCCCCTGCTCACCACCATCAACCCAAGCGAAAAAATTCCATACAGCAGGAGACGAACCACACGCCCCATAGATGAAACCAGAGGTGGACTTCGCAACCTTCCGCAGCGTCCCCGATCTGATCGAACCCATCCACTGCCCGCTGTCCGAGGCCATAACCCCATCCCGAAAAACAACCACCGACATTCAGCACCTCCAAAGCCCAAATTCGGGCAAATTCCATGGGTAAAGTATCAAATCTATCGTCAATTCAGCCCAAAACGCCCAACAAGCCCAATACCCGAAGTCTCAGCCCCGTGATAACCGACACCCGACTGTAAAAAACGATATTGGGGTAAGATGGAATTTGGTAAAATTTTGAGACAAGGCGCCAAGAGGGCGGAGGACGAGTGTATACAGGCGGCGCCGCGATTTTCCCCCCACCCCATCCGGTCAAGCACCCCCAGGGGGTCTACAGCGTCGAGCCCCTCTGCGTGCAGGTGCCTGCAAACCTTGGCCAATGCAGCCCAGATTGCCCCTGTTTGGGCCATTGGATCGCGCTGTTGATCCAACTCTGCGCTATTCATCCGCGTTATCAATGGCTTGACCGTCTACATCACCAGATGGGCTATCAGATGCGGCGCTATCTATGGGCGTTATGTCGATGATGCGTTGCCCCGGTCGCAGGAACTCATAGCCCCCTGATGCAGCCCCGATATTCACGTTTACCTGCGTTCCCTGCTTGATCTCGCCCGCGAAGAACTCCACCATCCTAGCCTTCACCGCATCGGAAGTGCTTGACCTCATTAGATCAATTCCGGTTTGGATGGCCATTGCCTTAGCCAGTCCGCGCAGCTTTGTTGCGTCGATCAGCGCTTGGGCTTTCATGGCTTCGACGTGCTGCGCGACATGTGGCTTCTGCAATGCGCGGCCTAGGGCTGTTTCATTCATCCCCGCTTCCTTGGCTGCATCGCGTTGCGTGCGACCTTTGAACACAATCTCGTCTATCGCCTTGCGCAGTGCGGCACGCATACGGGGGGGCTGCGCCCCTTCTTGATGCCTTAGTGCTTGCTTAGATCGTGTTACTTTAGGCGTGCTGGAATGTGTCATGCGGGCGAGAAAAGCGGCTGTTTGGGGCTGTTCTCAATGCACGCGGGGCCAGGTCGATCCATCCGGCGCGATATTCTGCGTTATTCATATCGTTTCTTTACGATTGTGTATTGACGGCGGTTTGCGTTTGATGCAAGGTTATCTCACCGGGCGACACCACCCCGGCCACCACAAAGGAACATCACATGACCCTCTCGAACGTAATCATCGGCTCTATCCTCATCGCGCCTCTTGCCCTCGTCTTTATTGATTGCGTGTTGGAATGGTGGCGGGCATGAGCCGCCACACCTACGCATGGGGCTACAAGACGCGCGAAGCTGCCGAAGATGCCCTTGAGGATATGTTCGCGTTTGATGAGGTCAGCCAATGCAGCCGCCCGCAGATCAGCGCCTACAAGACGCGCAACGTCACCACCGGCGCGCCTGTTGTCCGCTACCAGATCACGCTGCAAGAAACCTCGATGTGACCTATCGCCGCCGCCCGCGTGTCGGGCTGCGCACAATGGGCCACGACACCACAGACCCAGAGACACCACACAAGGGAATAAACCGATGAAACTCTATGCAGCTTGCCTTGCCTCTTACAACTCCGGCCGCCTGTATGGCGCATGGATTGACGCCAGCGCCGACGCCGATGAAATGCGGGACGCTATCGCCACCATGTTGCGCGGATCACCTTGCCCGAATGTCACCGTGACCTGCCCCTATTGCGACGGCGACGGCACGCAGATTGTCCACAATAGCGAGAACGGCGACACTCGCGAAGAACCTTGCGCTACTTGCGCGGGCAGTGGCGAAGTCCCCAGCGCCGAAGAATGGGCAATCCACGACTATGACGGCTTCCCCGATATGGGTGAATATCCCAACCTTGACGACGTGGCGGCATATGTCGAACTGGTAGAGGATAACGACAGCATCGACGCCGACGATATGAAGGCAATCATGGGCGACTTCCAGACCGTTGAGGAAGCTGCGGAGGCACTTCGCGACAGCTTCAGCGGCATCTATAGCACTTTCCGCGATTACGCCGACGAGGCCGCCGACGAGATGATTTCTTGCCGCGATGCCAAGCCCGACAGCATCCTTGCGCGGTATTTCGACTATGAAGCCTTCGCGCGTGATCTGGCCTTTGACATGCGCGTGATCGACTGCCCGTCAGGCGTGGCGGTGTTCTATGCGTAACCCCGGCACGATCCGCAGCATCTTGGCCGACACGCTGGCCGCAATCGCACTGTTCGGCCTGTTATGGGCCGGATGCGTTGTAACCCCGTAAGGAGGGCAGAGAAATGAACGCAGCTTATCTTGACCAAGAAGCCGACCCAAGCGCGGGGCGCAACATAATAGAATGGCTAGACGCGGTGCAGGTTTGCGCGCCGGGAATGTGGGAAAACGATCAAGGGCCAAGCGATTGGTTTGCCGTGGTCAATGATGATGGGATAATTGCCTACTTTGGCGATGAAACCGACGCCCTGCGCTTTCGCCTGGATTACATCAACAGGCAGATGAACCCTTGACGCCTTGGCAGAGGCGCAGCCCCGTGTTGCGCCTTCCCTAGACGCCAACAAAACGAGAGGAGACACCACGCTATGAAAAACACCTGTGAACGCGCCTTTGACCTACTGGCCGCGCGCCCTGATACCGTTTTCAGAGGCGCGACAGGCTCTATTGAGTTGCGCCGCGTCATCGCGCAGCCGGGGGCTTTGTCCAACGGATCGCGCACCTTTATCATTCGGCCCTGCGACCGCATCCGCTATCTTGTGATCGAATTGGGCTGGAAAACCCTTGGCGAGATTGATCAGCGCGCCTACCACGACCAGCCCGAGGCTATGGCGGCGGCAGTCATGGCGATAATCGACGCGCAGACCCCCGAAACAGCCCCGCACAGCGCGCCTAGCCCCTATCGGCAGGAGTTGACCCCGGAGGGCGTGCAATACGTCATACCGGGCTGTGAGCGCGTCCCTGTGGTCAAATCAGGCGCAGCGCAGCTATCGCTGTTCTAGCGCAACTGTTCGAGGCCACAGGTGGGGGCGGGAGACACCACATCCACCACCCCCGATCCGGCCAGATCACCCACCGAAGCAGGCACAAACCGTCTAACACCACGAAAATTCAGGAGCAACCCACATGCTGACCAGATCCGACCTTGAGGCCATGACGCCAGAGCAGCAAACGCAACTGTTCGAGAGCCTGGCCGAAACCTTCTACGGCACCTCGCGCAACGGGCCGATGATCGAGAGGGACTTTGGCATATCGCGTCCGACGGTCTTTGCTTGGCGCCGGAAGCACAACACCCCTTGGGCGGTGCTTTACACGCTGGACGCTTGGGTCAATTCCGAGGTTATGACGGCGCGGCAGATCGTGGAGGATGCGGTATCTCTGCCAGCGCAACTGGCCGACATATCTGCTGGCCTTGGACGCGTTACGGCAACTCTTTCGTCACTTGCGCGGCGGATGCCTTCAATGATGCGACCCGATCCTGAGCCTTCGTCCTTGCCTGCGTCCGAGGCCGCGTCTCTGCAATCACCCGCAGAGCATACAGAGGAAGAACCGCAGGCCTGAGAACCACCTCGTAGCCAAGCGCCTGGACCCACTCAAGGAAGGTCTGGGCGTTTGGGTATTTTGAGGGATCGTCCTTTTCGAACTTGGCGAGGAAGTCGACGCTGATCCCCGCCACGTCCTCTACATCACGGATTGCTAGCGCCAGAGCATTGCGCCGCGCCCGCAGGAACACCCGCGCATCGTCAAAGCATCCTACCACAACTGAGCTCGTCTGCCCCTGACCGCAGGCTTGGCGCACCTGCTGACCGGGGGCGAATGTGACCTTGACCGGGCAACCCGGCGTGGGACACCCGGCCAGAACCTTGTCCTCTGTTGCTCCGGCAATCTGCCAGCCAGCGGTTTGGACTTGCCGCAGGAATGTCGGATCAATTTTCAAATGCCAAGCCCCGGTTGATGGTCAACTGATCCAAGCGCGCGGTAACAGCCCCACGCCGGGGCATATTCAACCACCGCCTTACAGCCACGCTCAATTCCATACAGCATTGTGTCCCTTGTTTTCCAGTTGATAATCTCGACCTGAAACTCCTGATCGCCGGGGTGAACCGTAATTCCCAATCCGGGCTTGTTGAAAAACGCAGCGCTGTCGGCCACGTCATAGCCGGTTGGCGGCCGAGGCTTTCCCTCGCTCTTGATTTTGGCCGGATGCGCAACGATTGCGATGTGGACTTCCAGCTTTTTAGCCCAGCGACGGATCACTTTCAGCGCGAAGTTGATGTAATTGGTCATATTTTCGCCCTTCTCAGGCAAATGCTCCAATTCGTTCCAAGGGTCGATGATGATCACCTTGCACCGATCCCGCACCGCCAAGGCTTTGACCATGCCTTCCAGCCAGCCCAGATGATTGTCTGCCTCGTCTGTGACGTGAACCATGCGCCAGCGCCGATCCAGATCCCGCAGCAATTTGTCGCGCTCTGGTTCGCTCAAAGCCTTCCACGACTTGTGAACATTGCTCCGCGCCAACTGATCGCGGATGCGGGCCGGATGGGTTTCAAAGCCAATGAGCCCAATCCGCACGTTCTCATGCTTGGCGATTTCATCCGCAGCCCAGACCGTCAGCGTCGATTTGCCGTAGCCGGGCAGACCTGTCCAAACTGAAATCTCGCCCAATTCCAGCGCAATCACCTTGTCGAAGGGATCCTGCCCGATTTTAAGGATGCGCTGCGTGGACAGAGGCGGCAGATCGGAGAACCCGGAAATCAAACCACCGGGCGGATCAATTCGCTTTGCCGAGTTGATGCACTGAGCAACCATGCCCTCGCCGTGGATCATCAGAACGTCGTTGGCGTCCTTACAGCCATCCGGCCAAGTCACATACCGCACGTCATGCCCCGCCAGCACGTTTGCCACGGCCTTGGGCAGGCTTTCACCGGCCTTGTCGTTATCCCCCGCCACCACGACATAGGGCGACTTCATCAGGGCCTCTACAGCCTCGCTCAGGGCCTCTGTCTTGTTGCCCTGCTCCGTCCACCCGTCTGGAAGCGAGACGGCCCTTAGAAAGCCGCTCTGGCGAACCGTAAGGCAATCAATCTCGCCCTCGGTAATCACGATGGGCTGATCCTGATCCGACAAAAGCGCGTCGCCGTTGTACAGACCCCGGCTCACCCCCTTGGTTGAGAGGAATTTCTTGTCGATTGTCCGAAACTTGGCCGCGTAGGCTTTGCCGTTCCGATAATACGGGAACGCCGCCACCAACCCCAAGCTGTCGTGGTGCAGCGGCCGCACCCCCGCTTCCGAGAGCAACTCTGCGTCCAGTTTGCGGACCTCTTGGAGCCATTTCATCACGTCGCTGCTCATAGAACTCGCCTCCTTCAAATGGGCAATGCCAGCATTTCCACTGCAAACCATCGGCCTTAAAAGTGACCGATAAGCAGGGGTCTTTTTTATTCTTGCGGTACGGGCTGCACTGAGGACAGATCGCCCTGACTGTGCCGCTCTGGCGCCGCACCGTGATCCCGTTGTCGTGCAATATGTCGCTTGCCGATTTCATCCAGCACCTCCCGCCGTTGCTTGCCCTGAGCCTGTGCCGCCAGTGTCTCAGCGCGGAACCGAGACAGGCCGCCGTCAAATTCCATGATCGCCGCGCGTTCCTCGAACTGATCCAGATCAATCATCTGAAGACCTTGTTGCCGGTCCAGAAGTTGCTGTTGGTTTCTGATTGCGTGCTGATCTTGTCGTTCCACCTCGCGCCGTTCAGCCATGTTTTTGGCAGCGGCACAAATTTAGGATCGGGCTGCGTTGCTCGGTATCGGTGCGCAGCTTCAATGATCACTTCAGGTGAAGTCTTGGGCAACTCCTTGGACTTGCCTGTCACAATCCTGACAAATACCGCCTTAGCCTTGGGCTTGTCGGTTTTTCTGCCTTCAGGGTACGCAGCCCAAAACTTTTCAAAGCTGCTGTCTATCGCTTCGGACGCCGGAATTTTGGCTCCGTCTGCCTCTGCTTCGACCCCATCAAAGAGATCTTGTTTAGTATCTGGTTTATTATCTGGTAATGCTTTGGGGTTTTCGCCAAATGGGACTGGCAATTTTGCCAAATGCAATTGGCGAATATCACAGTACCATTTCGTCCTGTCTCTGGGGTCAGAATTGAATGCTCCGACACCTATAAGATTTTCGTACTCAAGCTTCTCAAGCGCCCGTCTGATCTGGTCTGCTGTCAGGTACGGAAAGAGGATCGAGAACGCCTTTGTCGTGTTGTACGTCCATGCGCGACCCTCAAATATATTGCGGTCATTGGCAGCGTTTTTCTCGCACCAAAACGCAATGTTTTGATAGATAACGGCGGCATTTACGCCAACGATTGCTGCGATTTCAGGGTCAAAATTGTGCTGGCTCATGCGAACCTCCCCCGGCTTTGACGTGGGGTTTCAAATACTGTAGCTTGTGAGTGAGCCATTCCTGATCCTTTCTCGATCGGGCTTCGGTTAGGCCAGACACGCGTTGCTAGCGGGTGTCTGGCCGTTCTATTTCCATCGCACCGCCAGTTTCCGGCAATGCACGCAGCCGCAGCACTTCCAGCAAGCGGCCCTTCTCTTTCAATTTCTTCATTTCCGCGCGGTTTGCCCGCTGGCGGATAGCCTCGACCGATACGCCCAAGGCGCGCGCTGCGGCTCTCAATGATGGGTAATCGACACCCTCAATCGTGCAGGGTCGCCGCTTCGTCTGCATCTGCTTGCCGATCAGATCCGGCGTGCCAGCGTCCAGATGAAAATACACCGTGCGCTCGTGAACGCCCTGCGCCTTGGCCGCGTCTGTAATGCTGCGATAGGTCACGCCACGGATGCGAACAGGTGTCATGACAGCAGCCCTCGCAGGCCCGTGCGGATCATCCCGCGCAGCTTGTCGGCCACCAGATCAGCCTTAGCCGTCTCGATACGAGCCACGCATCCAGCCATCCCCGGCACCCACACAGCGCCCGTGCGGCGCACCCACTTGCGGCTGTCGTCATGGATGATGCCAGCCTTCTTCAGCGCGTCAGTAAAACTTTTAAGAACATTGTCAGTGTCCATCCCTCCAACGCCGGTTTCCCCGACGTAGAAGGTTATCTCCACCGCGCATTTGAAGCGCGGCAGAGGATTTTGTGCGTTGAGCATTTCAGCAGTCCGCCGCTTCCATGCTGCGTAATCTTTGGTGATGACCCGCCCGCGCCCAGGGACGTTGAAATACAGGTTGTTTGTCGAGATAGGCCCCGGCAGAACAATCAGTGCGGGAGGATCAAGGGCCAGCATTTATTCTGCGGCCTGCGCGAGCTGGGCTTCAAAGTCGTCAGTCTCGGCCGCCAGATCGTAGGGCTCGTCGCTGGCCGGTGCCTCAGTGCCTTCGACCGGATCAAACTGCGCAAGCCCTTCGGTAATCTCGTCGTCGGACATGCCCGGATTTGCAGCCGGTTCAGGATCGCCAAACGGCAGCGCCGGGGATTGACCCTCGATATGCGACCGCAGCAGCGGCAAGCCAGCTTCCAGCGAGGAAATCACGTCCAGCGCCTTCACCGAGCCGTCCTTCTTGGGCAGCTTCTTCATGATCGACTTCAGCCAAGAAAACGCCTGACCGTTGAGGCTGGTCTTTTCGAGATAGGCCGTGACCTTGGACGCGCTTTCGCCAGCGTCCGAGGCCCGCGCATGTTCTTCGCGTGACCGCGCCTCGATTTCAGCAATCAGCGTGTCGTGATCGAGTTCGATGCCTTTGGTGATGTTGCGGATGGTCTCGCCGTCCGACTTGGGTTTGCGTGCCATGGTGTCTCCATATGTTGAAAGTTGCTCTCATCTCGTTTCGAGCCAGAACGCCTGTTGGAACCGTTTGCGCAAAAACACGCCCCCCTTTGGACGCGCGGCACAGTTCCGGGGTCAGCTTCAGGAGCAGCCGTTTGAGAGGTCCGCAGGGGTGTGGGTATGGTTATCCCGACTATTCGCGCCGGGGATTTGGGTAGTAGGGTTGGGGCAGTTGGTGAAGAAATCTGCGGGGATCAATTCGATTTCCCCCCGCCGTGCAGCAGCAAGCAAAGCCTCTGCATCTTCGTGCGGAACGACCCCGCCCCGCCCGCTGCGCTCTTTTGGATAGGTCCATTTATAGACCCAGCTTGTAGTGCGACCGCAGATTGCTGCGACTTTTGAAACACCACCAACTTTGCTGATAACGTGCTGTGCTATGTTCATGGGATGGGACACTTCCATAATCGAAGTCCCCTAGTCAAGCCCAGAACTTCCAACATAGCAGTGGAAAAACTTCTATAACGGAAATAATTGTGCAAAATGAACATCACATGGATCAGGCAACAGCTTGCGATTGCTGGAAAAACCCAGAGCGACTTGGGCGATGCTATCGGGCTGACCTCCGTCCAAGTGAACAAGATTTTGATGGGCGGCCGCCAACTCAAAGCAGATGAAGCCGATAAGATCCGCAGCTTCTTTGGTTTTGTGCTGCCCGAGGACCAGCCTTCCACAATTTCAGTGGTTGGTCGTGTCGGCGCTGGCGATTACATCAGCCTATCAGACGACTATGAAAAGGGCGGCGGCATCTATCAGATTGCACGCCCTCAATGGCTTCCGGCGCATGGCGTTGCCGCAGCCGAAATTGTCGGCGCATCTGCTGAACCGTGGGCGCTCACTGGCGATGTCATTTTCTGGAAGCGCGAGGCGATGGCGGTGTTCCAAGAGGATCTTGGTCGCCCGGTTGTGGCAGAGACAGCCGACGGTCGCGTGATGCTTAAGCGGCTAGCAAGCGGTCAAACCCCCGGAAAATGGTCGCTTTTGTCGCTAAACCCTACGCATCCGAACCTGATTGATGTGGAATTGAAGTGGGCCGCGCGCGTGATGCCAGTGCTTCAAAGGGAAGACGTGCGCTATTTGGAGGCATGAAGCCGCCAGATGATCATCGGTCCTCCGTGTTACGGCCTTTCTTCGACAGTTCACGATCCGAAAACCCTTCAAGCACCGCCAATATGGCGATCAGCAGCACCAACCCCGGCAGCGTCGTGTCGGCAGGCCAGATCGCGTCAAAGATCACCATCACCACCAGAAAGCCGCCGAACGCGATCTTGAGAAACCAAAGGTCTTTTCTCATGGCTTCTGCATTTTCTGAACAACAGTTCTAACCAGCCAAATCGCCGCCCCAATGACCGCTCCGCCAGCAGCGCCAGTCAGGATCACCTCAAAAAAGCTTGGCCCCATCAGCAACCCTCCATCTGCCTGCGCGTGAATGTTTGTAGGTTGATTGCTTCGGCCTGCGCAATCAATTTCCAAAATCGAAGTTTTCCGCTTGACGCCATGCTTCGATTTTGGAAGTATGTTTTCAACGGAGCGACATATGAGCCTCCCGACGAGAACACTTGGAGGCGACAGTGACCTACGCAAACACCAATCCCGACGACTGCTGCCGCACCTGTGACGGCTCTGGCCGCTTCCGGTATGAAGATGATCGCCAAGGCAAGAAGGTGACGGTTTCCGACACTTGCTGGAAGTGCAACGGAACCGGCCGCAAGCTGTTCTTTCTCGACGCAAATCCTGCGGTAGTTAGCACCGAGACTGGCGACGGCTTCGAGCCTGCCCGCCGCGCGCTTCAGGACGTGAAGTCTGGCCGCGATGTGATCGCCGCTGCGGTTGACGTTCTGTCCGCTTCCACGCTGCCCGAGGACATTGCGACGGTGCGCGTTTGGCGCAATCACCTTTGGGCTCAGATCGGCGCGGAGTTGAACGCGCAGGATCGCAAGGACATGCAGCGCAATTCCTCGGTGCCGTTTGACGAAATGCTGATGCTGTTCACCACCCAGCAGATCGCCATTATGTGCGCCGCGCTCTTTGGGCTGATCGTTTTCTTGGCGGTGCTGGGATGATCGACCTCACTGACACCAAGCAAGGCCGCGCTGCGCCCGCTGTACGCTCCGTACAAGCTGTGATGTTCAAGCTGGCGCTGGCTATGACCGGATGGCTCATCTGCGTGCTGCTGGCGGTGCTGACGTGGTGATGCGCGTTGAGCCGTCTCTCACCGAGAAGATCGCGGCGCTGCCCAACGAGGGCGAACTGGCCGGGTTTGCGGATCAGTTGAAGGCCGAGAAGCGCCTCACGCCGGAAATCAAGAACCAGATCGAAATGCGCCGCCACGAGTTGCGGACCATGAAGGGGTGGAAGTGATGCTGAAGGCCGCTTTGCTTTGCCTGATCGCCAGCCCTGCCCTTGCAGATGGCCCGGTCTGTATGCCCCGCGAGGAACTGATCGCCAAGCTGGATGAGGACTATTCCGAGCGGAACATGGCGCGCGGCATGGAGACACGCGGCGGCATTGTCGAGGTCTATGTGTCGCCTAAAGGGACGTGGACCATGATCGTGATCCCGCCGACCGAGGGCCCGCTGCAAGCCTGCCTGATCGCGACCGGGAACGACTGGAAGATGATCATCCCCGGCATCGACGGCTAACCGAACAGCCCGCCTCACCTCCTCCCGAGGTCGGGCCTACCCTGCCGATTATCCTCCCCAGTCGGCAGGGGAACCAATCCGCACCGAGCGGCACTCGGAAATCACAGGAGACTTGGAACAATGGATTTTGGAGAAGCAATCGTCGCCATGAAGGAAGGTCTACGCGTGGCGCGGGCTGGATGGAACGGCAAAGGCATGTGGATTGCGCTGACGCCTGCGTCAGAATTTGCAGCCCCTCTGGCTAAACATGGTCATGCGGCGCGGCACTTGGCCGATGATATGGCTGCTGCTGGCAATCCCAACGGCTCAATCCAGCTGACTGCGCACATCGACATGAAAGCTGCCGACGGTTCTCTGGTTGTGGGCTGGTTGGCAAGCCAAACCGATATGCTCGCAGAAGATTGGCAACTCGTCTGACCCTTCGGTGTTCAGCCCCGCGTGGGCTGGCATCCCAAGAGCCAGAGGAACCCCATGCCACAGTCTGACACCACCGAAATCAAATCCACCTCGATCAACGCGCGGTATGTGGCGGTCTACGCCCTGACGCAGAAGGCCGTCGAGGCTGGGCAATCCTACATGATCCGGCTGTCGAAGGATGGGATCCATCACCTCGCAACCGTGACCACTTTTCCAGAAGGAGCCGACTGTGACCTCTGAATACAAAGCCGCGATCAAGGCGCTGAATGAGGCTGCATATGCTGCCCTGCGCGCCAGCCGCGACACAACGCTGATGCCGCACATCGACCGCCAGTCGTTGCGAGAAATCGCCACTGAAACAGACCGCCTTGTCGATCAGGGCGAGAACTCGGGGAAACGTCCATGATGGAAATCCGCACACTGGCCGAGGGTGAACTAATTTCGGTCCCCGGCTTTTACAACATACCGATCGAGGTTCACCACAGCCAATGCTGCAATGGCGTTAGCGTCACCAGCGGCATCCTTCGGAAGATGGAGTTGGCGACCCCGGCTGATGTGTTTGCCTTCCACGCGATCAATCCGAACCGCTGGGTGCGCCCTGAAACAACGGCACTTCGCCTTGGCCGTGCGATGGCGGATTATGTCTCTGGCGGCACGGAAGAAGTCGCCAAACGCTTTCAGGTCTGCCCAGAAGATGCACCCCGCCGCCCCACAGCCGCGCAGATCAAGGCCTTTGATGAAGGTCGGCTGACAGATGCGAACAGCAAATCCGTTCCGTTCTGGCGGGCGATGGATGCCGATACCCGCGCGCAAATCACCGCAGCCGAGCAAAAGATGATTGAGGATATGGGGAAAGTTCTGGCGGCAGACCCCGGTGCGGCTGCGGTGATGGGCGGATTGGCTGAAATTACCATGGCATGGTTTGATGAGGAAAGCGGCCTTTGGGTTTTGGCGCGGCCCGATACGGTCAGCTTTGACGGGGCTTCATCAGACTACAAAAAGGTTTCCCTGCAAGGCAAGCCTATGACCCATTGGCTTCTTGATCGCCGCATTGAGCAGCACGGCTATCACATGCAAATGGCACTTGCTGCCGAGGCGTTTGAAGTTTTGACGGGCAGCGCGCCCACCTCAATCGGCTTGGTTTTCCAAAGCGATACGGCGCCCCATCACGTTGTGTTGCGTGAAATCGACAGCGAGGCAATCAGCATCGGCCACTTCCAGAACCGCCGCGCCCGTCTGCGCTTCCGTGAGTGTCTGGACAGCGGATTTTGGCCTGGCCCCGGCAGCGATATTGGCGCGTTCCGAATGAGCGACGGGTTCAGGAAGCGCATTCTTGAGGAAATGCAGATGGAGGGGACGGCACCATGATCGAAGTTGTGCCTGTCTATATCTTGCGGAGCCTATTGGAATACAATCCAGATACGGGGCTTTTCCGCTGGCTTCCCCGCCCTGCCAGTATCTTTAAATGCCCGCGTGCTGAAGTGGAGTGGCGGCGCTGGAACACGCGATATGCGTACTCGCCAGCTATGAATACGCCATCCAAAAAAAAGGGGTATCTGTCAGGAGAAATCTTCAAGAGGTATTGCTCTGCGCATCGCGCGGCATGGGCGCACTTTTACGGAGAGTGGCCCAGCGATCAGATCGACCATAAAAATCTGATCACCTCAGACAATCGGATTGAAAACCTACGCATAGCCTCCGGAAATCAAAACCAGATGAACCGTGGGGCGCAAGGCGGTCGGTCGCGCCATTGCGGCGTGGTCCTACAGCCAAGCGGCAGATGGGGCGCACAAATTGGGGCCATGTGGCATCACAGGTGGCTCGGAACCTACGACACCGAAGATGAGGCTGGCCGCGCTTATGACGCCGCTGCGCTTCTCCTGCATGGCGAGTTTGCCCGCCTGAATTTCCCCCTTACCGAAGGAAACCCGTCATGAACGACGCACCGCAAACCATTGAAGAACGCATCACCGCGCGCACCGACCTTTCCATCGCCGGGGGGACGGAGGTTTCCAGCACCGTCGGCGGCCTCGCGTTCAAGGACATGGGCCAAGTCTTGGAGTTTTCCAAGCTGATGGCTGTGTCGCGGCAGGCTGTGCCAAAGCACCTGCGTGCAGAACCTGGCGCCTGCATGGCGATCACGCTGCAAGCCCTGAACTGGCGGATGGACCCGTTTGCTGTGGCGAACAAGTCCTACATGGTCAACGACCGGATCGCCTACGAGGCGCAGCTTATCCATGCTGTGATCGAGCAGCGCGCGCCGATCAAGGGCCGGATCAAGGGCAAGGTTGTCGGCAAGGACGCCACGCGCCAATGGTTCTTGTCCGTCGAAACCAAAGACGGCGACGTGATCGAATACGAGGGGCCGGAAATCGGCAAGATCACCACCAAGAACTCGCCGCTCTGGAAAGCCGATCCTGACCAGCAGCTTTGGTATTATTCCGTCCGAGCGATGTGCCGCCGCCACTTCCCCGACGTGATCTTGGGCGTCTATGAAAAAGAGGAAATCGAGCAGTCCGAGGGGATGCGCGATGTGACACCGGCGACGGGTGGCTTTGCTGCCAAAGCTGTCGCCGCCAAGGCCGCCGCCGTGGTTGAGCCTGAGGTGACGCAGGAACGCCAGCCCGATCCGGTTGACCATATCCCCGACGCGGAGACGGTCGCGCCGCACTGGACGGACGATATCGTGTGGGAAGATGCGTTCCCCGGCTCGAAGGAATGGGACGAGGGCGTTGCGGCTTACGGCACGCTGGCCCTGACCGAGTGTCCCTACGAGGACAGCCCCGCGAAAGCCTCTGATTGGATGGGCGGCTGGCACTCTGCACGGAAGGCAGCGCAATGACCCGCCGCATGACCAACACCGAGGCACTGAGCCTGATCAACGACATTTGGGAGATCGAGCCTGACCTGATTTCGCCGGGGCTGATCGAAGCTTACGTTGGCGACACCGACGTAGGCACCGCAACCGTCGATCTGGAAAGCTGGCTGGCTGGCGATCAGGACGACATTGATTTGGACAGCATCATCATCACGCCGGACGTGGTGGAGGGGACGAACCTTTCCGCCGTGAAGATCGTGATCAAAACCGAGGAACTCGCATGACCGCCCGCACGCCAGAGGAAGCCGCTGGATGGCTTTGCCCAACCGCCCGCACCTTCGGGGTCAATCCAGCAATCCCGCACTGTCAGGGGCCTTCCTGCGCTGCGTGGCGGTGGTCTGATCTACCCGCATCATTGCTGACCCCGTTCGTGCAGGCGCGCATTGCCAGCCAGAAGGAGAAGGGCATCTCAGGTGGCCACAAGGAAGCCGTCGCATGGGTGATGGAGAACCGCGAGGCGCTGAAAATCCCGACGAGCCCCACGCACGGGTTCTGCGGGCTAGGCGGGGCGATCTGATGAACATCCGGTTTGTCCCGCGCAAACGCGACAATGAGTTGTTGGGTTGGTTGCGGGACAGATCCTCTGGCGTGCTGCCGGGGCAGATAGCCAAAGCCCACGGCTGCGTATCGGAAACCGTAACGATCACGCTCAAAAAGATCATGCAGGCGGACATTGCCGAGAGCGGCGAAGATCCAGAGATAGTCAGGAGTGCCTACTGGTGAATATGCAAACAGACGACTGGCGCGGCGAACACCTGATCCGCACGCCAAAGAGGCCAGAGCCGCAGGAAATCCTTGCACCTGGCAGCCCCGCGCATTCCGCCGCCGCCGTGATAGCCCGCCAAGCCGACGCGGACATAATCCGGCCTTTGGCAAAGAAGCATACGCGCGCTGAAATCCACCGCATGACCGGCCTGACCATGAACCGGATCTACTTCATCTGCTCGATGTTCAAGATTGCGCCGATGGAGCCGAAATCATCCCCGAACAATCGGAAAAAACCATGAACATGATCACCAATCCCGCGCTGTTGCCCAAGGTCAGAAGCCAAGCCCTGAAGGACGCTGCCGAGGGCCAGCCATGTTCGCTCCGCTTGCCGGGGATTTGCTGCCACGACAACTCGACTGTGGTTCTGGCTCATCTGCCGGGGATCGGGAAATCAATGGGAAGCAAGGTTTCCGATCTGCACGGGGCCTTTGCCTGCCACACCTGCCACACGGCCATCGACACGCACTCCTATGCGAAGCGCGGGCTGACCCCGGCCATGGTGCTGGACGCTATGCTACGGGGCCTTGCAGAGACGCAGGCGCGCTGGATCGGCATGGGTTTACTTCATGTCGACGGCATGGAGGTGATTTGATATGGGCCGATGGGAAGGCGTCAGCAAATCCGATCATTGGTATACCCCACGCTTCATCTTCGACGCTCTGGGTGTTGAGTTTGATCTTGATGTGGCAGCGCCGATTGATGGCCCTCGCCATGTCCCTGCAAAGACTTGGCTGCACGCTGGCAGCGACGGTCTGATCCATAGGTGGAACGGCTTCGTTTGGATGAACCCACCCTTCGGCGGGCGGATGGGCTTGGTGCCGTGGCTTGATCGGTTCTTCGCGCATGGCAATGGGATTGCCCTGACCCCAGACCGCACATCTGCGCCTTGGTGGCAGGATGCAGCCGACCGTGCTGACGCCATGCTGGTGACGCGCGGCAAGGTGAAGTTTGAACGCCCTGATGGGACTGTCGGCGGATCACCCGGTTCTGGTGTCACGCTATGGGCCGCTGGGCCTGATGCAGTAGGGGCTCTGTTGCGCGCACACCAGAAGATCGGAACCACGTTTCGGAAGGCTACATCATGACCAAACATGACCGCACCTTTGACCCCGTGTCGGCCTACGGCTCAGAGCAGTGGTGCGCCGCCACGATGGGCTACGGCTACGATAATTGGCGCAAGCACATCAGGACCACGCTTGAGGCCGAGGGCTTCCCGCGCCGCGATCCTCTCGTTGGCCTGACCCTGAAAGCCGACGTTGAGGCTTGGCTTGCCAAACGCCGCCGCGTGTCTGACACTGTGAAGGCCGCAGACACCACTAGCGGCTCAACCAAGGTGAAAAAACATGTCCTATGATGCCCGTCTTTACGACGGTTCAGACCCGTTATATGCGCCCGGACTGAACCGCTCAGGAAATTGCGCCTACTGGAAAGCGCCCAAGAAATACATCAATGCCGGATGGTCGCTGAAATCGGTGGCGCTGGAAGGTGACGATGTGGCCCGCGCGCTGCGCTGCCGCGAGTTGACCCGCGAAATGATACAGTGGTGGGAAGGCTCCACCGCCAAGGTCGATCCCGACACATGGCAATGGCTGTTCTCTGCTTACAAGGGCGACAAGCTTTCCCCGATCCAAGAGGTGAAGGGAAACACGCGCGCGCACTACCTGTCAGATATCAGCTATTGGGAAGAAGCCGTTGGCGAGGATGATCTGTCCAACGCCACCTACGCCGAGATAAAGGGCTGGTTGGCTGCCATGCGCGAGAACGGCCGCTCTGACGCCTTCATCCACCGCAAGATCGGGATGCTGCGCATTGTGATCAGCTACGGTTGCGCCTTGGAGAACAAGCAGTGCCAGCGCAT
Organism: uncultured Cypionkella sp.; assembly: GCA_964387655.1. Lineage (GTDB taxonomy): Bacteria > Pseudomonadota > Alphaproteobacteria > Rhodobacterales > Rhodobacteraceae > Cypionkella. The sequence goes on along the minus strand of CAYLYV010000004.1, from coordinate 18,177 downwards.
CAAGGCAATCCTCTCGGAAATCCGGGTGAAGAACAGCCGCCCACGCAAGCAAGCCCCGACCCGCGCGCAAGTCTACGCCGTGATCGCTGCGGCTGATGCTGCCGGTGACACAGCCTTCGCTCTGGGGATCATGCTGCAATACGAGTTTGCCCTGCGCGCCGTGGACATTCGCGGCCAGTGGATCTTGGCAGGCAAGGATCAGGGCGGCATCCAGCGCGGCGGCAAACGCTGGCAGGATGGCTTGACCTGGGACATGATCGACCGCGACGTGGCGATGATCACCAAGACCATTTCCAAGACCGAGCGCCACAGCATGGACGACATGGAGTTTGACCTGTCTCTTGTTCCTATGGCCCGCGACCGCCTTCTGTCCGTGCCTCTGGAAAGCCGCATCGGCCCTGTGATCGTCAATCGCTTTGGTGAGCCCTACCACCAGCGGACATGGGCAATGATGTGGCGCGAACATGCCGGGACAGCCAAGGTGCCGTTTGAAATCCAGCTTCGCGACGTGCGTGCTGGGGCTATCACCGAGGCGAAAGACCTTGGCGCCGACATGACTTCCCTGCGTGATTTTGCCGGACACTCGACCTCTGCCATGACCGAACGCTATGCGCGCGGACGGTCTGCCTCTGCTACCCGCGTTGTTGAACTGCGTCAGGTTGGAACGAAAGCCAAACCTGCTTGATCCAACGCGATCCAACGAAAAGCCGCAAGGCGATCTAAGTGCTTGATTTTATGGTGCCCCCAACAGGATTTGAACCCGTGACCCCCTGATTACAAATCAGGTGCTCTACCAGCTGAGCTATAAGGGCAGTTCCTCTCAAATATCGGCAGGCGCGGTCCGGTGCAAGGGGGTTGCTTGGGATAACCTATCTTGTGGCGCGGACCAGTAAGGCCACGGCCGCAAGGCCCATGGCGGTGACGATCAGGGCGGCGGGGGCGGCTTCACCGATGCGCTCCAGACTGGCAAGCTCGTAAACTCGGGTGGCTAAGGTGTTGAAATTGAACGGGCGCAGCAGCAGAGTGGCCGGTAGTTCCTTGACGCATTCGACGAAGACCAGCAGCAGTGCGGTCAGCACCGATCCCCGCATCAGCGGCAGATAAACATCGCGCAGGGTGCCGCCGACGCCGCGCCCCAAACTCCGCGCGGCCATTGGCAAGGAGGGCGATATGCGCCCAAAGGCCGAATCCACCGCGCCCTGCGCGATACCGAAAAACCGCACGAGATAAGCCAGCACAATCGCCGCCGCCGTTCCGGTCAGCATCAGGCCGGGGTCATGCCCGGTCAGCACCAGCATCAGATCGGCCACCCGGTGATCCAATGCCGCCAGCGGCACCAGCAGGCCCACGGCCAGAACGGCTCCGGGCATTGCATAGCCCAAGGTGGTCACCGGCAGTACGGTGCGCGCAAGGCTGCGCCCCGCCATCCGCACGCCATAAACCAGAAACAGTGCCGCCGAGACGGTCAGCAGCGCCGCAATGCCGCCGACGATCACCGTGTTCAACGCCGCCTGCAACAGCCCCGGCGCCAGCCACATCTGCGGCTTGGCGAGCGCATGGCCCAGCATCACCGCCGTCGGCAGCGCAAAGCCCAACAGAAACGGCACCAGACACAAAGCCGTCGCGGCCCAAGCCCATGGCCCGTGCAACGGGATCGGCGTCACTGGCCGGGTCGCGCGCGACTGGCGGTGAAAGCGGGCGTTGCGGCGACTGACATATTCAACGCTCAAGAGCACCAGCACCAGCGACAGAATGACCCCGGCAATCTGTGCCGCCCCCCCGGCATTGCCGCCGTTCAGCCAAGTTGAGAACACGCCCGTCGTCAGCGTCTGCACGCCAAAGGTCGACACGGTGCCGAAATCAGCCACCGTCTCCATCATGGTCAAGGCAACCCCTGCGGCAATCGCCGGGCGCACCAGCGGCAGGCCCAGTCGCCAGAACATCCCCCACGGCCCCAAACCCAAGGATCGCGCCACCTCATAGCTCGCCCCCGACTGCTCGCGCAGCGCCGCGCGGGTCATGAGGTAAACATAGGGATACAGCGCCGCCGACAGCACCAACATCGCCGCAGGCTCGGAGTTTACCTCGGGAAACCAGTAGTCGCGGGCATTCTGCCAGCCAAAAGCGCCGCGCAGCGCGATCTGCAACGGCCCGGCGTAATCCAGAAAATCCACCAGTGCATAGGCCCCGACATAGGCCGGGATCGCCATCGGAAACAGCAAAGCATAGTCCAAGCTGCGGCTGCCGGGAAAGCGGTACATCACCACCAGCCAAGCCGCACCTGCCCCCATTGCCGCCGACAGCACGCCCACGCCCAACATCATCCGCAAAGTCGCTGTGAAATAGCGCGGCAGCACGGTGGACAGCAGATGCGGCCAGATGTTTTCTGTCGGATGAAACGCGATCCAGACCACCGCCAGCATCGGCACCAGCACGATGCCCCCCACCAGCAGCGCGCCCAGCGACCAGATATCAAACCGCAGCGCTTTGATCCGCAGGCGGAGAGGGGATTTCTGACTATTTTGCAAAGACATCATCCGCGCCAGATAACGGAAAGCTGTTTCCCTGTAAAGAAAACCGACTATAGTTGCGCCAACAAGAACAAGCAGGCAGGCCACCCCCCCGATGCGGATCGTCTATCACCTTGGCGCGCACTTCACCGATGAAGAGCGGCTTCTGAAATGTCTTTTGAAAAACCGTGAGCTATTGGCCGAGCATGGCATCGTCGTGCCGGGGCCAAAACGTTACCGCAACCTGCTGCGTGATACGGCCATTCAGCTCAAAGGCAGCGCCGCCAGCCGCGACACGCAGGCGCTGATCCTTGACAAGATCATGGAAGAAGATGTTGCCGACCGCATGGTTTTGTCTTGGGACAGCTTTCTGTCGCTTGCCCCTTGGGCGCTGGACGGCACGCTTTATCCGGCGGCGGGCGAGCGAGTGCGCGCCTTCAGCCAGATTTTCCCCGAGATTGAGGCCGAATTCCACCTTGCGATCCGCAACCCGGCCACCTTCCTGCCGGCTTTGCTGGAAAAACTGCCGAACAAGACCTATGCCGAGTTCATCGGTCAGGCCGATATCTTTCAGTTGCACTGGTCGCAGGTGGTACAGCGGATATTAACCCTTAACCCCGGCGCGCCGCTGACGATCTGGTGTGATGAAGACACGCCGTTGATCTGGCCCGAAGTGTTGCGCACCGTCGCGGGCCTTCCCGATAATGTGGTGCTGGAAGGTGAGAACGACCTGCTGGCCACGCTGATGTCAGGCGAAGGTTTGACCCGGCTGCAAAGCTATCTCGAAAGCCATCCACCCGCCACGGTGATGCAATGGCGCAAGATCGTCTCAGCGTTTTTGGATAAATTCGCGCTGCCAGATCGCATCAATGCCGAAGTGGTCATGCCCGGCTGGACCGAGGCGACCGTGGCGGAGCTGACCCGGCTTTATGAGGAAGATGTCTACCGTATTACCCATATGCCGGGGGTGGATTTCATCGCGCCTTGAAGCGGGGTGCTCGGCATCAGGGTCGCTTGGGGGTTTCACACCCCCAAACCCCCGTGGGATGCTTGCGCGCAGAGGATGACAATTTTAGCTAGGTTTTTGGGGTTTGTGGCGACTGCCAAACAAAAACCGGGCAGCGTCAGCGCACTACCCGGTCTTTTTCTTCAGACTGGTCGCAAGTGGTAGCGGTTACTGCATCCCTAGCGCGGATTTATACATCTCGATGATGGCTTCTTCTTCGGCGATCTCATCGGGCTTGCGTTTGCGCAACGCGATCACCTTGCGCATGACTTTGGTGTCATAGCCGCGGCCTTTTGCTTCAGCGAACAGCTCTTTTTCCTGCTCGGCCACGTCCTTTTTCTCGGAGGCGAGCTGCTCGGCGCGCTCGATGAACTGGCGCAGCTCGTCGGCGGTCACGGTATAGGCGGCGGTTACATCATTCATCGCGGGACTCTTTTGCTTTGGGTTTGGCTGTTCCTACAGGGCGGGGCTTGCGGGATCAAGCGGGCCCGCGCGGGCTTGCAAGGCTTTGCCAACGGCGTTACCGCAGGCGCAGGTTTTCAGGGAGTCGCACATGCATATCGTGATCTGGATCGGAACCGCGCTGACCTTGCTGGGCATCGTCGGGCTGGCATGGTGCATCAAATTGGTGCTGGGCATCAAACGGCGGGCTTTGCCCGATGATCAGGCCCGTGTTGCGATGCAGCGGGTGGTGGCGTGGAACATGGGCGCGCTGGCGGTGTCGTTTCTGGGGCTGATCATGGTCGTCGTCGGGGTTATTCTGGCTTAGTCGGCGCTGTTGAGCGAGGCAAAGTCCCTGCCATCGGCGATCAACCGATCAAACAGCGCGTCCGGGGCATAAATCTGCGGTGCTGTCTCGGCGCGGCGCTTAAGATCGGCGCGCAACACCAACAAGCCGCGTTTGTCGGCCTGAAACAGCGGCCCGCCCTGCCAACGCGGGAACATCCCGTGCAACACCGCCGCTGCATCCACATCCAGCGGCCTGCGCGCGACACCTTCACTGATCAGCCGCGCCGCTTGGTTGGACAATGCGGCAAGGCAAGCATCCAACACCCGTTTGGCCTCAGGCGGTGGCTTAGGCAAAGGCCCGCGCGCCGAAACCCCGATCCCGAAGGACCCCAGCGCCGCCGCAATCGCCGGCCGCGCCAACCCGTCGACCTCCAACTGCGCGATGGATGCAGACAAAGCCGCGCGCAGGCGGCGGTCTATCGGCCCGCCCGGCCCGGTGAACAAAAGCTTCCAGCCAAGCCTGCGTCCCAGCGCCAGCCCCAAAGCCTGCACCGCCACCGGAGCATCCGCCCCCGCCCCCAACTCTGCCACCAGACCCGCCGCCAATGCCACGCTGATGCCAACCCGCCTCCCCCCCCCCCGTGCGGGCAAAGCCCCCAGCACGATAACCGGAAGGGCCGCATCCTCCAGCGGCGGCGGCGCATCCGCGTTGTTCAGCACCAGATCAACCCCGCTGATCGCCGCTGACCCCGTGCTCAGCCGCGCCCAATCGGCATCGCGCGCCTCAGGCGTCAACCGCCCCCCACTCACCGCCACCTCTTGCCGCGAGGCGATTTTTTGCAACGCCGCCACCAGTGCCTCGCGCGACGGGTCGATCAGGCTAACCCGCAGCCCAGCCGCCAAAGCTTGACCCACCAGTTCTGCCGCAGGCTCTGCCGCGCCCCACACTGCGAGGCTGGCCAGTTTGCCCGCCCCGACGCTGGCGAGTGGCGCGGGTGGGAAAGCAGCCCGTCTTTCGGCATAAAACGCATGGCGCAAGCCTTGCGCTTCGGGCGTGTGGACCAAGGCGTCATAGGCCGCAGACTCAAAGCCAAGCCCTTGTTCCAACGGCAAAAGCTGCGCCGCTTCGACACAGTCAATCAGCCGCGAAGGGGCGGGCAGAGGCGAGCCAGCATAACGCGCCCGTGCCGCCACAATCGCCGCCTGATAGGCGCGGCCATCGCGCAATCCGTCGCGGCGATCCGAGGTTTTCAGCGGTGCCGCTCCGTCCAACCCCACGGCCATTGTTTCGGCAAAAGTGCAGGCCTGCGCCCGCAGATCGTCCTCAACAACCTGATCCACCAGACCAATGGTCAGAGCTTGCGCGGCTGTCAGCGGCGCAGGTTCCAGCAGCAGTTTCAACGCCGCCGCCGCCCCCACCAGACGCGGCAAGCGCTGGGTCGCACCGGCTTCGGGCACCAGCCCCAAGCCAATCTCGGGCAGACCCAGATGCGCCGCAGGGCTCGCCACCCGACCATGGGCTGCCAAAGCCAATTCCAATCCCGGCCCCAACGTGCTGCCGTTCAGGGCCACGATCACCGGCTTGGGAAAATCCTCAATCTGCTGACACAGCGCCGACAGTCCCGGCGCGGCATGGGGTTTTCCCAATTCAGACAGATCCGCTCCGGCTGAAAACGCCGCCAGATCGGAACAAATCACCACCGCCCGCAGATCACTGTCGGCGACCGCAGCCAAAGCAGCTGAAAGCGTGGCGCGCAGATGTTGCGATAGCACATTCACCGGACGATGCGCCAAGATCAGCAGCAAAACGGCCCCTCTGCGCTCCACCCGCACCGCATCCGTCAAGGCCTTGCCGTCCATACACCCGCTCCACCAAACCGTTGCAGCATTAAGCGATCCTGCGCGGAGCTTGGCAATCCCAGACCGCATCAAGCGGCGGGCTTGCGCGATTTCAGACGGTTTATGGCTGTTGGGCAGTTCTCAAACCGGCATATTGTCGAAATCGGCTTCCTCAGCGGCACCGACAGGCTCGGCCAGCGCGGGCATATGCCCCAAAGCCCCCGGCAGCACCTCACTCAAAGCCCGAATTTCAGCCAGCAACAGGTCCATCCCCGCCGCCTGCGCGGACAACGTCGCTGCCAGCAGCTCAGTCGTCATCTCACTCATTGGATCGGTTTTCGGCATAACATTTCCCCCTAAGTAGCGCAGTTGCGACAGAACGGCGTGTCAGGCAGCACGTCCAAACGCTCGGCCCCGATGTCTTGGCCGCAGGTTGCGCAGATGCCGTACTCCCCGGCCTCGATCCGCGCCAAAGCCGCTTCAATCCGCCGGATTTCCAGCAACCCGGCGTTGCCCATGCCTTCCAGCACCTCATCGCCCTCACGCTCGGTGGCAAGGTCTTCCCAATCCGGCGAATGCTCCGCTACAAGTTCGGTCGAGATTCCGCTCAATCGGCTTTTCAAAGCGGCCAAACGCTGTTGCATCTGCGCCTTGTGGTCAGTGGTTGAGATCATGCGCTGTCCTTTCCTGACTGCGCCCATTCTACTATAGTTCGGGGGGGCGTCGTTGATGCATGTCAATCCCGCCACAGCAAAATACATTCAGACATTGCGATATGAGGCTTCAACGCCTATCTTGCCGAACATCAGCCCGAGGAATCCGCGATGCACCCCGACGTCCACGCTTTTTTCGATGAAGCCACCAACACCATCACTTATCTCTTGCATGAACCCAATGGCAGCGGCTGTGCGGTGATCGATTCCGTGCTGGATTTCGACTATGCCTCGGGGCGCACCGATACCCGATCCGCCGATGCGGTGATCGCCTATATCCGCGCCGCAGAGCTTGATCTGCAATGGGTTTTGGAAACTCATGTCCATGCCGACCACCTGTCCGCCGCACCTTACATCCAAGAGGCGTTGGGCGGGCAGATCGGCATTGGCGATCAGATCACCGTGGTGCAGCAAACCTTCGGCAAGGTGTTCAATGAAGGCACCCGCTTTGCCCGCGATGGCAGCCAGTTTGATCGGCTGTTTCGCGATGGCGACAGTCTGATGATTGGCCAGATGCGAGTCGATGTGATGCACACCCCCGGTCACACCCCCGCCTGCCTGACCTATGTGGCGGGCGACGCGGCCTTTGTTGGCGACACATTGTTCATGCCGGATTTCGGCACCGCGCGTTGCGATTTTCCCGGCGGCTCGGCGGCGGTGATGTTCGATTCCGTACAGCGTATTCTGACTCTGCCCGATGCCACCCGGATTTTCGTCGGCCATGACTACAAAGCGCCGGGGCGGGATGAGTTCGCTTGGGAATCCACCGTTGGCGCGCAAAAGGCGCTGAATGTGCATGTCGGGGCTGGGCGCAACCGGGACGAATTTGTGGCCTTGCGCGAAAAGCGCGACGCGACCCTCGCCATGCCCCGACTGATCATCCCCTCGCTGCAAATCAACATGCGCGCGGGTCAGATGCCCGAGCCCGAGGACAATGGCCTGTCTTACCTGAAAGTGCCGCTGAATGGCCTGTGAACGCGTGAAGGGGTGCTGATGGATTGGTTTTGGGGATTTGTCGGCGGTCTGATGATCGGCGGGGCGGCGGCGGTGTATTTGCTGTTCAACGGCCGGGTGATGGGGGCCTCGGGCATCATCGGCGGGCTGGTGGATCGCTCTGGCTGGGGTAACTGGGGGGAGCGGCTGGTGTTTCTGGCCGGGCTGATCGGTGTACCTTATCTGCTGTCGCTGCTGATCGGCGGGGAGACTCATCTGACTGGGAACTGGCTGGTGATTGTCCTCGCGGGGCTGCTGGTCGGCGTTGGCACAAGGTTTGCCAATGGCTGCACCTCGGGTCACGGGGTCTGCGGCATCTCGCGGCTATCGCTGCGCGGGATTGTGGCGACGATCATCTATCTGCTGGCGGGCGGGCTGACCATGGCACTCCTGCGCCACCTGATCGGGGTGATCTGATGCGGCGCTTGGGATTTGCCTTGCTATCGGGTGGGCTGTTCGGCGCAGGTCTGCGGATTTCCGGCATGACCGACACGCTGAAAGTGCAGGGCTGGCTGGATGTGTTCGGCGCATGGGATCCGACGCTGGCCTTCGTGCTGGGTGGGGCGATCCTGCCGATGGCCGTCGCGTGGCGGGTGGTGGCGCGGAGGGAGCGTTCGTATCTCGGCCTTGCTCTGCCCGCCGCCCCCAGCCGCGATCTTGACCGCAACCTGATCTTAGGCTCGATCCTGTTCGGCATGGGCTGGGCGCTGGCGGGGCTTTGCCCCGGTCCGGCGCTGGCGTCGATCAGTTTTGGCGGCGCGGGCGGTCTGGTCTTTCTATTGGCGATGCTCGGCGGTATGGTCGCCGCACCCGCCCTGCGCCGCCGTCTTGATGGTGCCGCTGCCAGCCCGAGGAGCAAAATGGATATTCGCACCCTGACCCCGACCTATGCCGTCTCGCCGCAGATCGAGCTTTCCGACCTGCCCGCGATCAAGGCGGCGGGGTATACCACCGTGATCGACAACCGCCCTGACGGGGAAATCCCTGCCCATCTTCATACCCCGCATATGAAAGCGGCGGCGGAGGCTTTGGGGCTGCATTTCGTCGCCAACCCGGTGATTGGCGGGGCGTTGACGATGGAAAACGTCGCGCTGCAATCGAAAGTGATGGCTGAAGCTGCGGGCCCGGTGTTTGCTTATTGTGCCTCGGGGAACCGCTGTTCGGTGGTGTGGGCGCTGATGAATGCCGGGCAAAGATCGACCGATGATCTGATCAGCACCCCGGCAAAATACGGCTATAATCTGGAGCCGTTGCGGGGGCAGATTGAGGCTTTGGCGGTTGCGGCGGGCGTGGGCAAAGACTGAGCTTGGCCCCTTGTCCACGCGTGGACGCAAGTAAAATTACCAATAAATCAACGACTTACCAGAAGTCATTCATAAAGGCTTAACCTTTGCCCCAAGCCGGAATTTTCTAAAAATTCCGTGCACGATTTCCGCTTCGGAAATCGGTTGCGGCAGGGTCAGCCGGTCTGGCGCAGCGGTTCGGGGACCGCCGCGATCTCGACCCCGGCGGTCTTGCGCGCCTGCACCTCGCCACTGGTCAGGCGGATCGCCCGCATGCCGCGATTTTGTCCCAAGCGACCTTCTGCCAGCCTGCGGCCATCCATGCCTTCAACCTGAATCCGGTCAATCGCGGCACGCAACAGCGGGATCACCTCCCCCACTTTCAACCCCAGCACCCGGTTCAGCGGCAGCGAGACCCGGCTGACCACGGCATCCAGCACGCAGGCTGTTTCCTCTACCTGTTCCGCCAAGGCCTGCGCGAAGACCAACCCGGATTGCGCCGCAGCATCCGGGCCTGACACCGCCGCCGCAGGCATCGCACCCTTGCCCACGGCAGGCAGCGCCAAGATCACAGCACCCTGCCGCGCACCCAGACCCAAGGACAGGTCTGCGGTCAGCACGCGGTAGTCGATATCCTCCAGCAACAGCCCCAGTGGGCGCGGATCATCGAGGAAACTGGCGTAGCGAAAGCCGCCCGCCCAGTGCAGATCGGCCTCTTGCGCCAAGGCCTGCTCTAATCCTTCAAGGGCTGCATCCAGCGTCGGGGCCACCATTGCCGCGTCGGTGCGGGTGGGTTTGCGGCTGGCGAGCGGGCTGGTGGAGACTTTGCCCAAAGTCTGCGCCTCGATCATCGCGGCAAGCACCGGGGGGGACAGGATCAGCAGGCCCATGCTTTCCGCCGGGCCTTGCAGCACCGCGATCAGCGCGTGGTGTGGCGGCAGTTCCAGCAGTTCGGCCAGCGATAGTCGCTGCATGGTCAACGCAGTCACCTCTACCGACAGGCTAAGCCGATCCCGTGCGGCACGCGCCAAACCCAAGCGCCAGCCGCGATCCGCCCCCGGTCCGCCTTCGGCCAACACCGCTTTGGCTGCCGCGATTTTGCGCCGAATGACGCCGTCTTGCTGTGCTTCTGCCACTTGGTTCCCCTGATCGGTGCGTCCTGCGATCAGACTAGCGGCAGGCAGGCTAACAAAGCGTTACGATCAGCCGGATTTTTCCATCCGCAACGGCAGGCTGACCCGGAAGGCCGCCCCGCGTTGCCCCGGCAAATAGCTGACGGTGCCGCCCAGATTCGCCATAATCTCCCGGCAGATCGCAAGGCCGAGCCCCGCGCCGCCTGCCCGCGCATCATCGGTCAACCGCGCGAATTTCTCAAAGATCAGGCCCTGCGCGTCTTTGGCGATGCCCGCGCCATTGTCGATGAAATCCACCACCACCCGGCCACCCTTTTGCCGCACCGCAATCCGCAGCACCGGATCAGCGGCATCGCAATACTTCCGCGCGTTTGAGATCAGATTGATGAACACCTGCACCAAACGGTCGGCATCGGTGCGCAGAAAAATCTCCTCGGACGGATAGTCGCGCTGGATGTCAAAATTGCGTTCGGGCCGGGTCTGGCTGGCACTTGCCAAAGCGCGGTCGATCATCTGGCCCAGATGCGCCAGCCCCAGATCAAGCTGCACCGCGCCATTTTCCAGCACCGAGAGGTCCAGCAGATCATCCAGCAACCGGGTCAACCGTTTGGCCTCGGCATGGATGATCTGGCCGTATTCCGCCACGCGCGGGCTTGGCAAATCACCTTCGGCCAGAATCTCGGAAAACGCCCGAATCGAGGTCATCGGGGTGCGGAGTTCATGACTGATCTGGCTGAGGAAGGCGTCTTTTTGCACCGACAACTGGGTCAGCTTTTCATTGACCTCGCGCAGTTGGCGGGCGGTGCGGGAAAGTTCGCCCTGCTGTTCTTCCAGCCGCGCCGAATATTCCATGATCTGCGCGGTTTCATTCGCCACCGCCATCAGATCCTCCACCGTCACCGTCGCGCGGCCAAACAGCTGGCTGATCATCGCATGGGCGGTGGCGGCCCCGACCGAGCCCGCAAGATGACGCTCCAGCCCCGCCAGAAAGCGCGGGGTGAGGTCGGGCAGAAATCCGGCTTTGCCTTGCGCGCGGGCTTCGGCTTCAAAAAACGAGATCGCGGCTTCGTCGCCCAAGATGCGCTGCGCCATATTCATCAGGGCTTCTGGTTCGGCTTGGCCGTGGGTCCAGCCCAAGCGCTCGGCCTGCAATTCATCATCAAAGGCGTTGACGAAGGCGGCACCTTGGATGCGCTCCACCGGATCGGGGAAGGACAGCAGCGAGCCTGCGGCATAGCCCGCGATGTTGAGGGCTAGCGACCAGAAAATCGCGTGGTTCAGCGGGTCCATGCCCTCGGTGCCAAACAGCGCTTGCGGGCGCAGCCATGGCAGGTTGAACAGCCCGTGCTGCAAGACATCAGCCGAGATCGCAGCGCCCGCGCCGAAGGAGGGCAGGAACAGGGTGAAGCCCCAAGTCGCAAAGCCGATGCTCAGGCCCAGACTCGCCCCCAGTTTGGTGCCACCGCGCCAGAAAATCCCGCCCAGCAGGGCGGGCAGCACCTGTGCCACGCCGGCAAAGGCAATCTGGCCGATGGCGGCCAGCGCTGCCGAGCCGCCAGACAGGCGGAAATACTCCAGCCCCAGCGCAAGTACGCCGATGATGGAAAACCGCCGTGCGAGCAGGATCGCGCCGCGCAGATCGCCCGAATGGGCAGCCTGCGGGCGCAGCCACAGCCATGCGGGCATCAGGATATGGTTCGAGACCATGGTGGCCAGCGCAATGGTTTCGACAATCACCATCGAGGTGGCCGATGAAAACCCGCCGAGGAAGGCCAATAGCGCGAGGCCGCCTTGGCCCTCATGCAGCGGCAAGGTCAGCACCATCATATCGGGGTTCGCGCCTGCGGGCATCCGCTCCAGTCCGATCAAAGCGATGGGCAGGATGAACAGGCTGATCAGGAAAAGATAGGTCGGGAAGGCCCAAGAGGCGCGGGCAAGGTGCCCCTCCTCGACATTCTCCACCACCAGCACCTGAAACATCCGCGGCAAAGTGATCACGGCGGCGGCGGAGAGAAAGATCAACCCGCCCCAACGCCCCGGTTGGATCGCCCAGTTCGGATCGGTGTAATTTTCAATTCGGGTGATCATCGCCGCAGGGCCGCCGCCCAGACCCCAGACCACGAAGATGCCGACCGCCAGCAGCGCCACCAGCTTGACCACAGCCTCAACCGCGATGGCCATGACGATGCCGTGGTGCTGCTCTTTGGCGTCCAGATTGCGGGTGCCGAACAGGATGGTGAACAGCGCGAGGCCAGCGGCCACCCATATCGCGGTGGCGTCGCGGTCGGGCATCGCCCAAGTTTCGGGGGTGGTCTGCGCGAAAACGCTGAAGGATAGCGTCACCGATTGCAGCTGCAGTGCGATATAGGGGGTGGCGGCGACCACGGCGATTACCGTCACCAGCACGCCCAAGAGGTTCGATTTGCCGTAACGGCTGGAGATCAGATCGGCGATCGAGGTGACCCTTTGCCTGCGCCCGATCCGCAGCAGCTTGCGCAGCACCCACCACCAGCCGACAAACACCAAGGTTGGCCCCAAGTAAATCGTCAGAAACTCCAGACCCGTGCGCGCCGCCGAGCCCACAGCGCCGTAGAAGGTCCAAGCCGTGCAGTAGATTGACAGCGACAGCGTATAGACCAAGGGCGAGCGCAGAAACCGCATCTCACCCCGCGAAGCGCGACGTTCGACGACGAAGGCGACAAGGAACAGGAACACCACATAGCCCAGACAGGTCAGCACCAGCACATTGAACGGCATCAGGCATCCTCGGGCGGCGTATCGGCCTCGGGCTGCGCCAATCCGGGGGCGACATAGGCGGCAAGGCCGATCAGCAAAGCCCATACGCCGAAAACATAGACCGCCGTGCGCCCTGCCCCCGCGGTATCGCTCCACATCAATGGCAGCATCAGCAGGAAGAACCCGACCAGTGGCAAGAGCCGTGCCGCATCACGCAGGCGGCGCTGGCGGTAGACCGCGCGGGCGAGAAACAAGGGCGCACGCGGGCCGCGCATCACGCCCCGAGCAATTCCCGCACCACAGCGCGGATTTCCGAGTTATCGAAGGGCTTGCTCATGAAGGCGGTCACCCCGGCCCGTTCGGCGGCCTCACGGTCGCGCAGTTGACCTTTGGCGGTCAGCATCAGGATCGGCAATGCCGCATTGGCCGGATCGGCGCGCAGGGCGAGCAGAATTTCTAAGCCGCTCATCCCCGGTAGCATCGAGTCCAAGATCACCAGATCAGGCCGCAGCCGCACCACTTCCGACAAAGCCAGCGCGCCATCAGCGATCACCGACACCGCCCAGCCATCGCGCGACAGGATAAAGCGCAACGCCTCGGCGATGTTGGCCTCATCCTCGATCAGCAAAACCTGACGCATAAATTCCCCCCGGACACCGACTATCGGGGCAAATCCGCCCCATGTCAAAGAAAGCCACTCCCCTCGCAATTTCACATTGGCCTAAATATCCCCGCCGGAGGCTCCCCGGCCTCCGCCAACGCTACGCTGACAAAATCGAAGGCTCCCGCCGTGCCGGGCAGGCCTGTCGCTGGCAAATCCGGCAGGTCGAGCCAATCGACAAGGCATCCCCTACGCGCCCAATCTCTGGCAAGATCAACATCGCGGCCTCGCGCAGTTCTGGCCCGCGAAATCCCTGCGGAAAGCGCGGCTGACAGAACGCCCGAACGCGGAAGCGCGTCGGCTGTGGCCCGGCGGTTTCAATCAGCATTTCAATCGGGGTCATCGGTCGCGACAGGGCGGCAAACAGCGGCCAGAGCGGGCAGGCCGCGCCAAAACGTGGCAAGGCAAAGCCCGAGATTGGCTTGCGGAAGGTCAAAGTCCCCGAGGCATCGCAGATCACCAATCCGGCCTGCATCCCAGGCTGCAAGGCAATCCGCCGGAATGCCGCCAGCACATCACCGCCAAATCGTGCCGCGAGTGCTGCCGGATCGGGCCCCAACTCCGCCAAAGCCTGCGCGAATCCCGCTGCCGGATAGGCCGCCAAATCGCGTGCCGCCTGCGCAAGCCATGCGCCCGCCATCTGCCGCGCCGCCGCCGAGGCCAGCCCCCGAACATCCGCCGCTTGCCAATCATTGGCGGCCAACCACGCCTCTAGTTCCTCTTGCGGTGAGGCCAGACCCTGTTCTTCCGCCTGCCCCGCCGTATCCAAATACCGCACCAAAGCCGCGGCCCCCAAGGCCAGCCGCTTGCTGTCGTCTTGCAGATTGCCCAAGAACCGCGCCTGCCATTCTGGCTCGATATCCTCGGTATCCGCCAAAATCGCTGCTGTAGACCGGACCGAAGCCACCGCAGACAGCACCTCATGCAAGCTGGCCGACAGATGCGGATCGTGGCTCATCCGGTCGTTCATCGCCTCAAGCGCCCGCTCCAGCCCGGCGACGCGCTGATGCAGCCCGATCACCGTGGCGGCCCAACCGGGAAACCGCCCGGCAAAATCCTCGCTGCGGTCAATTTCCGCCCCCGGCAACCGCGCCGCCGCTGCGCGCAGATCGTCCAGAATGGTGCCGCCGACACCCTCGTGAAAGCTTTGCAGCGGCTGCCCCAAAGCCTCAGCCAGCCGCGCCAGCAAGGGCTCGGCAATGCGGCGGCGGTTGTGTTCGATCAGGTTCAGATAAGATGCCGAGATGCCGACGGTTTCGGCCAGATCGGCCTGCCGCAGCGCCAAAGCCACCCGGCGCTCGCGCAGACGGCTTCCGGTCAGGGCAGAGATTGGCATGGCATAACTCCCACTTATGCCCTGAAATTTACAAGAAATTGAAAACTTTACAATGTGCAGGATGCCCACGATTTATGCCCTTCATAAATCGCCTTTCTGCAAAGAAAACGGGCGCGGGGTTGCCCCCGCGCCCGCCTCCTCGATTGCCTTACGCTTATTGCAGGGCTTTGTCGGTCACAACATGGGTCCATGCGCCAACGGGTTCTTTGGTGATCACCGGATCCGACCCGCCAGACATCAGCGCTGCCACGGTGCGTTTGTAATCGGCCTCATCCAGCGCGCCGTTGCTGCCAGCGGTCAGCTTGCCGATCTCGGCCACCATGCGCTTTTGATGCTCGATGGTCTGCGCACCCGTCGCATCATTGTCGATCACGATCTGTGCTGCTTCATCGCCATTGGCTTCTGCGTATTTCCAGCCCTTCATCGAAGCGCGCACGAAGCGCACCATTTTGTCCTCAAACGTCGGGTCTTTCAGCTTGTCTTCCATGACGTAAAGACCGTCTTCCAGCGTGGCCACACCTTCGTCTTCGTATTTGAAGGTCACGAGGTCTTCTGGCTTCACACCCGCGTCGATCACCTGCCAGTATTCGTTATAGGTCATGGTCGAGATGCACGCCGCCTGCTTTTGCAGCAGCGGATCGACGTTGAACCCCTGCTTCAGCACGGTGACACCACCGGCCGAGCCATCGGTTTTCAGCCCCAACTTGTTCATCCAGTTCAGGAACGGATATTCATTGCCGCCAAACCAGACACCGAGAGTTTTATCCGGGAAATCCGCCGGGGTCGCGACGCCGGATTCCTTAAGGCAGGTCAGCATCATGCCCGAGGATTTGAACGGCTGGGCGATGTTGACCAGCGCCAGACCCTTTTCGCGGGCTGCGAGGGCCGAGGGCATCCAGTCGATCACCACATCCGCGCCACCGCCGGCGATCACTTGCGTCGGCGCCACGTCCGGGCCGCCGGGAAGGATGGTGACGTTCAGGCCTTCTGCCTCATAGTAACCTTTGGCCGCCGCGACATAGTAACCTGCGAACTGGCCCTGGGTGACCCATTTCAGTTGCAGCGTCACATCATCGGCTGCCTGTGCGCTGCCGGCGAATGCCAGAAACAGCGCCGACGTCAGTAGCTTTTTCATTCTCAACCTCCAAGTTGAAGCCCGGTTTTGGGCGTTTTCGTTTCCTAGTTTCTTTGTGACGGATGCCAGAACGTCACCCGTTTCTCGATCAACGCGACCAGACCATAAAACGCCGATCCCGCCAATGCCGCCACCGCAATCTCGGCCCAAACCATGTCAGGCGACGAGCGCCCGACCTCGGCCACGATGCGGAATCCCATGCCCAGAATAGGGCTGCCGAAAAATTCAGCAACAATCGCGCCGATCAGCGCCAGAGTTGTCGCGATTTTCAACCCGTTGAAGATGAACGGCATCGCCGCAGGCAGCCGCAGTTTGAACAGGGTCTGCCAATAGCTCGCCGAATAAGTCGCCATCAGATCGCGCTGCATGGTGTCAGACGCCGCCAAGCCCGCAATGGTGTTCACCAGCACCGGAAAGAACACCATCACCACCACGACCGCGGCTTTGGACTGCCAGTCAAAGCCGAACCACATCACCAGAATCGGGGCGATGCCAACAATCGGCAAAGCGGCGACAAAATTCCCCACCGGCAGCAGGCCCGCTTGCAGGAAGGGTGAGCGGTCAATCGCAATCGCGGTCAGGATCGCCGCCGCACAGCCCATCGTATAGCCGCTCAAAGCGCCCTTGAAGAAGGTCTGCACCAGATCGGCCCACAGAGTCGGCACACTCACACTCATCCGCGCCAAAACATCACTCGGCGGCGGCAGGATGATCTTGTTGACGCCATACGCCGTCACGCCTGCCTGCCACAACACCAGCACCGTGACGCCAAACACCAACGGCACGGCGTAACGCACCCACGCGGCGCGGCCTTTCGACAACTCAGAGTTCAGCAGCCAAGCCCCGGCCCAGAACGCCAGCAAGCACCATAGCCTCGGGTCCAGCACCATCATCGCCGCATCCCCATCCGCGAAAGCACCCGCCCCTCAATCCGCCCCGCCAACATCACCAGCACCGCCGCCAAGATCGCGGACAGGAACAGTGCCGCCCAGATCTGCGTGGTCTGGCCGTAATACGACCCTTGCAACAGCCGCGCGCCAAGGCCTGCCTGCTGGTTCAACTCAGCCACAATCGCGCCCACGAGGCTCGCCGCAATCGCCACTTTCACCGATGCAAAGAAATACGGCATCGAGGACGGCAGCCGCAGTTTCCAGAACACCGCCTGCCCCGGCGCGGCATAGGTTTGCAGCAAATCCAACTGCATCGCATCCGGGCTGCGCAGGCCCTTCACCATCCCCACCACCACCGGGAAGAAACTCAGATACGCCGAGATCACCGCCTTGGTCATCAACGGCGTCGCCCCCACCGCATGCATCACCACCGCCAGCATCGGAGCGAGCGCGATGATCGGCACCATCTGGCTGGCAATCGCCCAAGGCAGCACGCTCATCTCCATCGCGCGGTTATAGACGATGCCCACCGCCAGCAGCACGCCCAAGCCGGTGCCAACTGCAAAACCCAGTAGCGTGCCCGAGATCGTCACCCAGGCATGATAGACCAACGATTTTTTGGAACTCGGGGCCAGCCCAAAGGTAGAGTGCGCCAGTTCGGCGATCACCTGATGCGGGCTTGGCAACACCGGACGATCTTGGTTCAACGTCAACCCCGGCAGTTGCACCAGTGTCGGCGCCGCAGCCTCGGCCCGCGCCGCCTGATCATAGGCCCAAGGCGCGTTCATCCAGACAGCCGCCGCATACCAGACGGCGAGGATGATCAAGAGCACGGTCAGGATGGGGAGAACCCGCTTCATGCGCTCCCCCCCGGCCAAGCGATCATCAGCACCGCCACCACGCCCAAAGCCATCCCGGCCAGTTGCAGCGGGCTGGGTTTCTCGCCAAACACCACCAGCGCCATCGCCGCGATCGCCACCAGTTGAAACACCACCGACATTGCAATCGCCACGCCGAGGCCATTGCCGCGCATCACCTGCACCATCAGCGTGTTGCCAAGGCAGAACAAAGCCAGCGCGCCCGCCAGCACCCAGATACCGCCCTGCTGCGCGTAGGTTTTCAGCACGCCGTTGGCTGCGACAAATACGGCGGTCGAGGCGGCCAGCCACGCGAGAGTGACGAGGTTCATCGCCTGCCCCCGGCGATTGCCGAG
>CAYLYV010000003.1:0-78542 GCA_964387655.1 uncultured Cypionkella sp. | reverse complement strand
AAAATGGCTGCGTAAGTTCTACGAATGCACCCCGTTAGAAATGGGGGGATTACCCGGAGAGTAGGGTTACCTGAGCGGATAGCCTGAAGCTAATGGCCAAATAATCCCATTTCTAACGGGGTGCATTCCTAGAGTTCACGCGGCCAGTTGATTGAATGGCGCACGGCTGGCAGCGGTCGTGATCTGAACTCCTCCGGGCAGGAAGGTTGCGATGCGGGCCAGTCGACCGGCGTCCATTGGGTCGAGAATAACAAGACCTGTGGTCAAAGCAGAGAGCTCTCTTCGGTGTCGCCATCAGGTGCCTTGTCGGGCCAGAAACGCACACCGGGGCGGGCCAGCCCGCCGCCAAGCGCTGCTACCGTGCCATCAGCGCGCCAGCAGGCGGCCCCTGTCATGCTATCGTCAAAGCCGATGGCATTCATGCCTCCGCCGATATGAGGCAGAACCTTTACTTCATGGCCCAGGGCCTCCAACTCGGGTTTCTGGGCGGCGTAGGCTTCTTCCAGCTCCACCTCTTGGCCTTGGGTCCAGATCCGGGGGGCCTCGACCGCCTGTTGCAGCGTCATGCGATGGTCGATCAGGTTGACGATGGCCTGTAGGGCTGATGGGAAGATACGCAAGCCGCCGGGCAGACCCAGCGCAAACAGCGGCTTGCCGTCTTGCAACACCATCATTGGCGCCATCGAGGTTGGCACCCGTTTACCCGGCACGACCGACAGCGCGTGGCCGGGATGGGGGTCAAAGTTTGACATGTAGTTATTGGGGATGATCCCGGTGCCCGGCACCACGAACCGCGCGCCGAACAGGCCGTTGATGGTGTGGGTAGCGGTCACGATATTGCCATCGCGGTCGGCGACGGTGATATGCGTGGTGTCCTGACTTTCCCGGCCCGGCGCAAAGGGGGCAGGTTGACCGGCGTTGGTGCGGATCTGCGTGCGGCATTCGGCGGCGTAGGCTTTCGAGGCCAGCCGGTCCACCGGCACATCGACAAACGCCGGATCGCCGGAAAAGGCGCGCCGATCCGCAAAGGCAATGCGGATTACCTCGGCCAGAAGATGCAGGCTTGCGGGCGAGCCGAAGCCCATACCTGCCACATCATATCCCTCCAGCATGTTCAGCATCTGGGTGATATGCACGCCAGATGACGCCGGGGGCGGCGGGCCAGCGATCTGGAAGCCACGGTAGGTGCCGATAATCGGGGCGCGGTCAACCGGGCGGTAATCGCGCAGATCCGCCAGCGTGACCCAGCCCGCATCCGGCCCGCCGGTTGCCATCCGCGCGACCAGAGCAGCCCCAAGCGCACCGCCATGCAGGGCCACAGCACCGTCCCGCTGGATCAGGCGCAGGCTATGTGCGTAATCGCCCATCACCATCCGGTCGCCGGGCTTGAGCGCGGCCCCGTCCCGCAACACCAGCCGCGCCATCTCGGGATCGCGGCTCAGCTCGGCCTCGGATTCCTTGATCGCGCCCGCCAGATAATGCGTGACGGCAAAGCCGCGTGTGGCCAGCCGGATCGCGGGCTCCACCACATCGGCAAACGGCAACCGGCCAAAGCGGGCGTGCATGTCGCACCAGCCCGCAAGGTTGCCCGGAACGGCAACCGCCGAGGCTCCGATCAGGTTGCGATTGTCCTTGGCATCCATGTAGTGCGCCGGGTGATCGGACACAGGTTCATAAATTTCGGGGTGCATCGAGGCCGCTGCCGCAGACAGCGCGTCGATCACAAGATGCTGACCATCCGCCAGCCGGATATGCGACAAGCCGCCGCCAGCGATACCGACCATCATCGGTTCTACCACGGTCAGGGCCAGCAGGGCGGCGACGGCGGCGTCGATGGCATTGCCGCCTGCCGCCAGCATTTCGACCCCTGCCGCAGATCCCAGCGGATGATTGGTCACCACCATGCCGCCGCCGCCGCTGGCAGGGGATTTCTCGCAGGCGAAGGGCAGAGGGGCGCGTGTCATGATGGCTCTCGGGTCAGGAAGGGGGCATATGGGCAGACTTGCCGGGGCCAGAGAGCCCCGGCCAGCACAAGTGCATGGATCAGGTCAGTTTTGCGAGCACTTTGGCAGTGGCGCCCGACAGATCACCCAGCTTGATGCCGCTGTCGCGCACGCTGGCTTCGCGGCCCTTGCCCCGGATCTGGATCTCGATGGCCTTACGAGCCTCGGCTTCCACCTCGTCGGGGGACAGCACGACGACGCCGCTTTCATCGGCCAGCACCGCATCGCCCGGCATCACCACGGTGTTGCCGACCGAAACCGGCACATTGATCGCGCCACCCAGATCATAGAGTCGGGTGGTGATCGGCGAGATGCCGCGGCACCACATCGGAAAATCCGAGGTTTCAATCTCTTCCAGATCGGTGCAGGGGCCGTCGACAACCGCGCCGACCGCACCGGCGGCCTTGGCACCGACGGTCACACCGCCGCCCCAGCAGGCATACCGATCATCATGCAGGCGATCGACGACCACGAAATCGCCGGGGCGGATCAGGCTGAGCAGGTGGTGCAGCAGGGTCGAATCCGGGCCGGGGATCGCGATGGTCACGGCGGTGCCGACAACCCGGCGGCGCGGGATCAAGGGCTGAATCTGGCGGTTCAGAAAGCCAAACTGGCGCCAGTGGCCCAGCGTTGCGGTTTCGCATTGCGCCAGAAGCTGCAGATGTTCCGCTGGGATCTGCGCGGGCATCGGCTTGATTTTGTAGCTCATGTCAGGTCTTTCATTGCTTGGGATGGGAAATTCAGCGTCCGAAGGTCTTGGCAAAGCCGACGCTGCGCTCGACCAGCAGCACAATGGCCAGCGAAATCGCTATCAGCAGCACCGCCAGTACCGCGACCATCGGATCGGTCCGCTCGTTGACATAGCGGTAGATCACGACCGGCAGGGTTTGCAGACGCGGGCCGACGATGAACAGTGACAGCACGATTTCATCAAACGACAGAATCGCGGCGATGGCGCTGGAGGCGATGACACCGGGCATCAGCCGGGGCAGGGTGATCAGCAGGAAGGTTTGCAGCGGGCGCGCACCCAGCGTCATCGCCGCTTCTTCCACATCGGTGCCAAGGTTGGACAAGGTGGTTTGCAGGATGCGGATCGAGAACGGCAGCGTCATCACCAGATGCGCCAGCACCAGCCCCGGATAGGTCGCCACCAGCCCGGCGGGGGTGAAGACCATCAGGATGCCCAGACCCAGCATCATGGCGGGCAGGATCAGCGGCGTGAGGATCAGGTTGCGGATCAGCGTGCGACCGAGAAACTCCATCCGCACCAGCGCATAGGCGGCGGGCAGGCCCAGCACGAGACTGAGCACCGCCACGATCACCGCGATGATCGCGCTGTTTTTCAGCCCGGTCATAAAGGCGGCATTGCCCAGTACCGTGCCATACCATTTCAGACTCCAGCCCGAAGGCGGGAACGACAGATAGCTGTCGGCGCTGAAAGAAATCACCAGAATGATCAGCATCGGCAGGAAGATGAACGCGAAGATCGCGATCACATAGGCGCGGCTGAGGATGGAAAGCAGCTTGGTCATATCAGCGCGTCCTTGTCAGCAGGCGGATCAGCAGCGCGGTCACGGTCATCGCCACCACAAACAGCGCCAACATCAGGAACGACAACGCGGCGGCGGTCGGCCAGTCGAGCGACATCAGCGCCAGATCATAGACCTCGGTCGCCAGCAGGAAGACGCGCCCGCCACCCAGCAGCGTCGGCGTGATGAAGGACGACACCGACAGCACGAAACCGATGGTTAGCCCGGCTACGATGGCGGGCAGACTGAGCGGCAGGATAATGCGGAAGAAAACGATGTGTGGCGGCGCGCCCAATGACATGGCGGCATCGTCCAACTGACGGTCCAGCTTTCCGAGCCCCGCCGTGATTGTCAGGAACATGAACGGCATGATACTTTCCGACAGGCCGATGATGACGCCGAAGTAGTTGTTGACGATCCGCAACGGGGTGGCGATCAGCCCGGCCGACAGCAGCAGGTTGTTCAACAGCCCGTCGTCGCCGAGTGTGATCATCCAGCCGAAAGATCGCACCACCGCCGAAATCAGCAGCGGCGATGCAGCCAACACCGTCAGCGGCGTGCGCCAGCGCGAGGTCATCCGCGACAGGAACAGCGCCATCGGATAGGCCATTGCCAGCGCCATCAGCGCACAGGTGACCGACAGGCGCAGGGTGCGCCCCAGCAGTTCCAGATAGTAGGGATCGTTCAGAATTTTCACATATGTGCCGAGGCTGAGCGCCGGGATGATCGCGCCGTAGTCCGATTCGTTCAGCGACATGCGAAACAGCCACAGGATCGGTGCGATGAAGGACACCAGCAGCACCAACAGCACCGGCGCAAGCAGCAGCCACGGCGTTAGGCGATTGCTGCCTCCGGGGGGGGCAAAGGCATTCATGACGCGAACAGCCGCATGTCGCTAGCAAGCCAGTCCACACCGACCCGCGCGCCCTCTGCGGCCAACGCTGCGTCG
The DNA here is from genome assembly GCA_964387655.1 of uncultured Cypionkella sp. Classification (GTDB taxonomy): domain Bacteria; phylum Pseudomonadota; class Alphaproteobacteria; order Rhodobacterales; family Rhodobacteraceae; genus Cypionkella. Next base: position 74,061 of record CAYLYV010000003.1, on the reverse strand, counting down.
TCACTGTTTGGGCGCAGTTCCGCAATCAAGGTCTGACCGCCATCCAGCTTGATCGCGGTCTCAATCATGCTGCCGACAAAGACCCGGCGCACCACGGTACCGGTAAGACCATCGGAAGTTGGTGGTCGCAGGCGAATGGCATGGGGGCGGACCATTGTCGCGATGCTGCTGCCATTGGCGGCATTGGCGGGCAGATCAGCGGGCAGGGGCTGCGGCAGGATTTGACCGTCGCACAGCAACGTGGCCTGACCGACAGACAGAGAAAACTTTGAGGAAAGATTGTTCGCCCGCCCGATGAAGTTCGCGACAAAGGGCGTCGCCGCGCGGTCATATACCTCGGTCGGGGTGCCGATCTGCTCCAGTTTGCCTGCATTCATCACGGCAATCCGGTCGCACATGGTCAGCGCTTCCTGCTGGTCATGGGTGACAAACAGCGTGGTGATGCCAGTGCGTGTCTGAATATCGCGGATCTCGAAGCGCATTTCGTCGCGCAGGCGCGCATCGAGGTTTGACAGTGGTTCGTCGAGCAGCAGGATTTCAGGCTCGATCACAATGGCGCGGGCGATGGCGACGCGCTGTTGCTGACCGCCCGATAGCTCGGACGGGCGACGCGCACCAAAGCTTTCCAACCGCACGGCCCGCAGGGCTTCTGCGACGCGGGCGCGTTGGTCTTCCTTGCTGACCTTGCGCAACCGCAACCCGAAAGCCACGTTTTGCGCAACGGTCATATGCGGGAACAGCGCGTAGGACTGGAACACCAGCCCCAGATTGCGGTCCCATGGTGGGCGCGACACGATGTTCTGCCCGCCGATGGTGATCTGGCCCGAGGTGGGGGCCAGAAGCCCCGCGAACATCCGCAAGGTGGTGGATTTGCCGCAGCCGGACGGGCCCAGAAGTCCGATGAACTCGCCCTTTGCGATGTCGAAGGACAGGGCGTCCACCGCAGGCCGCGCGCCGCCATAATCGAAGCTCAACCGGTCGATGCGGATATGCGGGGGGGTGGTGTCAGCCGATGCCGCCGGGGAAAGGTGCAGGTTCATGGGACCGTCCGTTCCGCTGTCAGTTGCTGGCCGAGATGATCTGGCGTTTCCAGATCTGGTTCCACTGCTCGGATTTTGTCGCAGCCCAAGCCCAATCGAGCGGCAGCATCTTGTCGAGTTGACCAGATACCGTGCGCGCGGTGGCTTCGGGGCTGACGACGGCTTTGGCGTTCACCGGGGCATAGAACATCGCTTCGGTGAAGGCGGCCTGGGCTTCGGGCGACAAGGCGTAGTTGATGAAGGCCTTGGCTGCGGCTTTGTTTTTGGAGCCTTTTATCAGATTGATCGTGTTGATTTGCAGGATGCTGCCTTCCTTGGGCAGGACCACGCCCAGCTTTCCGGCGGATTGATCTGCGTAATATTGCGCGCGGGCGTTCCAGCCGGTGGCCAGTGCGACAGAACCGTTGATCACCAGCGTATAGGAATCGGGTTTGGGGTCGAAGGTCTGCACGGCGGGTGCCAGTTCGGCCAGTTTGGCGGCTGATTGTTCTACCGCCTGGGTGTAGTCTTCGCCCAGCATCGCCGAGGTTATCACCATCAATCCCGAACCGAGGATCGAGGGCATCGCAGTGATGGCCAGTTTGCCCGCATATTGGGGATCCCACAGCACCGACAGCGACTCTGGTTTGGTCGCGATGGCGGCGGTGTCATAGATCAATACGAGGTTGTCAAACGTGACCGCGGGGCCGTAGCCTTCCTGCACCGTCGCCTGTGGCAGCAGATCGGCCAGGTTCGGAATATCGGCCACCGACAGCGGTGCGAGCAGATCTTCCTTGTTGCCAATCAGCGCGGTTGACACATCAAAAATCACCACATCGGTCTGCACGTCACTGGCCTGTGACCGCAGGTTTCCCAACATCACCGAGGAGGCAGTGTTGCCGAAGTAGGTGACCGTCACGCCCGGAAACTTTTCTTGGAAAGGCTTGATGACGGCTTCGGTGTATTTGTCTTGGAAGACGCCAGAGTAAGCCGACAGCGTGATGGTGCCCGACACGTCGCTGGTCTGGGCATGGGCGGCGGTGGTCAAAAGCCATGAGGCGGCGAGGGTCGAGGCGGCGATGGCATGGAAAAAGCGAGGTATCATCGAAGGCAGTCTCCTGTTGGATGGGGGCTCTCCGCAAGAGCGGAGGCACCGTTTCGTGTGGCGCGCAGGCGGACCTGCCTGTCAGAGGCGCAGCCGGAAACCGGCCACCGGCGGTGGCTGACCGTGCGCTGTTGCAGGCGGGACGGATCATGTGGCTCCGGTCACGACCGGGGCGGATAGAGGTATTTTCGGGCTTCGTGCGGCCCGGTTCATGAGGTGATGCAACGGTTTGCTGCCAGGAATGTCCAATCGAATTTTCTTTATGAATGCATCGAAAAAATTTGGATGGAGCTGCGATGACTTTGACTTATCTAACTGAAATTACATAATAATTATGTGAATTATCTGCATGGCACAAAGCAAAAAGCCGGCCCCATGTGGGGCCGGAGGGGGGAGGCGTAGAGGGATGGCTGCGGTCTGTCGCGGCTAGTAGCCTCTTTTCGCGTCAGCCAGATCGGCAACGGAGCCGGTTTCCTCAAAGACGCGGATGTTCTTGGCAACGATCTTGCTGCCGGTCGGCGCGTCAATCATCGAGGCAACATGTGGTGTAACTGTGATCCGCGGATGACCCCAGAACGGGTGGTCCTTTGACAGCGGCTCCACATGGAAGACATCCAACGTCGCTGCCGCGATCTGCCCCGAACTCAGCGCCTCGATCAGGTCTCTGTCCACCAAATGCGGGCCGCGCGCGGCGTTGATAACGCTCGCCCCACGCTTGAGCCGGTTAAAGGTATCGGCGTTCAGGATGCCCAGCGTGCTGTCGGTCAGCGGCAGAAGGCAGACAAGAATTTCAGTTCCGTCGAGAAATGTGCCGAATGACGCGTCGCCCGCATAGGTTGTCACGCCGGCGATGGTCTTTGGGGAGCGCGACCAGCCCACCACATTGAAGCCAATCTGCGCCAGCATCTGTGCTGCCGCAGCCCCCAGATTGCCCAAGCCCATAATGCCAACACGGCGTTCGGGTGCTGGCGGCACGATGATCTGATCCCAGACATGCGCAGCCTGATTGGCTTGGATCTGCGGCAACTCGCGGTGGTGGCGCAGAACATGCAGCGCGATGTATTCTTTCATCCGCTGTGTCAGATCGGTGCCCACGGTGCGAATAATCGGCACATCCTCGGGCAGCTTCTCATCGGCCAACACATGGTCGATCCCCGCGCCCAGCGACACGATAGCTTTCAGATTTCGGAACGGCGTCATCGCCCCGGTCGAGGGTCGCCAAACCACCGAATAGGTGATGGCATCGGGGTCGGGCACTTTGTCGATCGGATAGATATTCCAATCCGGCATCAGATCGCGGAGCATCTGGCACCACCATTCGGTCTTGTCACTGGAAGGCAGGGAAACGGCAATGCTCATCGTGTGTCCTTGGATCGTGTATCGCGCCGACAGGTTCGGCCCAGGTGAATTCACACCCATTCAAGTCACTGTGCAGCGGCGCGTCAAAGCAAAAATCCTTGTGCCTCTGATAGAAGGTTTTTATGTAGAAACCCCCGACGGTTGGGCTATAGTCTGGGCATGAACTTTAAACAGCTTGAAGCCTTTTATTGGCTCACACGTCTTCAGAGTTATCAGCGCGTTGCCGATCACATCGGCCTTACGCAGCCTGCTGTTTCTGCACGCATTTCCGGTCTTGAGGAAAGTTTTGGTGTGCCGCTGATCGATCGTTCGCAATCCGACTTCACACTGACGGAACAGGGTCACGAAGTAGCTGAGTACGCCGAAACGTTCCTTAATTTAAGCGAAGCGCTGACCAGCCGGCTAAAATCAAAACAAAAAAAACGTTATACGATTGGTTTGGTTGCTATGGTCAGCCAGACATGGGGTGTCACACTGCGGCGCAAGATCGCAGCCATGCCCGATGCGCCGTTGGTCGACTTCTATTCGGGGGGCAATGTTGATTTGCGTCCGCTGGTGAAATCGGGTGCGCTCGACATGGCTTTTGTCACGGGTGAGGCGGGCTTGCCACAGATCCAGAACAGCTTTTCGGTCTTGTATCATGTTGGCTGGGCGGCGCGGCCAGACGTGGTGGGTGAAATTGTCAGGCCGCTGACCCCGGATGATCTGCGCGAACTGCCCCTTGTGTTGTATCCCCACACTTCGCCATTGTTCGGCCCGGTGGCAGAGTTGATCGAAGAAACGCGTCGACGGCCAAGCGCGCGCCACACCGGCAACTCTTTGGCGACGATCTGCGATATGGTGCGCTGCGGCTATGGCGCATCTGCGGTGCCTCTTGCGGCGCTTGAGCATGAGATCGCCACGGGCATGCTTGTCGAAATACCGACGACGGTGCGGCTTGCCCCGCTGGATATCCGATGCGTTCATGTCAACAAGGCGCGCAAAGTGCAGACCGAGCAGATATTTCAGCTTGCCCGACAGGCTGCCGAGGAATGGGCGACGGCGCATCCGCGCTATGTCACCTTTGTGCCCCACTGAACGTGGACGAGGCTGTGCCGTCAGGCTGTAGGATATTGGCCTGCGGCTTCAGGATTCGGACAGGCAGGTTTTCAGCAGCGTGATCGGATGGGCGATCTGCACGCCCGCCCGCGCCGCAGTTTGACAGCGGCAGGAAAAACCGGTCGCCAGCACCGGCTGATCCGTCGCGGTGGCGGCCCCGGCCCAGCTTTGTGCAAATATAATGGCCGAGGTCGCCTCGTTGCGCAGCTCATGCCCCCAAGTACCCGCCATTCCGCAACAGCCGATCTTCGGGAGGTCCAGCGTGACGCCGAGCTTGGCGAAGATTGCGGCCCAAGCGTTACCCGTGTCGGGGCGGAGCGTGGTTTCGGTGCAATGGGACAGCAGGGTTGCCCGGCGCATGGTTGCATGGCGCAGGCCTGCTGTGCGCTGTGGTATCCGGTCGTCGACACGGGCAAGCCATTCCTGCGGCAGCAGCACCTGTGGGCCGGGTTTGCCCAAAGCCTCGTGATATTCGTCGCCGTAGCTCAGCGTTACCGCGGGTTCGATCCCGACGAGGGTCAGGCCCGCTGCCGAAAGTCGGTCGAGATAGGTGGTTTGCCGCGCGGCGGTGCGCCGAAAGGCCGCCAGACGGCCCAGCACATGCAGCGGCTTGCCGCTTGGGTGGTAACGAGCGATCCACGGTTGAAACCCGAGCGCTGTGATCACATCAGCCAGATCCAACAGCAATTTCGGCTCGAAGAATCGGGTGAAGGCGTCGGGCACAATCACAATGCTGGTCGCGGGATCGGGCAGAGGGGTGCCGACCGTGCGAATGCCACGCTGCGCCAGCGCATGCCTCAGGTTCAGGGCGGGCATCACCGGCAGATGGTGTAGGCCGAGTTTTCGCATCACCGCCGCCCCCAACCCGGTGACCGCCAGATTGAACAGCGGGCGGAGACGTTCAGCCAACGGCAGAAGCGGCTCCAGAGCCGCCAGCGCGTGATCTGACAGCGGGCGGCGGTGGCGGGTAAACCAGCTTTCCATGAATTTCACCCGGAACGCAGGCACATCGACCTGCACCGGGCAGGCCCGCGAACAAGCGCGGCAGGACAGGCAGCCATCCAGCGCATCCTTCACCTCGGCCTCGAACTGCGGATTGGCGCCCCCCTCGAGCCCGCCCTGACGCAACCATTCCCGCACCAGACCGGCGCGGCCCTTGGGCGAATGCCGTCGGTCGCCGGTGGCTTTGTAAGACGGGCACATCACCTCGGCGGCAGATTGGGCGAAGCAGGCACCGTTGCCGTTGCAGGCGAGCGCCGGGGCAAAGGCAGCGCGGGTGGCTGGGGCGATCTGACGGTCGGCCTGCCCCCGCAGCGCCACGCCGTCGATCTGCATCAGCGGAGTATCAGAGGGGGACGCGATCTTGCCGGGGTTCATTTGGTTGCCCGGATCAAAGGCACGTTTGATGTCTTGCAGAAAGGGATAAAGCGGGCCGAACACTTCGGGCACAAATTCCGAGCGCACGCCCTTGCCGTGTTCGCCCCACAGCAGCCCGCCATGCCGCCGCGCCAGAGCATGCACGGCTTCGGTGATCTTGCGGATCAACGGCTCTTGTGCCGGGTCGGTCAGATCAAGCGCCGGGCGGACATGTAACACTCCGGCATCGACATGGCCGAACATGCCATATTCAAGCCCCTCGGCGTCCAGAATGGCGCGAAAGCCTGCGATGAAGGCCTCCAATTCCGCGGGCAGCACGGCGCAATCCTCGACGAAGGGAAGCGGGCGTTTGGGCCCGGCGGTTTTGCCAAGCAAGCCCACGGATTTTTTGCGCATGCTCCAGATACGCTCGACCGAAGCCCCGAAGGCCAGCGAATGCCCGCGCCGCCCGTTGATCGGGGTGGCAAGCTCGGCCACCAGACGCGCAATGGCGGTATCAATCTCGACCTGACTGTCACCCGTGAATTCCACCAGAGTGACGCCCTTGGCCGCAGTATCGGGAAAAAACGCCGCCACCTCACGCCAAGCCACATCAGCACGCGCCAGCCCCAGAACCCGACTGTCAATGGTCTCCACCGAGGTCGCACCCATCACGGCCAACGCACGGGCATCGCGCAGCGCGGATTGAAAATTATCGTAGAAGACGTTCACCAGCGCCGATAGTTTCGGAACAGGCAGCACATTCAGCCGCACTTCGGCAATGAGCGCCAGCGTGCCTTCGGCTCCGCAAATCACAGCACCCGCATCTATGCTGCCATCCGGGCGGCGGATATGGGCTAGATCATAGCCAGTCAGGCTGCGGTTCATTTTTGGAAACTGCTCGGAAATCAGATCAGCCTGATCAGTGGCAATCCCGTGCAGCATCCGAAGAATCTCACCTGCGCGCCCAGGCATTTCGGCCAGCGTCTCGGGGGGATGTGCGCCAGTGTATAGGATATCGCCGCCCGGCAAAATAGCGGTCAATGCCAGTACATGGTCGCTGGTTTTACCGTACATGCACGACCCCTGACCGCAAGCATCGGTAGAAACCATGCCGCCAATGGTCGCGCGGGACGAGGTAGAGAGTTCCGGTGCAAAGAACAGGCCATGTGCGGCAAGTGCCACATTCAGATGATCCTTGATCACGCCGGGCTGGACACGAACCCAGCGCTCGGCGGGGTTGATCTCTAGAATCCCGGTCATGTGACGCGCGCAATCGACCACCAGTCCCGCGCCCAGAGATTGCCCGTTGGTTCCGGTGCCACCGCCCCGCGGACGCAGGACGACCTGACCAAAGCGCCGATCGGTCAGCAGGCGGGCGATGCGTTGCAGATCGGCAGTGCTGCGCGGAAAGGCCACGGCCTCGGGCAGCACCTGATAAATCGAATTGTCAGTGGCCAGCACGATCCGGTCGGATACGGCTTCGGTCAGATCGCCTTCGAAGCCCGCATCGCGCAGGGCATTCAGAAAATCCGGGTAGAGCGCCATATCGATCTTCTTTGCGATGCGGGCAGGGGCGGCGCAACAGCCGCCCCTGCGGGTGAGGAATGCCCGGTAAGGCTCAGGCCGCGAAGGCTTTGGAGACGTGGTCGCGGATGAAACCAGCGCCGATCTTGACCAAACGGTCGCTGAGCGCCTTGCCGGTTTCGGCCGAGCAATGCACCGGATCGCCACCCCAGACGCCATGCGGTGCGCTTTCAATCGCCTCAATCGGGGCTTGCAGGCGTGCACCATCGTATTTGATCGCCGCAAACCCGGCCACATCCACGCCCATGGCTTTCTGGCCCTTGGGCGGTGCCTGACGCATATCAAGCCGCAGGATTTCCGGGTAGTAGTGCAGCCCGATTGAGGTCAGCGGATCGCCACCGTGGCCCGAGGATTTCGCGGCCTGCTCCGGCCCGAGAATGTCTTTCAGCAGCTCATAGCTGATCTGCCAGAGATACATCGAGGCCACGAACATCCCGTTCTTCTGCCGCCATTTCAGCGCCACGTCATTGATCGGGCCGACATTGCCGCCATGCCCGTTGATCACGAGGATCTTGGTCAGGCCGTGGCGCGACAGGCTGGCAAACATATCATCGAGCAAGGCTGCCAGTGTGGATTGGCTGATGGCGATCCCGCCGTGCGACGAGCCGAAATAATCAGCGCCGCCAAACGGGATCACTGGGGCGATGAATGTCGGCACGCCTTCGGCACGTGCGGCGCGGGCAATATCCAGCGCCACGCATTCGGCGGCCAGATAGTCGCCCATCGGCGCATGGGTGCCCTGATCCTCAAGCGAGCCCATCGGCAGCAGGATCACGGCATCCTTGTTCAGATACTGCCGCGCTTCTTCGCTGGTCAGTTCGGCGATCTTGATCTTATCGGTCATCATTGGTGTTTTCCTTAAAGAATGTCGTCTCGGATGCAGGCCTTCATGCGGCCTTGTCCTGCATCGCGAAGGGGTGGCACGGTTTCGGCGCAGGCAGGCAGTGCATAGGGGCAGCGGCTGCGGAACACGCAGCCGGAAGGGGGTGTCAGGGGTGAAGGAATTTCGCCCGTTAGCCGAATGCGCTGGCTTTCGTGCTTGAGGCTCGGCTCGGCCGAGATCAGCGCGGCAGTGTAGGGATGTTTGGGGTCGAAGTGGATCTGATCGGCGGGGCCGACCTCCATCACTTTGCCCAGATACAGCACCATCACCCGGTCCGAGATATAACGGACCACCGACAGATCATGGCTGATGAACAGCAGCGAGATCCCGGTTTTGGCGCGCAGATCGGCCAAAAGGTTCAGCACCTGCGCCTGAATAGAGACGTCCAGCGCCGATACCGCCTCATCGCAGACAATGAACTTCGGCTCTACCGCCAAGGCACGGGCGATGCCGATGCGCTGACGCTGGCCGCCGGAAAACTCATGCGGGCGGCGGTCGAGGAAAGTCGGGTTGAGTCCGACCATCTCCATCAGCCCGATCAGCCGTCCGGCGCGGGCGGTGCCCAGATGCAACTTGTGGGTGTCCAGGGCTTCCGTCAGCACGGCGCGGATGGTCTTGCGCGGATCAAGACTGGCGTAGGGGTCTTGGAAGATGATCTGCATATCCTTGCGCAAGCGGCGTAGATCGGCGCTGGAGATTGCGGATAGATCCTGCCCGTCAAACCGGATCGTGCCGGAATCCGCCCCGATTAACCGCAGCACCGCCTTACCGATGGTGCTTTTGCCCGAGCCGCTTTCACCGACCAGCCCCAGCACCTCGCCGGGTTGCACCGACAGGCTGACATCGCGCAAGACCTGCATCATCCGCTTGCCGAACAGGCCCTTGCGGCCGACCGGATAGCTTTTGGTCAGGTTCTGCACCTCAAGCAGCGGCGTCATCGTGCGGCCTCCAGTCCGGCTTCGGGCGCGCGGAAGCAGCGCACCTGGCGGTCGCCATCGGCGCTGACGAACAGCGGCGGGCGGGCATCGGCGCAAGATGGGACGGCTATCGGGCAACGATCATAGAAGGTGCAGCCAGAGGGGCGCGCATCCAGCAGTGGCGGGGTGCCGCTGATCGCGCGCAGCCGGTCGCCACGCGCCGAATGCAAGTCTTCATGTGACGACGGCATACTTTCCAGCAGCGCCACCGTATAGGGATGATGCGGGTCATTCAGCACCTGCACGGCGGGACCTTCTTCGACCACCTGGCCGGAATACATCACTGCCACGCGGTCGGCGATTTCGGCCACGATGCCAAGGTTGTGGCTGATGAACAGCAGGCTCAGGCCGTTGGTATATTCGGTGCGCAGGCGTTGCAGCAGTTCGATGATTTCGGCTTGAATGGTCACATCCAGCGCGGTGGTGGGTTCATCCGCGATCAGCAGGCGTGGCTCGCAGGTCAGCGCCATGGCGATCATCACCCTCTGGCGCATGCCCCCGGACATCTCGTGCGGGTAGCCGTCAAAGCGCCGTGCCGGTTCGTTGATGCCGACCAGTTCCAGCAGGCTGATGGCGCGGGCGCGGGCATCGCTGGGCGACATCGGGCGGTGCGACACGATCGCCTCGACCATCTGCGCGCCAACCTTATGGATCGGGTTGAGCGAGGTCATCGGCTCCTGAAAGATCATTGCTACATCATTGCCGCGCAGATCTTCCAGCTCCTTGGCATTCAGCGCACCCAGATCCACCATCTCGCCCGATTTGCGGCGCAGGCGCAGCGCGCCACTGGCTTGACGGATCGCACCAGGCAGCAGACCCATCAGCGCCAGCGATGTCAGGGATTTGCCCGATCCGCTTTCGCCCACCAGCGCAGTGCATTGGTTGGCCCGCAGCGTCAGCGACACATCCTCGATCACACTGACCGACCCGCTGGGGCGCACAAGTTCCAACCGCAGATCGCGGACCGAGGCCACCACATCTGCCGCCTCATCCGTCGGAGCGATTCTCGCCGCAACCGGAACCGAGGTTTCATCCTTGCCACCGCCCATCGCGCCCTTTGGGTCCAGCGTGTCGCGCAGCCGGTCGCAAAAAAAGTTGATCGCATAGATGGTCAGCGTCAGCGCCACGCAAGGGATCAGGATGCCCAGCGGGTCCTGGCTCATGAACTGGCGCGCACCCCGGATCATCTGGCCCCAGGACGGCGCAGGCGGCACCACGCCAAGGCCAAGAAAGGACAGGCCACTTTCGATGGTGATCGCGGCTGCGGCGGTCAGGGAATATTGCACCGACACGGGGCCTGCGATGTTCGGCAGAATGGTGCCCAGCACGATGCGGTGCGAGGGCGTTCCCAAGGCGCGGGACGCTTCGACGAAGTCTAGTGCCGATACCCGCAGCGCCTCGGAAAAGGCGATCCGTGCAAAAGACGGGAAGTAGAGCACCGACAGCACCGCAACCAATGTGCCCGCACCGGGGCCGAACAGCGTCACCACCAACAGCGCCAGCAGGATCGGCGGAAAGCACAGCACCACATCCGACAGACGGGTGGTGAGGAATTCGAACGGCCCGCGAAAATAGGCACCGATCAGCCCGAACAGCGTGCCGACAATGCAGGCGAGCGTGGTGGCCACGAAAGCCACGGTTAGCGACACCTGCCCGCCATAGAGTACTCGCGCCAGCCGGTCGCGTCCGAATTCATCCTGCCCCAGCCAATGTGCGAAACTGGGCAGCGCCAGCCGGTCACGCACTGCAATCTGGACCGGATCAGCGCCTGTGATCAGCGGGGCGGCGAACGGAATAAGGATCAGCGCCAACAACAGCGCCGCGGGCAGGATCATACGCCGGGGGAAGCCGGGAAGCAGGCGATTTTTGCGTGCAGCGCGGATGGGGGTCGCGGTCATTGCAGGCGAATCCTCGGGTCCAGCAGGGAATACAGGATGTCGATCATCAGATTGATGCCGATAAAGATGGCGGCGACGGTCAGGATGATCGCGCGGACGGTCGGGTAATCGCGCTGCTCGACCGATGTAACCAGCATCCCGCTGAGGCCAGGCCAGTTATAGACAAATTCGATCAGCACGGTTGATCCCAGCAGGATGCCTAGTTGCAGCCCGACAACGGTGATGACCGGCCCCAGCGCATTGCGCAGGATATGGCGGCGCACCACGAGATTGCGGCGCAAACCCTTGGCCGTGGCGGTGCGCACCCAGTCATGCCCGCGCATTTCCAGCACGCTGGCGCGTGTCATCCGGAAGATGATCGTTGCGAGATGTAGAGCAACGGTGGTTGCCGGCAGGATCAGCATCTTGAGATGCTGTGCGGGGGCCGTGGCAAATGCGATGTAGCCCCCCGCAGGCAGTACCCCCAGCACCTGCGCGAAAAAGTAGATGAACAGGGTGCCCAGCACGAAACCGGGGATCGAGGTCAGCAGCGCGTTCACTCCAGAGGCGATCACATCAAAACGCCCGCCGCCGCGCAGCCCGGCCAGCGTGCCCGCTGGGATCGCCACCAAAAGCGCGAGGATCGCGCCCACCGCGATGATCTCCAGAGTGCGGGGCAGACGCAGCGCGATGGCGTCCGCGATGGATGAACCATCCACGATCGATGTCCCGAAATCGAACCGCGCCGTATTGACCAGAAAGCTGAGGTATTGGACCAGAATTGGCTTATCCAACCCCATCTCGATGCGCAGATTCTGGATGGCCTCCTGCGTGGCGCTGCCGCCGCCCGTCGACAGCAGCAGTTCTGCCGGATCACCGGGCACGATCACCAGAAGCGAAAAGATGATCGTGCCAACGACCAGCAGCATGGCGATTGCTGCCGCCACCCGGCGGAGGAGGAATTCCAGCATCGGCCGCCCCTCAGCGTAGTTTCGTATCATCGAGTGCGTAAGCAGACGCGCCGTTCAGAAAGCCGGGCAGGGCTTCAAATCCGGTGACGGTCTTTTTCATCGCATAGGCCTGCACCCGCCAGTTCAGCGGCACCTGCGGCACCTCTTCGAAATAGGCGGTGGCAAGATCCTGATAGATTGCCTTGCGCTTTTCCGGGTCGACTTCGGTGCGGCCCTGTTCCAGAAGCCCATCGATCCGCGCGCTTTTGAAGCCAAAGGACTGCAAGTAAGAGGGGTTGCCAGAATACAGCAGCGACCAAAGCGAATCCGGGTCATTGTAGATGCCCGAGGTGCCGTGGACGGCGATATCGTATTTGCCCTCCTTGCCCGCGGTGACACGGGTGCCCCAGTCTGGCAGATCCAGCGTGGCGTTGATGCCGATCATCGCCAGATAGGCCTGCACAACCGAGGCTGTGTCCTGATGCATGCCATAGGTCGCCGTGGCCAGAAGGCGGCAGTCGAACCCGTTCGGATAGCCCGCCTCGGCCAGCAGCGCCTTGGCTTTCTCGCTGTCGAATGTCCATTCGCGCGCGGGGTCCGCTAGATCGAAGGGCGAGCCTTGCGGGTTAGGAAAACCATAGAGCGGCTCGCCGCGACCGGCGAAAGCCGCATCCACCACGTCCTGACGCTCAATGGCATAGCCAACCGCCTGACGCACCTTGGCATCGGCAAAGGGGCCTTCGGTCACGTTGAACAGCAGGAACATATAAGGCCCAAGCGTGCTTTTCATGTGCAGCGTGTCCGATGCTTCAACGGCATCGAACTGGGTCCACGGCAGGTATTCGATCAGATCCACGTCGCCCGCTTCCAGCGCGGCAAAGCGCAGGTTTTCGTCGGCATAGGCGATGAAGCGGATGCCGCCGACATGGGGCTGGTCGTCCGCGTAGTATTTGTCGAACCGCTCCAACTCGATGAAAACACCCTTCTCGCTGGATTTCATCACGAAGGGGCCCGCACCGATGGCATTATCTTCGGTGCTTTCGGCGGAAATGACCGGGCAGCAATAGCTCGCCATCAGATCCAGAAAAATGGCACTGGGCGCAGACAGCGTGATTTTCACGGACTTTTCATCGACGGCTTCCACCGTCGTGATGATCGTCAGATCGCTTTTCAGAAAGGCGCTGGAACCCTCCTTGGTGATCTCGTTCAGCGAAAACACCACGTCAGCCGCTGTCACCGGTTTGCCGTTGTGGAAGGTGGCATTTGCCCGCAGTTTGAACACGGCAACCGTGGGTTCCAGCCATTCAAAGCTTTCCGCCAGTTCGGGCAGTAGCTTGCCCGAGGCATCATAGCCCATCAGCCCACGGTAGATCATCAGCTTGACGGTGTTGGCCGCCCCGCCGGTATTGTCGAAAGGCTTGACGGTGGGCGGGAAAGTAGAGAGGCCGAATTTCAGGATGGCTTGGGTGTCTTGCGCCCAGGCTCCGCACGGCAGTGCCATCGCGGTGATACCGACGCCTAGGCTGAGCAGAACGCCACGGCGCGTGGCCATCATGCTTGCTGGAAGGGAATGTGTCATGGATACCTCGGAGCTGTGGGATGGGGATGTCGCGGGCATTGGCCTCGTCTTGAGGCGGATCGAAGCCTTGCGGATGGGGTGCTGTCCAATCGAAAAAACTTTTATGGCGGATAGATTTCTTTGCCGACCCGACTTTTTCCCAAACGCCATTAGTCGATGGGGCTGCCGAGAGAGTCAACCTGAGGCGCATTTTGTATATTAACTACATGTGGTTATATCAGGATGGCAGCAGAGGCTGAGGATATTTCGCCCAATGCCGGAGCAGGCGGGTGGCCCATGCTCCGTCTTTGGGTCTTTCGCCTCCGATGCCGATTCTTAGCGCATGTATAGGCGACGACGGAGCAGGTGATGCAAGTTTCGGCTAGGAGAGAGCCGGATCATGCACTGTCGGCTGATCAAAAAACGCTACGGACTAACAAAAAATTTCGATTGGATATCTGTATTCGGAACGGGTGTGATTGGCTGTCCCCTTATCAGCGGAGCCGCCGGATGCGCTGCGTGCGGCGCTTGGGTACTTCCTGCGCTGAGCGGGCTTTCCTATTCCGGGGCCAGTCGCGCCCCATCATACTTCACCGGACACCCCCTGATGACACTAATTGTTCGCCTTGCCCTGCGCGACTGGCCCCTGCTCCTTGGGGAATGTCGTAGCCCCCCGGATTGACCTGCAAATTGAGCGGGTAAGCACATTGGTTGCCGATCTGGCGGCGAATCCCGCTTATGACGGGGCCAAGATTTCCTTTGGCCGTTACGTGCAGGACCGGGATGGCCGAGGCTCTGGGTGTGCCGCAGTTTCTGATGCGTGGCTTTCGTCACGGCGGCATCATTACCGCCAAGACCAGCCCGATCACCCGGCTGGAGGATCTGGCGGGCAAAAACATCGGTGTCACCGGCTGGCAGGACAGCGGTAACACTTGGACCCGGGCGGCGATGGCGGATTTGGGTGTCGGGGTCGAGGATGCGATGTGGTCTGCGGCCGTCTGACCAGCGCGCATCCAATCACCGACCGTCTGGGACGCTTTGCCCGCCCGGGCCGGATCGAGGCGAGTCCGGGCGAACAACCGATGATCGAGGCGCTGCTGGATGGCGATCTGGATGCAGTGTTCACGTCCTTCATGCCGAGCGGATTTTTTTCGCCCGGACTCGCCTCCAGCGTAAACACCACATTCAGGTTCAATGAAAATACCGGCTTGGGGACAGCAGTTTTGCCTGCTCGCGCGGATGATGGGCTGACCTCATGCTACCGCCGACGGGGCGCTTCGTCTTGTCAGCACGCCTATCATTGGTCTCAATCATCACTGGACAACCCAAGGTCGAGAGCAGAGGGGACATGTCCTCAATCAGCTCGGCGATCAGATGCACCACCGGACCATCCCGCTCAATGCGTCCCGTGACCCGCAGCAGACCTGCAGCAGTCGCGGCTTTGCGGAAGGTCTCATAGACCTGCTTCCAGGCCACCAAGTTCGCAGTGCCGGTCTCATCCTCCAGCGTCAGGAAGATCACACCCGCCGCGGTACCGGGGCGCAGGCGGGTGATCACGAGGCCGGTGACGGTGACGCGGCCGTTGCAGTGCTGCAGGCGATCATGCGGCAGGCTTTCGGGCAGTTTGGGGCTTAGCAGTTCCACCGGATGCGCACGCAGCGAAAGCCGCAATGACAGGTAATCCTCGATCACCTCGTGCCTCAGCGTCATCTGCGGCAGGGTGACGGTAGGTTCGATACCGCCCTCACCGTCTGCACCGAACAGTGGCAATGGTGCTGGGCCGGCCAGTGCCTTCGTGTCCCATAGCGCGCTGCGACGGTTCAAGCCAAAAGTCGCGAACGCATCCGCCTTTGTTAGTTGCCCCAACACATCCGGCCGCACGCCAGTCCGGCGCCACAGGCTTTCGACAGCAGAATAATCATTGCCACGCGAGGTCGAGATCCGTGCCATCACAGGACCGGTGCCAAACATAATCCGGCCTTACTTATTGCATCCTGTCGCCATCATGGCTGTCCATATCCGGAGCATCCATTTCGGAAAGGTGCACGTCGTGACGATTTACTCATTTAGCAAGCTTACCAATAACCAGATGATAGCATTCGATCCTCTTCATGACGTATTGCTCTTCGACACCAGCACCCGGCCAGCAGAACTGCTGATCAACGGCACCGACAGCGGCGTTCAGTTCTCGGTGGGCGGCAAGTCGATCGTTCTCACCGGTATCATCCTCGACGATCTGGGTATCAGCTCGGCGACATCCGCGCGGAACGTTCAGTTCGTCTCGCCCGGAACGCTGCTGGTCGGCGAAGGCACGACCGCCCAAAACGGCGATCTGGCCAATATCATCACCGGCGGGGCGGGCGATGACGCACTGGTCGGGCTGGGCGGCAACGATGTCCTGAGCGGCGGCGCAGGCGGCGACCTGATGGTCGGGGGCTTCGGCGACGACACCTACAAGGTCGACAATGCCGCCGATGTCGTCACCGAGGAGAACAATTCGATCGCCGGCGCCGGTATCGACATCGTCGAAGCTTCGGTCAGCTATGTCCTGAGCAACTATGTCGAAAACCTGACGCTGGTCGGCAACACCGCAATCGACGGCACCGGCAACATGCTTAACAACATCCTGCTCGGCAATGCCGCCAATAATATCCTCGACGGCAAGACTGGCGACGACACCATGATCGGCGGTGAGGGCAACGATACCTATTTCGTCGATGACACCGGCGACAAGGTCAAGGAAACCAACAGCAACCCAGCCCAGATCGACGCGGTCAATTCCACCATTTCCTATATTCTGGGCGCCAATCTTGAAAACCTCACTCTGATCGGCACCAGCGGCAACGTCGGCGTGGGCAATTACCTCAACAACCATGTCAGCGGCAATTCGGGTGCCAATACGCTCAATGGCGCTTTCGGCGCTGATACTTTGACCGGCGGCGACGGCAATGACATCTATATCGTTGACAATGTCGGCGATGTCGTGGCCGAGACCAGCAACAGCGCGACGCAAATCGACATGGTCGCCAGCTATCTGAGCTACGCGCTGGGCGCCAATGTGGAAAACCTGCGTCTCTTGGGCGGTGCCGACATCAACGGCACCGGCAATGCGGCGCACAACGTGATTTACGCTAATATCGGCAACAACGTGCTGGATGGGCAGGGCGGCAGCGACACCGCCTCTTATGCCAGCCTGAACCTTGAAACCCTGCTCGCCGACAGCATCAGGACCAAAACGCTGACGGAGAGCGTCTGGAACACCGGCGTGACCGTCGATCTGAACATCACCGGCGTGCAGGACACGCAGGGCTCGGGCCTAGATCGGCTGATCGGTATCGAAAATCTGACCGGCAGCGGTTTCAACGACGAACTGACAGGAAACGCCGGCGCCAATATCCTGGACGGCGGCGGCGGTGCAGACGTCCTGACCGGCGGCAAAGGCAATGACACTTATGTCGTGGACGGGGCCGACGTGGTGGTGGAGCTTAACGGCGCCATCGACGGGATCGACACGGTTCAGTCCAGCGTTTCCTACCGGCTGACCGCCAATGTTGAGTATCTGACGCTAACCGGCAGCGCCGATTACGGCATCGGCAACAATCTCGACAACCGGCTGACCGGAAACAGCGGCGCCAATTTCCTGGATGGCCGGGCGGGCGCCGACAAGATGGACGGCGGGTCCGGCAATGACGTATTCGTCGTGGACAATCTCGGCGACGAGATTACCGATTCGTCGGGATACGATCTGGTGATGTCCTATATCAACCTTACGCTGGGCAGCACGGTCGAAGAGCTGCGGCTCATGGGCACCAATGCCCTGAACGGCGCCGGCAACACCCTCAATAACGCCATCGGTGCGAATATCGCCGATAACGTGATGAACGGTGGGGCCGATGTGCTGGTGTCGGGCTTCAGGGGCGACACGCTGTCCTATGAGTTCGGCGCGACCTCGGGGATCACCTTCGACCTCGAGATCACCACGGCACAGGCTACCGGCGGCTCGGGCACCGACACCGCGATCAATTTTGAACATCTCATCGGTAGCTATTACGACGATTTCCTGTCGGGGAATGGCGGGGCCAATCAGCTTGATGGCCTGGGGGGAATTGACACGATTTCCTATAAAAACGCGAACGGGCCGGTGAACATCGACCTCGCGCTCCAGACCGCAGTGACCTTGGGCGTGACCGATGTGGTGAAGAACTTCGAAAACATCCTCGGCAGTAGCTTTGACGATGCGATGACCGGTGATCTGGCCGCCAACAGCTTTAACGGCGGCACGGGTAGTGACACCGTGACTTACCAGAATGTCAAACTGGACGAAGGCGGCGTGGTGGTCAGTCTGGCGATCGTCGGTGCGCAGAACACTCAGGCCTCGGGCTTTGACACCTATGTCAGCATTGAGAACCTCACCGGATCGGTGAACAACGACGTCCTGACCGGCAACGCTCAGGCCAACAAACTGGACGGCAGCAGTGGCGACGACACGCTTAAAGGCGCTGACGGCAACGACGCGCTGACCGGCGGTCTGGGCAACGACCTGATCGACGGCGGCCTCGGCCAGGACCGGGCGCTATTCATTGGCGCGCAGGCGGCGGTGGTCAACCTGAGCCTGACGCGTGTGCAGAACACCGGCTATGGCCTGGACAAACTGGCTTCGATCGAGAATGTCACTTCGGGCGACGGCGACGATGTGCTGATCGGCAATGGTCTCGCCAACAGCCTGATTGCGGGTTTTGGCAATGATACGGTCAACGGTGGTGCCGGCAATGATATGATCTATGGCGAGGCTGGGGACGACAGTCTGACCGGCGGCACCGGTGCGGATGCTTTTGTGTTCGATACGGCATTTGGCGTGGGCAACATCGACCGGATAACCGATTATTCTGTGGCCGACGATACGATCCAGCTGGAAAACGCCGTCTTCATCGGCCTTGCCAATGGTGCGTTGGCCGCTGGAGCCTTCGTGGCAAACACAACGGGAGTGGCGGGTGATGCCTCGGATCGGCTCATCTACGAAAAGGACACCGGCATCCTCTACTTCGACGCGGATGGCACAGGTGTCATTGCTGCGGTGCAGTTTGCTGTTCTCAATACCGGGCTCGCGGTGACCAGTGCCGACTTCTTCGTGATCTAGCGGGGGGGTCCTTTTCTCCTCGCGAAAAAGCCAAAAGACGCGTCAGGATGAGCCTCAATGAGCGAGCGAGAGTCGCGACCCAATTGATCTTCCAGATGGCGGTTACGGCGGGCAGAGAGTAACGCCGACGGCTGCAACTGTCATCTGATCCGCGGCTCTGCCGCCTACCCCTGCTGCCGTCGCGCTGTTGAAGGCCTTGCCTCGCCTAAATGACAGCGATTTGGTTTTCCCCACTGCCCGTGGGGGGCAACTGTCGGACATGACCCTGAGCGCCACAATGCGCCGCATCCATCAGTCCGAGATTGACACCCAGCAGCCCGGCTTTGTTGATCGGACAAATAAGCGCCCTACCCGTGCCACAGGGTCTGCGCAGCACATTCCGCGATTGGGTTGCCGAGCGCACAAGCTACCTCGGCGGAATGCAGCAATGGAACTAAGAGCAAGACCACTCAACGCAGGAGACCTCATACGCGGGCCAAATGATGTGAACGAAGAGAACGAGCGTGCCAAGCATATGTAGACGTATGGCATTTCGACCGAGAAACCTGGCGACCGCGAGTTGAGTATCGCAGTGGCTTTGGCGCTGGCCGAACGCCTGATCAGGTAATCCCCCCGGCAGTAAGGGGCTGGATAAGTAGAATTTTCTCGGCATGATGCACGAGGAGATTCTGAATGAAGACAAGCAGATACACAGAGCCGCAGATCCTCGCGATCCTGCGGCAGGCCGAAGGTGGCATGCCCGTGGCCGAGCTTTGCCGGGCGCACGGTATGAGCAACGCGTCCTTTTACAAATGGCGGGCGAAGTATGGCGGGATGGATGCGTCGATGATCACCCAGACAAAGGCGCTTGAGGACGAGAACCGGCGACTGAAGAAGATGTTCGCCGAGCTGAGCATGCAAAATGAACTGCTCAAGGAGGCTCTTGGAAAAAAGAGATCGGCCCTCCATTGCCCGGAGGGCAAATGCGCGCATTTGCCTTGGGTCAACGCCGCGAGATGGCCGGGACTGCGGTGGCGCGACCTGGGGTCAGCGAGACCTGTTATCGCTATGGCCCGAAGTTGCGGGCCGAGACCGAGGAGATCGCCGATCTTCTTGTCGGACTGGGGCGATATCATGACGCAATATGCAGGCCTGCGCGGCATCGCCGGAACCGTGATCGACGGCGTCTGCCGCGACGTGATGCGCACCCTTGGCGATGGTTATCCGCTGTTTACCGCAGGCCGATTCATGCGCACCGGCAAGGACCGGGTGCAGGTGAACGCGGCGGGTGGCACGGTGGCCCGTCAGATCGAAAGCGTCGAACAGGCGATCCGCGACCGTATCGGGACGGGGCAAACCCTGCGCGCCGTGCGCAATGATCTGGCCTATCATCTTTTGCAGCGTTAGGAGTGCCCCCGTGTTCAACAGGGACCTATTGGACAAGGCGCTGGCACAGGGCACCGCCACGCTGTTTGAATCAGCCATGTTGCCCACAACAGTGGCGGTTGATCCGCTGATCCACCCGATCTGGCCGGGGGCTGCTGTGGCGGGCCCGGCCTATCCGGTGGAGTGCGCACCGGGTGACAATCTGGGCATCCAGATCGCGCTGGAGCGTGCGCCCAAAGGCGCGGTGCAAGTGGTCGATGCGCGGGGCTTCATTGCCGGATACTGGGGCGAGGTGCCGACGGTCTATGCCGAGGCGCGTGGCATCCGAGGTCTGGTGATTGACGGCGGTGTCAGGGACACGGCAGCTTTGCAGGCACGCGGTTTCCCGGCCTTTGCGCGCGGCATTTCGGTGCGCGGCACCTTGAAGACCTCTGTGCCTTCGGTGGGAAAACCCCTGTCATTGGCTGGAACGTCGGTTGCTGCGGGCGATCTTGTGCTGGGCGATGCCGATGGCGTGCTGGTGATCCCCGCAGATCAGGTCGAGGCGACCATCGCCCGCGGTCAGGCCAGAGTTGCAAAGGAAGCCGAATGGATGAAGGTGTTGGTCGCTGGGGCCACGACGCTTGATCTGATGGGGCTGGCCGACTGGAGGAACCGGATATGAAGCATCTTAACCGTCACCTTGCCGCCGCCAAACCTTCGGCCACCTATCGCGTGATGGACCGTGTCGCGGCCCGCCGCGCCGAGGGGGCCACGATCCTGTCGCTGTCGGCGGGCGAGCCAGATTTCGACACGTCCGATCATATCCGCGAAGCCGCCATCGCCGCAATCCGCGCGGGCCAGACCCGTTACACACAGGTTGCGGGGCTGCGCGCACTGCGCGAGGCCGTTGCCGCCAAATTCACCTATGAGAACGGCCTGCCCACCGATTGGCGGCAGGTAATCGTCGCCTCAGGCGGCAAGCAGGTGATTTTCAACGCGCTCGCCGCCATGCTGAATGAAGGCGATGAGGTGATCATCCCCGCACCATACTGGGTCAGCCATCCCGAAATCGTGCAGCTCTGCGGGATAGTGTCGGTCACCGTGGTTTGCCCTGCCGCGACCGGCTTCAAGCTGACCCCCGCAGCACTGACCGCCGCGATCACGCCGCGCACCCGCTGGCTGATCCTCAACTCCCCTTCGAACCCGACAGGCGCCGTCTATTCCCGCGCCGATCTGGCAACACTGGCACAGGTTCTGCTTGCGCATCCGCAGGTCATGGTTCTGTCGGACGACATCTATGAACATCTGATCTTCGACGGGCTGGAATTTGCGACCCTCGCAGCGGTCGAATCGCGTCTGGCCGATCAGGTGTTGACAATGAACGGCGTATCCAAAGCCTATGCAATGACCGGCTGGCGCATCGGTTTTGCCACCGAACCTGTGTGGTTGATCGACGCCATGGAAAAGCTGCAAGGCCAGCAGACATCGGGTGCCTGCACAATTTCGCAACATGCGGCACTGGCGGCGCTGACCGGGCCGCAGGATTTCATCGCCACTTCGCGCGCTGTGTTCCAGCGCCGGCGTGACCGCGTGGTGCAATTGTTGAACGCAGCGGGGCTGGATTGTCCTGATCTGGTCCCCGGAACTCTGCCTTCGGGCGGTCCAAAGTTGGGGGGTCGGATCACACCTACCGTAACGCTCCAGTAAATTCAATTCGGAGGTGTGACGTGATACTTGAACTGTGAGTCAAATTACTCAATTTGATAGTTATTTATCAAACTCATCTATCTTCATATATTATTTCCCGTAGTGTGGAGCGCAGTTTCGAGCTGGAAAAAGTATCAATTCAAAGGGAGATTGAGATGAAATCACTGTCCTTTGTGAAGCATCAGGTGCTGTGCGTGGCAATCGTTGCGTTGCTTCAGGTTAATATTCCGATCTTTGCCACGGCAGAAGTTGTCATTCAGCCCAGCGGTGCTGCGCAACTGGCTGTGATAGAGAAAATTGACCCTGAAGTCCTCCGAAAAGACGGCGAGGCACTGGTGTATGCCATTGATCCTACATTGCGAAATGTGGACAAAGGGATGGATTTTCTGGAACAATCTGCCGCAACGGGTAACGTGAAGGCGATGCTGACACTGGGCAGTCTTTACCTATACGGCGTGGTAATTCCGAGCAATCGCACACGCGCGCTGACGTATTTCGAGCAGGCGGCCGCTGTCGGGGATGGCTCGGGTCTGGCACGATATGGCACAATGCTGATGTGGGACGACTCGGATTGGTCAGCGGCACAAAAGATCTTGATCCGCGCGGGTGAGCAGGGCGATTCAGGCGCTTGGGCTGTTTTGGCGGAAGGGGCGATGTACGGGTATTTGGGTGGTGGCCGCCAATCACGGGCGAAGTTTGACGGCTTTGCCGAAAAGGCGCGCGCTGCGGGCAACGCCCGGATCGAGGTTTTGGATGCGATACGGCAGATGTGGGGGATCTCCATGCGCGCCGATGGCCCCGCGACGGTCGCCAAACTGCGGGCGGCTGCGGATAAGGGCAATGTGGATGCCGCCAAATACCTGATCTCGATTTTGCGCGACGGCAACGGCATGAATATTGCGCGCGATCGGGCCGCCGCAACCGAAGCGGTGGGCCGCTACGCCAATATTCTCACCAAGACCGAGATTTGGCAGTATAACCTGAGCATCAATGCTGCTCTTGCATCCAACACATCCGCATATGCGTCGATTTCCAACGAAATCACCGCCCACCCGGAATGGATCACCAGCCCTTTGGCTGTTGAGTTGCAAAAGGCAAACCCTGGCGTGGCGATGTATCTGCTGCAACAGCATCTGAAAGCAAAAGGGCTGTATCATGGCCCGCTGGATGGCTTGGTGGGCAAGAAGACACTGCGCGCCATGCACAGCGCCTGCGACGGGCTCTGGGATCGCTCGGGCTGCGATGATAATCCTCTGAATCCTGCCGTCGTCGCAGCACTCATTTTGGCCGCTAAGTAACAGTGTCATACTTGCATTAACCAAGATTGGTTTTTATTACACTTGAGTAATTTGCAATCTAAGATTGCTTATAACAATCTTAGATTGTTATTTTAAGCGTCTCTGTGCGAATCTGATTCGCCTCACCTTGGAAACTAACACCACTCTTGATTGAAGTCATTTGGCAGTGACTCTCCCTTGGGTTATGATCGTTGCGGCCATTACAACGGTTCCTTCAACATTTAGTCTGTAGTTATCCAAATTGGACAAAAATGTGGCAAAAATTTGCGCCGATGTTGACAAAATTGTGGCATGAGCAAATTATTGACATAGCATAAACGTTACGTACCCCTTTAGGTTTTCTTATTGTCAGCAGGCACTTCCATGGGCTGCTGGTTTTTTAAGTGCCCTTAAAGGGACGCTACGACAGAAAGCCATATCATGGTCGTTCATAAGATGAGTAATCTCCCGCCTACGCAGGTTGGGGAAAGTAGCAGATGTGTTCTTGTGGCTGGTGGAGCTGGCTTTGTCGGGTCAAATCTGTGCCGTCGGTTGCTGGACCAGGGTCATGCGGTGTTGTGCATTGACAACCTGCTGACAGGGGAATTGGAAAATGTGGCTGATCTGATCGGTCGTCCCGGATTCCGGTTCCGTCGCCATGACATTATCAAGCCGTTGCGGGTGGATGGTCGTCTGGACGAGATTTACAACCTCGCCTGTCCAGCGTCTCCGCCACGCTATCAAAAAGATCCGATCCATACGTTTCGCACCTGCGTGGAAGGCACGCTTAATCTCTTGACCTTGGCAGAGGTCAAAGGCGCACGGATTTTGCAATCTTCGACCTCAGAAGTTTACGGCGATCCCGAGATTTCGCTACAGCATGAAGGCTATCGCGGCAGCGTGAATACCTGTGGTCCGCGTGCGTGCTATGACGAAGGCAAGCGTGCTGGAGAGACCTTGTTCTGGGAATATGGCGCACATCGTGGCGTTGAGACCCGCATCGCGCGGATTTTCAACACATACGGCCCGCGGATGCATCCCGACGATGGTCGGGTGGTGTCGAACTTTGTTGTGCAGGCCCTGCGCGGTCAGCCACTGACCGTGTATGGTGCAGGGCTGCAAACCCGCTCATTCTGCTATGTCGATGATCTGGTCGAGGGCTTGATGCGGCTGATGGTCTCGTCCGAGAAAATGCCGGTGAACCTTGGCAATCCGGGCGAGTTCACCATGCTGGAATTGGCGGAGAAGGTTTTGCTTAAGCTCGGATCGGACCTGCCGATCACTTTTATGCCCTTGCCGCAAGATGACCCCCGCCAGCGCCGTCCCGACATTTCGCGCGCCGCTGATCTGTTGGGTTGGGCACCTACTGTAATGTTGGATCAAGGTCTGGACAAAACGATCGCGTGGTTTACCCAGCGACTTAAGTCTGACCGAATGAAAGGTTCGATGGTATCGTGACCTCTGGAATTGCCGTCCTTGTGACGGGCGGCGCGGGGTTCATCGGATCCCACGCTTGCAAAGCATTGAAATCGGCTGGATTCGCGCCTGTCGCCTTTGATAATCTGTCAACGGGTCACGCGGGTGCCGTGCGGTTTGGGCCACTGGTTCAGGGCGATGTGCGTGACGCGGGTGCCGTCGCAGCGGCTCTGCGTGACCACGATGCGCGCGCCATCATCCATTTCGCGGCTTCGGCTTATGTCGGCGAAAGCATGCGCGATCCGGGGCTTTACTATGACAATAACCTTGGGGGCATGATCGGGCTTCTGAAGGGGGCAGGGGCGGCGGGCGTGGACAAGATCGTATTCTCGTCGAGTTGCGCCACCTATGGCATCCCAGCGCAATTGCCCATCGCGGAAGACTGCCCGCAGCTTCCGATCAATCCCTATGGTCGTACCAAGCTGATCTGCGAGATGATGCTGCGCGATCACGCCGTAGCACATGGGCTGCGCTTTGCGGCGCTACGCTATTTTAATGCAGCAGGCGCCGATCTTGATGGCGCGCTGGGGGAGCATCACGACCCTGAAACCCACCTGATCCCGCTTGCCTTGCGCGCCGCTGCTGGCCAAGCGCCGTTGCAGGTGTTTGGCACCGATTACCCGACCCCCGACGGCACCTGTATCCGCGATTATATCCATGTCGCCGACCTTGCCCGCGCCCATGTTCTGGCGCTGATGCATCTTTTGGCCGGGGGGGACAGCCTGGCGGTCAATCTGGGCACCGGGCAGGGTTTGTCGATCCGCCAAATCATAGCCGGGATAGAGGCTTTGACCGGCAGCACCCTTCGCGTGCAATGGGGTGCGCGTCGTCCGGGCGATCCACCTTCACTGACCGCCGACCCTAGTTTGGCATTTGAGAAGCTGGGCTTCAGAACGGAGTCTTCGGATCTTTCGACGATCCTGCGCTCTGCCGCACCTTGGTTTGAGGTGTCCCTTGCCCATTAAACGCAACCTTGCCCCGCTTCTGTCGCCGCGAGAGCATATGCTGCACCGCATCCTGATCGGAGTGTGGGTATTGGCAATAATCTGGTTTTGGGCATGGTGGTTGCGGCCGGAACATGTCGATTATTGGCCGCGCTACCTTGTGGTTTCGGCGCTGATCGGCTGGATCACCTTCCTCCAGATGTTCTTCATCAGCTTTTACATGCGCGCTGTGCGGTCTTCTGCGCCAGACCCGGTTCCGGGCCGATTGCGTGTGGCGATGATCGTCACCAAAACGCCGTCCGAGCCCTTCGCCATTCTGCGCCGCACGCTTGAGGCGATGTTGGCACAAGACCATCCGCATGACACTTGGATTGCGGATGAAGCCCCAACGCGGGAGACGTTGGACTGGTGTAAGGCGCATGGCGTCTTTGTGTCTACCCGCCAAGGCGTCGAAGCCTATCACCGCCAAACCTGGCCCCGCCGCACCCGCTGCAAAGAGGGCAATCTGGCATTTTTCTACGATCATTGGGGCTATGATCTGTATGATGTGGTCTGCCAGTTGGACGCCGACCATGTTCCGCAAGACGGCTATCTGACCGAGATGCTGCGGCCCTTCGCTGACGAAGATGTTGGCTATGTCTCGGCCCCGTCGATCTGTGCCTCGAACGCGCGGGAAAACTGGGCGGCGCGCACCCGGCTGCACACGGAAGGTGGGTTTCACGGCATCCTGCAAGCGGGCTACAGCAATGGCTTTGCACCGATGTGCATTGGCTCGCATTACGCGGTGCGCACCAGTGCTTTGCGCAGTGTCGGGGGGCTTGGCCCCGAATTGGCCGAGGATCACTCGACCACAATGATTTTGAACGCGGGCGGCTGGCGCGGTGTTCACGCCATTGACGCCATTGCCATCGGCGACGGGCCCGCCACCGTCGCGGATATGGTGATACAAGAATTCCAATGGTCGCGCAGTCTGGTGACGCTGCTGCTGCAACACACGCCGCGCTACCTGCCTACCCTGACCCCTCGGTTGCGGGCGCAGTTCCTATTTTGCCAACTGCTTTACCCCATTTTGGCGGTCACCTATCTGGCGATGTATCTGATCCCGATCATCGCGGTGGTGTTTGACGTCCGCTATGCTCATGTCACTTATCCCGATTACCTTGGCCATGCGCTGCCGGGTCTGTTGGCCATGCTGGCGATTGCTTTTGCGTTGAAGCGCGGCGGACATTTCCGCCCAACGGATGCCTCGGTGCTGTCGTGGGAGCGGGTTTTGTTCCTCGCGCTGCAATGGCCTTGGGTGCTGTGGGGCACTCTGATGGCGCTGCGGGATGCCTTGACGGGCAAGTTCGTTGATTTCCGCATTACCCCGAAGGGCGAGGCTGCGCGCGCGCGCTTGCCGGTAAAAATTCTGTCCGTCTACGCCGTTCTTGCCTTGGGCTGCATCCTGCCGGTTTTGCTACGTAGCAGTGTAGAAGAGGCCAAGGGTTTTTTCCTGCTGACACTGTTGTCGGGCCTGTTGTATGTGGCGGTGCTGATCGTCACTGTCTGGCACCATTTGTCTGAAAATGCTTGGCGTTTTGCAGGCACTCGGGGCGATGGGGTGCTTCAGCTAGGACTCGTCAGTGCGGTGGTGATCATGCTATCCTTCGCCCTAATTCAGAAGTCTGCGGAAAGCGTTTACGCCTTAGCACTTGGGCTGGAGCCCGTCCACTTTGTCGAATTGACCACGCGCGTGGCTGGTGCGGGATCGGGTCCGGCAGGGGCGATTGATTACCGGTTTAACTTCTCATGGCGCGACTAAACCATGAAGGCACGCCACGACGGTGGACAAAAGAAGGAGAACGCGATGACTCGGATCAAGGCTTTTGCACTGGCGGCCTTTCTGGCTGCGCCCGCTTTTGCCGCCCCGCCCGGCCCACTGCCTTTCGGAGCCTATGACCCGGCGGGGGACTTCACCACCGATACCGAGCTGACCATCGAGCATGTCTTCCTGCCGTGGGAGGATGTCACGCTCGACTCGCTGTATCAGGCCGATCAATATGCGCTGGAACGCAAACGCGCGCTGTTGGTCACGATCGAGCCGTGGACATGGACCCGCGACGAGCGGAACACAGCTGACTTCCTGTTCAATGGCATCACTGAGGGCTATTACGACAGCAACATGCGTGGCATTTGCCAAGTGATCGGCACATTGCAAAGCCCGGTTTCGGTGCGCTGGGGCCATGAGATGGAAACCAGAGATGGCCAGTTCATCTGGTCAGCTTGGAAGCCAGAAAACTACATCGCCTCATTCAAACGCATGATTGACATCTGCCGCAAAGAGGCACCGAAAATCAACGTCGTCTGGTCGCCTGTCGGACTTGAAAACGCCAAAGATTACTACCCGGGCGATGATTATGTCGATCTCGTCGGTGTCTCGATCTTTGGCTACGAGGCTTGGGAAAAGGCCATCCTAGGCCATGCTCGCAGCTATACCGAAGCCCTGACCGAGCGCTACAACAATGTCAAAGGCTTCGGCAAGCCAATCGTGGTGGCCGAGTTGGGCTATACCGGTAGCGCAGAATACGTCGCCAGTTGGGAAAATGAGGTGCGCGCCGCGCGTCCAGACATGCCGCTGCTGGTGGGGGCGGTCTATTTTGACCAGCAAGAGGTTTACCCTTGGCCAAACGACTTCCCACAACCCGATTGGCGTTTGGGCCATCGCGTCACGCCATAAAGCCACAGGCGAAAACGGCTGGTGATCTGATCGCAAGCCATTCTAGAATATTGCTAATCTGGGCCGCCCCTTGAAGGGCGGCCCTATTCAAATGCGCCATATTCTATTTGGAAGTGCCGCAAAATAGCCCCGATCCGCCCAAACTGTCGCCGCAGTTGACGGTCTTAATCCTTCTTTTGTAGCTCCACACACTGCCGGAGCGACGCAAGGAGAGCTTTATGACCGCGCCCCATCGCTTTGCCGCTTTGGCCTTAACCGCTTGCCTGATGATTTTTCCTGTCACGGGCAGTTCCGAAGCTGTGATCGGCACCAAGCTATTATCGCCAGCGCCCTACATCGTCGCACCGCGCCCAGCGAAACTGCTTAAGCCGCAGGCCGTGGCGTTTAACTGGTTGGCAAATGGGGCTCCTGCAGCCTCCGCGATCAAATCCAGGGCTGCACAGAAGCGCTATCGCGTCATCACCGGTCAAGGCAGTTGGATCTGTTCGCCCGCAGGCTTCGGCCAACGCTCGCGTTGTTACGCTGGTTGATCCGGCCGCCTGACGGGAAAGTGCCGTTTCAGCCGCCCGATTGGGGCCTCGACCACATACCAAGACACCGTCGCCGCGCAAATTGTGAGCGCGGTCATCACTGCGAAGGTCAGCGGCCCTTTGATGAATAGGCTCGGGTAGACCTGCACGACGGCATACCAAACCAACAGGTGATAGACGTAAACCCCATAGGAAATTTGCGCCAGAAACCGTGCAGGCGGCGATTGTAACAGCCACCCTGCCGGCCCGCTATAGCCTTGGTAGGCGCCCAGCACCAAAACCGCCAAAGCGGGTTGGGCGAAGAAGTGATAGCTCTCAGAATGGCCAAATCCCTCCCAGGCCAACAGCGGTGATACGAGCACCATCATCGCCAGACCAATCATAAATCGCCCCGTCAGCACCGCGCGTGCTGGGGGATGGTGTTGCAGCAGATAAGCCAGAGCGCCCATCAAAATCGGATCAAACGAAAAAACGAAGAACAGCCACCAGCCGTCCACCCCCAACATCGCCGCATTGCTGCGCACGAAGACAAGGGCGGCGATCCCCAGCACCACAATGACATGCAACGTCTTTTCACTTAGGAACAAGATCACCAATGGCCAGAGCACGTAGAACTGCTCAAGCAGATTAAGGCTCCACAAATGCCCCACCACCCATGGCCGGGTCGTTTGGTTCATCGAGAAATAGAGGTTTGAAGTCGGCAGAAGATGCCAGCCCGCACTTGCGCGAAAGCCATCCGCGTCCAAACTCCACGCCACTGCAAAGGTGATCAGCAAAGCCGGGAATAACCGTAATGCCCGGCGCAGGTAGAAATTTCGCACCACCAACGCGCCACCGCGCGCTTTGGCCGTCATCAAGATATGGGTGATCAAAAACCCCGAAATCACCAGAAACAGCGTCACCCTAGCATGCTCGGTGACTGGCGCATTGTTCCAAAAATGCACGTACAGCACACCGACCATTGCAAGCGCCCGTAACCCATCCAGTTGCGGTCTAATGCCATCGGTGGGTCGCCCAATCTGGTCCAGTTGATCCGCCCCTCTCGACAGTGCCGCACGATGGAAATTGGATTGCTTTGCCTAAAGACGTTGCGTCCCGCTTCGAGCCCTATTCTTATTTCGGCTTTTTTGTTTAGCGAAGCATTCATTTGCGCTGAACTGGCAAACTTTGGTTAATTTGCGCTAAACAGTCGATGCCGCGCTGTCACACAAAATGACGACAAGATGAATGCTGTTTGGATTGTTCGCCAAAATACAGTGCAGTAAAAGTAGACCACTCATCTGACTCTTAATGAGCAATGTGCTGATCCGCTTCCGAGGAGTTCGTTATGGGCGCAGGATGGCCGAGAGCAGGTGATTTCAAACAAGCGTCGACAAGCATGTTCTCGCTCGGGCCGAAGGCTACCCGGACATTATGATGCTTCATGAATTAACTGCGACAGGCTGGGGTTCTTGCACCTGCCGTGGTGCTATCTAGGCTCTGGGTCCATTAATTTGCTTATGGGTTCGTCAACTCACTGCTTCACTGGTTGCCCCAAGGGGGGCCATGACCGAGATGATCCTGTTATCCGAGGCCCAGATGGCGCGGATTTCGCCGTTCTTTCCGCACTCACATGGGGTGCCGCGCGTCGATGATCGCAGGGTTATCAGCGGCATCATCTTCGTTATCCGTAATGGCCTGAGATGGCGTGACGTGCCCGCAAGCTACGGACCTCACAAGACAATCTACAACCGCTTCATCCGCTGGAGTGAAATGGGCGTGTTCGGGAGGATCTTCGTCGAGCTTGCCAAGGGCGGTGGCGACACCGAGGAAATCATGATCGATGCCACGCACCTCAAGGCGCACCGGACAGCGGCCAGCCAGCTCAAAAAGGGGCTCTTCCCCGGTTTATCGGACGCACAAAGGCGGATTGAATTCGAAACTGCACGCGGTCTGCGACAGCGAGGGTCGGCCCCGCAGCCTGTTTCTGACCGCAGGCCAAGTCAGCGACTACATCGGGGCTGCAGCTCTGCTGTCGACATTGCCCCCGGCGAAGGTGCTGTTGGCGGACAAGGGCTATGACGCCGACTGGTTCCGCGATGCCTTTGCCGAGCGCGACGTCGAGGTCTGCATCCCACCAAAATCAAACAGGAAAATCCAGATTCCACATGACAAAGGACTCTACCGCAAGCGCCACAAGATCGAGAACATGTTCGGCAAAATCAAGGACTGGCGACGTATCCACACCCGCTACGACCGCTGCGCACACACCTTCTTGTCCGCCATCGCTATAGCAGCCATCGTCATCTTCTGGATATGATCTATGAGTCCAGAGCCTAAATGTGAATTCCACAAAAATCTTGCTTGTGTGTGCTGCATCTCTCCGAAACCATGTTTGGCGCGGGCACGCGGAACTGGCGGTTCACCTTGCCCAGCGGGTATGGACGCTTCTTGTCTTGGATCGTCGTCTTCTGAGGCTTTCCCGAATAATACCCTAAATACCCATGGTATTCATCAGCCTGGCCACCATGCAACGGGCAACGTCGAAGCCCTCGCGACGCAACTGCAGTCAGACCTTCCGGACGCCATAAACCCGCTAGTTCTCCTCGAAGACCCGCAGGATCTCGTTCGCCTGCCGCAGTTCGCGGTTCTCCCGCTCCAGCGCCTTCATCTTCTCGGCCATCTCGGCCGGGATGCCCGCCCGCTTACCGCTGTCGACCTCGGTCTTCTTGCCCCATTCGTTCAAGGTATGGGCCGAACAGCCGATCTTCGTAGCGATCGACATGATGGCCTGCCAACGCGATCCGTCCTGACCCTCGTTCTTGAGGACAAGCCGCACAGCGCGTTCGCCCACTTCAGGGGAAAACTTGTTCGTTGTCGTGCTCATGATGCTCCATCCTCCAGAAGTTGGAGCCTCCGACAATCCCGGGGCGGTTCAGTTTTGATCGAGACTCAAAGAAGGCAGCATGCTGGTGCGACGCGGCAACCATAAGCTTTTGTTTGGGGATAGTTGCTGTGGTCAATCCGAGGGCGATCGCAGACTGGAGATGTGGCCTTTCGGTAGGACTTAGCTTTGTTTCCCCGCGGTTGTTGTGCGGGAACAACGAACCTGTCCGAGCGGAAGTCCAAAGTCCGGGAAACCGCAGGTTCGAACAAGGAGAGAATGATGTTCACCAGACGCGCAGCCCTGATGGGGGCAGCTTTCGCTGCTGCCGCCCCCTTAGTGATCAAAACCGCCGGTGCGCAAGAGGTTGCAGCAAATGGTGGTGCAGAACCGGTGGATCTTTCCACTCTGACCCGGCGCAAGGTCAAACTGGTTGCGCCGCCTTTCGTGCATGCGCATGAGCAGGTCGCCACGACCGAGCCGCAGATCATCGAATTTGAGATGAAGGTCATCGAGAAAGAGGTGCAGGTCGACGAAGATGCTTGGTTGCAGGCCTTTACCTTCAACGGCTCCACCCCCGGACCGATGATGGTGGTGCATGAGGGCGATTATGTTGAACTGACGCTTTTCAACCCGCCCGAGAACATGTTGCAACACAATATCGACTTTCACGCCGCGACCGGGGCGCTTGGCGGTGGGGCATTGACGCTGGTGAATCCCGGCGAAAAGACCGTGCTGCGGTTTAAAGCCACGCGACCGGGCGTGTTTGTCTATCACTGCGCCCCAGGAGGCCCGATGATCCCTTGGCACGTGGTTTCGGGCATGTCGGGCTGCATCATGGTGCTGCCGCGGGATGGGCTGAAGGACCACCTCGGCCAACCCGTCAGCTATGACCGCGTGTACTACATCGGTGAGAACGACTTCTATATCCCGCGTGGCGAGGACGGCGCCTACAAACGCTATGCCGATGCTGGGGAAAGCTATTCTGACACGCTGGCAGTGATGGACGGCTTGATCCCGACGCATGTGGTGTTCAACGGCAAAGTTGGCGCGCTGACAGGCGACAACGCTCTGACCGCCGAACAGGGCGAGACCGTGCTGTTCGTTCACAGCCAAGCCAACCGTGATAGCCGCCCGCATCTGATCGGCGGACATGGCGATCTGGTCTGGGACACCGGCAAGTTCAACAACCCGCCCGAGCGTGATCTGGAGACGTGGTTCATCCGGGGCGGCTCTGCTGGGGCTGCGCTCTACAAGTTCCTGCAGCCCGGCGTCTACGCGTATGTCAACCACAACCTGATCGAAGCGGTGAACCTTGGGGCCACGGCGCATGTTGTGGTGGGGGGTGACTGGAACAACGATCTGATGCAGCAAGTTGTGGCCCCGGTGGAATATGACGTGGCGCACGAGGGCCGCACGGCCTTGCCGTAAAGCAAACTGCCTGAAGCAGAACGGCAGCCCTTGCGAGGGCTGCCGTTGTCATGAATGGGGGCCGGCAATGGCACAACGCATGGGTTATATCGCAGTTGGAACCGCTGCGGCCGTTCTCGTCGCGGCGATATTCGGTGGGGCGGCACTGTTTTGGTCAAACAAACCAGATCGACTTTTGCCTGCGGTCGTGCGGTTGCAGGCCGGAACACAAAGATATCGCCCCGCTGGTGAATTTCGGCAAGGCACGCGGGTTGTTGATGCTCCGATACAGACCATCAAGGCTGCGGCCATAGAGGTGATGAAATACCACGTCAGCGAAGCCGATTACGCCCGGTGCGTCGCGGCCAAAGCCTGTCAGGACGCACCTTCCGCCAATCGTGGGGACATGCCGCAGACAAACGTAAACTACAGTGACGCTTCTGCCTATGCACGCTGGTTTTCGGTGCAAACGGGGGGTGCATGGCGGTTACCAACAGATGCAGAATGGCTGCGGCTGGCGGGCGAGCGCGCATTCGACGACGGCTTTTCTGCCGATGCCAACGGAGCGGACCCGTCGCGCCGCTGGATTGCTTCTTATCGGCGCGAGGTTGAACGGCGTGGCGAGGCTGATCTTACGGTGCACACGCAGGGTTATTTCGGGATGAACGATGTGGGCGTGGCCGATATTGCGGGCAATGTGTGGGAATGGACCAATAGTTGTTTTCAGAACGGCACCGTTGCCGCCGATGGATCCGTGATCGAAAGTCGCACTGATTATTGCGGCGTGCGCGCGGTGCAAGGCAAGCATCGCGGCTTTATTATCGACTTTGTCCGCGATGCCCGTTCAGGCGGGTGTGCTGCCGGTGTTCCCCCAGACTATCTCGGCTTCCGACTGGTGCGAAGCCTCTCGTGATTCCCGCACGGCCAATAAAAAGGGGCGGCCAGATCATCTGGCCGCCCCTTTTTATGTTGGATCGCTACCTACTTGGCGACTTGCGCGAACAGCGGTTCAAAGCGTGACTTCGCTTTGCCCTTCTGGACCACTGCCACCGCCGCATCCAGATTGACCGGAGCACCGACTTGGATCAACCCAACCATGCCCATGGCATAGTGCGGCGTGCATTTGACACCATACAGCCCTTCGGCGCTGAGCGTCAGCGTGAAGTCTTCGCTCATCTTGCTTTTGAACGCCTCAACCCCTTCAGGCAACATGCCCTCGATCGCCTCAACATTGTGACCTTTGTCGGGGGAGATAAAATTGATTGTGTCGCCAACGGCGGCTTTGACGAAAGCAGGCTCGAACACCATCGCGCCATCAGCACCTTTGTTCAGCATTTTGACTTCGAAGGTTTCAGCAAGGGCAGAGTTCGCCAACAGCATCAGAGCAGCAGTGGCGATGGTCAGTTTCGAAAACATAGGTTATCCTTTCGGGGTTGATTGGGTCTGACCGTGTTTTAGGGCATTGATCAAAGCGGCTCTTTGCGCTGCCACAACCTCAAAGGCTGCGACGTGAAAAAACTGGATGAAAGTCTGCTGACCAATCTGCCGCCTTTTCGCGGCCTGACCCGCCCACAAATCCGCGAGATTCTGGATGCCGCCCAGACCGCACGGTTTGATGCAGGCCAAGCGATCTTTTCCGAGGGTATGCCGGTCGATCGGTTTTTTCTGCTGCTGGATGGGCATATTCGCGTGCAGCGCATCACGGCGCAGGGCGATCAGATCATCCTGTTGCACATCGCCCCCGGTCAGTTGTTTGGCATCGGTGCGGCCTTGGGTCACAAGGCCTATCCTGCCACCGCTATGGCTGCGGGTGATTGCATTGTGCTGGCCTGGCCCAATCGACTTTGGCCCGAGTTCATCGCAAACTATACTGGCTTTGCGACCCAGACCTATGCCGTCGTGGGCGAGCGTATGGCCGATATGCACAGTGTCATCGTCGAGATGGCGACCAAACAGGTAGAACAGCGCATCGCGGCGGCGTTGCTGCGGCTGATCACCCAGATGGGGCGCAAGGTTGAACATGGCATCGAGATCGACTTTCCGATCACCCGCCAGAACATCTCGGACATGACAGGATCCACCCTGCACACCGTAAGCCGCCTGCTGAGCGCTTGGGAAAAAGACGGCATCGTGGCCAGCCAACGCAAGAAGATCACTGTAACAGCTCCGCATCAACTGGTGTTGCTGAGCGGGGTCACAAGCTGACATCCGTTGCGGGCACGGGACGCTGTTTGCGGCTGTAATCTGCTGACGAGGTTTGCAGAAGGGTGCCTTCGGCATTGAACAAAAGCCGTAAACGACAGGTCGGCGAGTAGAACGTCACCCGGAAACGCCCGGCATCGGTGCCCTCGCCTTTCTCCACAATGCGGGTCACCAGACCTTTCTGCATCGCTTCGCGCAAGGCGTCGGGGTCCATGCGCAGGCCGCGGGCGATGAGTGTGGCATCAATCTCGATCATCTGGTCGGTAAAGCGGATCTGGCTCATCTCAGTTTTCCTTCAAGTTGGGCCGTTTACGCCCCGCATTCGCGCTTGTCAGGATAGGCGCATAATGCCCCAAAAACGCGGAAAATCCAACCGCCCACAGCGCCGCGGCCAGCCAAAGCCCCGTCTCGTCTGTGGCCGAGGCACGCACCATAGCCGCCAGCGCGACGCAGGTGAAGGCTGCAGCCAACATCGGACCAATCTCAAGCGCGCGTCCGGTATGGCCCAATGACGCCCGCATCATCACCGCCAATGTCATCCCGCCAATGCCGCCAATGCCCAACAGATGCAGGCCCACAGCGGCTGGTATGATGCCAAATCCGGCCAAGCCAAGCGCGAAAAGACCACAAGGCAGAAAGGCAAAGGCCAGATGCAGTATGAGCAGAAGCGGCGACGCCAGCGTGCGCCATCCCAGCCACCGGCTGAGCCGGATCACCTGCACCAACCCGGCCAGCATCATCCCGCTTGCCGAAACCTCAGCATCCGGCAGCGCGACCCACAGCATCAGCGCCAACAGCGTCGCCCCAAGGCTTGCCGCATCCAGCCGCCCAAACGGCGCAGGCAATAGCCCCGGTCCGCGCTTGACCAACCAGTTGCGGGTGAAACTGGGGATGATCCGCCCGCCGATCAGCAAGATCAGCATGACCACCATCGCAAATCCAAGCCGCCGACCGATGGCAGCCTGACCCTGCGCCATGACTTCCAAATGGAAGGTCACATTGGCCGCCATATAGAGCAGCACCGGCACCACAACCTTCAGATTGCTCCAGTTGCGCCCCGCGACGATCTCAGTCACCACCATTGCACCGATTAGCGCCATGAAGGCGCAATCCAGCACCATCACCTGAACCGGGCCCAACCCCAAACCTCCGGCAACGGCAATGCGCCCCAAGGCCCACAAGGTCGCAAGCATCATCAGCGGCCAGCCCCGCGTTGGCAAACGGCCCGTCCAGTTCGGAATCGCCGTGAACAAGAACCCCGCGATGACGGCCGAGGTGTAGCCGAACAGCATCTCGTGGATGTGCCAATCCACTGGCGAAAACGAGCCGCTCAGGGTGACATGGCCCGACCAGACAAGCATCCACAGCGGCACAACAAACACGGCAAACAACCCCGCCAACAGGAAGAAGGGTCGGAACCCATAGCTGAACAGCGGGGGGCCGGAGTAGGGCGGACGGGGAGCTTTGGTCATTGAAGGTCGCTTTCGTTGCTTTTGGTCCGACGTCGGCTTGATCGCGGACGCACGGTTAAATCTCTGCCGAAGGTGGCGGGACGGTCAGCCGCACCGCAGGGCGGCCCGCAGTTCCAGGCGAAACCGTGTCTCATCCAGACCGTATTCCAGACAGGCATCGACAACCGTGTGAAACGGCGCGATCGGGCAGCCAAAGCACAACATACGATGCGACAGGAACACGGCCGCAATGGCGGGCCACCTGTCGAACAGCACCTGCAACGGCAGGTCCGGGTTGTCGATGTCTGGAACGGTCATGGGACCTCCTGCGGGGGGATCGTCGCGGGTCTGCCAAAGATGCTTGGAATGTTGTGCGGCGTCGTTGTGCCAGAACAACGTCAGACGCGGCCGAGGCAGCTAGGAAAGGAAAACCCATATCCCCCTGCAGGAGGCCGCATGTCAGAAATTCTTACAAAATCGAGGGCGAGAAACATCTTTTACGGCGGATCACTGTTCTTCGTCGTGGTGTTCATCGGCCTGACCATCAACTCGCATCGCTATGTGGTCAACGTCTCCACCGCAGGCATGCCACTGACCCCAGCGGTGGTTTTGGGCAAACAGGTTTGGGAGCATAACAGCTGTATCAACTGCCACACATTGCACGGCGAAGGGGCCTATTTCGCGCCCGAGCTTGGCAACGTGATGACGCGTTGGGGAGTGCTGGACGATCCACAAACTGCGTATGAAGTGCTGGATGGCTGGATGGCCGCCCAGCCAAGTGGCGTCGAAGGCCGCCGTCAGATGCCACATTTCACAATCAGCGAAGAAGAAATGCGCGGGCTGGCCGAATTCCTGCGCTGGGCAGATCACACCAACACGCAAGGCTGGCCGCCAACGGACGCGGGCTAAGGAGGAACAACGATGAAATATCAATCGCAAAAGGTGGCTTTGGCCTATTTTCTGGTGGCGATGGGGCTGTTTGGCATTCAGGTTCTGGGCGGCCTTCTGGCCGGATGGATCTATGTCTCACCCAACACCCTGTCCACGGTGCTGCCGTTCAACATCGTCCGTATGATCCACACCAACGCCCTGATCGTCTGGCTGTTGCTGGGGTTCTTTGGGGCCGCCTACTACCTCGTTCCCGAGGAATCCGAGCGGGAAATCTGGTCGGTCAAGCTGGCCTATCTGCAACTGGCCATTCTGGTGATCGGCACCCTTGGCGCGGTTGCCAGCTATCTGGTGGGTATCCACGGTGGACGCGAGTTTCTGGAACAGCCCTTATGGGTCAAGTTTGGCATCCTTGTCGCGGCGGTGATCTTCCTTGTGAACATCTCGTTGACCGTGCTGGCCGGGCGCAAGACCGCCATCACCAACGTGCTGTTGACCGGGCTGTGGCTGCTGTCGCTGCTGTGGATCTTCTCGTTCATCAACCCCGATAACCTCAGCCTCGACAAGATGTACTGGTGGTTCATCGTGCACCTGTGGGTCGAGGGCACATGGGAACTGGTGATGGCCGCGATCCTCGCCTTCCTGATGCTGAAGCTGACCGGGGTGGACCGCGAGGTGATCGAAAAATGGCTTTATGTCATCGTCGCCACCGCGCTGTTTTCCGGCATCCTTGGCACTGGCCACCATTTCTACTGGATTGGCTTGCCGTCCTACTGGCAGTGGACCGGCTCAATTTTCTCGGCCTTCGAGGTGGTGCCATTCTTTGGCATGATGTCCTTTGCCTTCATCATGGTCTGGAAAGGCCGACGCAATCATCCCAACAAGGCAGCACTTCTCTGGGCGCTGGGCTCGGCAACGGTGGCCTTCTTCGGCGCCGGGGTTTGGGGCTTCCTGCACACCTTCCATGGCGTGAACTTTTACACCCATGGCACGCAAATCACCGCAGCGCACGGGCATCTGTCGTTCTACGGCGCCTATGTCGCGATGAACCTTGCGATCATCACCTATGCTATGCCGCAGCTGCGTCAGCGTGCACCCTATAATCAGGTCCTGAACATGATCTCGTTCTGGCTGATGACCGGGGGAATGGCATTCATGACCTTCGTGCTGACCTTTGCAGGCACGATTCAGACCCACATGCAGCGGGTGGTCGGCGAGGCTTACATGGATGTGCAAGATCAGTTGGGCCTGTTCTATCTGATGCGGTTCGGTGCCGGGATTGCCGTTGTTCTGGGGGCATTGTTGTTCATCTACAGCCAGCTTGTGGTGCGGCGCGAGTTGATTGCACCTGCCAGCGCCACCCCCTTGGCGGAGGATGTCGCATGAACGCCCTTGCACCGGAACGCAAAGCTCCGTTCTATCGCCCGGTTGGGCAGGAATGTGCGCTGTTTGAGGCGGCCCACGCGCGGGGACTGCCGCTGCTGCTGAAGGGGCCGACGGGCTGCGGCAAAACCCGGTTTGTGGAACATATGGCGGCCCGGTTGGGCCGCCCGCTCTACACTGTTGCCTGCCACGATGATCTGTCCGCCGCTGACCTGATCGGACGCTACCTTTTGCGTGGCGGCGCGACAGAATGGGTCGACGGCCCGCTGACCCGCGCCGTGCGCGAAGGGGCGATCTGCTATCTGGATGAGGTGATCGAGGCCCGCAAAGACGTGACCGTGGTGCTGCACCCGCTGACCGACAATCGCCGCACTCTGATGATCGACCGTACCGGCGAGGAATTGGCTGCGCCGCCGGGCTTCATGCTGGTGGCCAGCTATAACCCCGGTTACCAGAACATCCTGAAACGGCTGAAACCCTCGACCCGCCAGCGGTTTCTCTCGATCAGCTTCGGATTTCCTGATCCGGTCACAGAAGTAGCTGTCGTCGCACGCGAAAGCGGGCTGGACGCCGCCCGCGTCGCCCCACTGGTGCGGCTGGCGGGGCATATCCGGGCGCTGTCGGGGATGGATCTGGAAGAGGGTGTTTCCACCCGTCTGCTGATCTATGCCGCCAGCCTTATGGCAGACGGGATGCCGCTGGAGCGTGCACTGCAAGCGGCGGTGATCGAACCTTTGACGGATGAGCCGGACGTTATTCAGGCTCTGCGCGATCTGATCAGCAGCGTCTACGGCTAGCATCATGACACTGCACCCGCTTGATCTGATGGAGCCAGAAGAAACCGTGGGCAACCTCTGGCACGGGCTGACCCAACGACTTGCCCCTGTTGCTGGCCATCCCGCCAGTGCGGTGGCGTTAGAGGCGCTGCGCCCCAGTATTGCCGTGATGTTTCGCGCCCTTGGGGGGGCGGCTGGCGTCGAAATCGCTGCCAGCCCGGCCACCGCGTCGCGGCATCGCCGCAGCATCGCCGCGCAACTGGGCGATGCCCGCGTGCTGGAGCATGTCGCGCATTTCGACGGCACCACCCTGCGCCTGCCGCCGGTGATGGCGGCGTTTCCGTCACTGGATCTGAACCGTGCCGCCTATCTTTGGCTGGCGGCGCTTGCGGCCTCGGCGCAGCCTATCCGCTTGACGGATGATCCGGTCGCCGCCGATCTGGCCTGGCTTTTGGCAATGCAGCAGGCGACAATCCAGGCGCTTGCGCTATGCCCCGGCCTGCGCGCACCCTATGCGGCTCTGTGCGCGCATCTGCTGACGCAAATGCCGCAGGCGGCATCGCCCGCCGAGCGCATCGTCAGTGACGCTGCACACAGCGTCCTGTGTGGCGCGCCGCTTGCCCTAACTGCGCCAGTCACACCGCGCGGCTATTGCCCGCTTGCCCCGCCGCCCATTTGGCTGCGTCTGGGGGCTACCGCCCACGGCTCGGCTGCCGCGCCGGGTCAAGACGCGATCAGCGCGCCACCGGGCATGGCCAATCCGACACGCAAGAAGGCCAACCGGCAAGACAATGACGCCGCCAACCGCAGCGACAGCTTTATCTTCCATCGCTTTGAATCGATCTTATCTTGGGTCGAAAGCATGATGCTGAACCGTGCAACCGATGACAACGATCCCGAAGGTGCGCGCAAGGCGGCCGAGGATCACGACCATATCACGCTGTCGCCGCATCACAAACGCGCCGCCACCCGCCTGCGCCTGCATCTAGACCTTGCCCCGCAGGACGCCGATCACGAACGCCTGTCTGCCCGCTTCACCTACCCGGAATGGAACCACCGCGCCGCCAGCTACATGCCCGATCATTGTGTGGTGCTTGAGGCAGAGGTCACCGCCGCTGACACGCCTTTCGCCCCGGACCCACATCTGATGGCCCGCGTGCGCCGCCAGTTCGAGGCGCTGCATCCGCGCCGCATCCTACGCCCGCGCCAAATTGAGGGCCCCGAGCTTGATCTGG
This sequence comes from uncultured Cypionkella sp., assembly GCA_964387655.1. Classification (GTDB taxonomy): domain Bacteria; phylum Pseudomonadota; class Alphaproteobacteria; order Rhodobacterales; family Rhodobacteraceae; genus Cypionkella. The sequence goes on along the minus strand of CAYLYV010000003.1, from coordinate 32,950 downwards.
ACGCGCTGATCGAGGCGCAGGTTGCGATCCGGGCGACCGGGCAAGGCAGCGACCGCATCTTCCGTAGCCTGCGCAGCGTTGAACGTGATCTGGCGGTAGCGATCCTGATGGATTGTTCGCGTTCGACCGAATCCGTGGTGGGCAGCCGCAGTATCATCGACACCATGCGCGAGGCGTTGGCAGCTCTTGCGGGTGGTATTGATGCGGCGGGCGACAGGCTGGCGATCTGGGGGTTTTCTTCGCTGCGGCGGGATCGGGTTTTTCTGTCGCGTTGCAAAGCTTTCGACGCCGCGATGACGCCCGCCGTCACCGCCCGCATCGGTGGGCTGCGACCCGGTCACTATACCCGTCTTGGCGCTGCGATCCGCCATGTCTCGGCCCAGCTTGCCGAAGCCCCTGCGGCGCGCAAGCTGTTGGTGGTGCTGACCGACGGTAAACCCAATGATCTCGATCATTACGAAGGCATCCACGGCATCGAGGACAGCCGCATGGCGGTGCGTGAGGCGCGAGGCGCTGGCCAGACCGTGCACGGCGTCATTGTCGATGTCGATGGCCAGGATTGGTTTGCCCGCATCTTCGGGCGCGCAGGTTTTACCCTGCTGCCCGATCCCGCCCGCCTTAGCCGTGCCCTTCCCGACATCTACCGCGCCCTGATCCAGGAGACCTGACATGCGCCTATCGCTTTCCCTGATTGCCCTGATTGTCCCGACCGCAGCGTTGGCCGAGGCCTTCCAGCGCCCGATCCCGCAACCCCAGACGGCCGAAGCCGAACTGTCTTATCTTATCGCAGCCGTGTTCTTGCTGATCGCCTTGATCGGCGTGCAGTGGGTGGTTAGTCGCAAATGAGTCGATCGCAAATGAGTAGGCCCAAGTTGACGCTGATCATGTATCCGTTTGGTCTGGGGGCAATGGCAGTAAATCTGTTTTTCGCTGCGCTGATCGGATCTTGGCTCGGCTTGCCTGTCCTTACGCCGTGGCAATCGGTGCTGGGCGGAGCAATCCTTGGTGTACCGGCAAGCTGGCTGTTTGCGGGCCATATCGCTCGATTGATGGCGAGGGCCGATCTCGGGGAGTGATCTGGTCAGCACGTTTGTGTTGCTTTCGTGCCCACCTGCATGAAGCCAGTTTGCAACTTTCTTGACTTTATTGTTTGCGATCTTGAACTGATTTGCTGAAAAGCAAACTCGACCGCGACGAACACTGTCGCCCTGGCGAGGTCGGATCAAAGCTTTCGTGGCTTTGCGCCCGCGACCTATCGAATGGTGCTTCTTCTCAAGCTTCATCTATCAGTAAGTTAGCGTGATCTTCCCCGTTGACAGATAGAATTGCTGATGCTTTATGTTGTCTGACAACTTAGTTGTAAGACAACTTAAGCGCCCCATGCGGCAGCGACAACAGGACCAGCTATGCTCAATTTTGACGACACCCGATTTCTGACCATCCAGCAGGGCGCAGTGGCACTGGCCCCACGCATCGACGCCGCAATCTCAGGGGCTCTTGCGGCGGGCGCGGAGAATTTGTTCTTCCTCGGCACGGGCGGCGTTGCTTACCTGATGGAGCCCGCCATCCAGCTGTTGCAGCGCAACTCTGGCTTTCCGGTATTCCGCGATTATCCGGCGGAACTGTTGGTCTCGGGCAATAGCAATCTGACGGCAGGTTCCATCGTGATCATGCCTTCGCTATCAGGCACCACCAAGGAAAGCGTGGCGATGCTCAATCGCTTGAAAGAGATCGGCGCGCAGGTGGTCACTTTGATCGGTCATATCGACACGCCGCTGGGCCTTGGCGGCAATCCGGCGCTGGTGAATTTTGCGGCGGATGATACGTCAAGCGAGTCGTTCTATATTCAAGCGCTACTCGTCGCGCTTTCGGTGATGAAGGCCCGGGGGGAGATTGACGATTACGATGCAGTGCTGGCCGAGATGCAGGGTCTGCCGCAGGCCTTCCTTGCCACCAAACGCAATTTCGAGCCGAAAGCAGATCATTTCGCCCGCATCATCGCCGGGGCTGACTATCATATGTTCACCGCCGCTGGAAATATGTGGCCTGCGGCCAACTACTATGCGACCTGCATTTTGGAAGAGATGCAATGGATCCGCACGCGCCCCGTCCATGCCGCTGATTTCTTTCATGGTCCGCTGGAATTGATCGACAAAACCGTCAGCCTGATCCTGATGCGTGGCGAAGATGAGGCGGGGGCGCTGGCCGACCGTGTCGCCAGTTTCGCCCCGCAATACACCGATCATTTCACCGTGCTGGATATCGCCGATTTTGTGCCGGAAGGCGTATCTCCGCGCTTGCGGGCGCTGCTGTCTCCGGCTTTCATGGCGACCATTCTGGAGCGGCTGTCGGCCCATCTGGAGGTCATGCGCAATCATCCTCTGGTGACGCGGCGCTATTACAAGCGCGTGGCTTATTAAACGCACCCCGGTACGGAGTTTGCCATGAAGGACGCGGCTTTGCACTTTGCTGCCTTGGGGGACAACTGCATTGATCGCTATTTGCCGCTCGCACAGGCGACGGTGGGTGGCAATGCGATCAACGTGGCGGTGCAACTTGCGCTGGCGGGCGAGACCAGCAGTTATTTTGGCGCAATAGGCCGGGATGAGGCCGGGCGCTGGACCCGGGATGCCCTGATCGCTCGGGGTGTTTCTGTCGCGCATCTGCAAGAATTGGATGCGCCCACCGCTTACACAGATATTGATGTGGATGTGGCAGGCGAACGCATCATCGCGTTTGAGGAGTTCGGCGCGACGGCGTTGTATTCCCCGACGCCACAGGAGGTTTTGGCGCTAAGCGAGATGGATCACATCCATTTCGGATGGTTCAAGGGTGCTGCCGCACTGCGCGAGCGGTTGGCGGGACGCGGCGTCAGCTTTTCGCAGGATGTTGCCGTCAACCGTGATGCTGCGGGGCTGGACCTTGGCTTTGACTCGGTTGGTCCGTCAGAGGTTTTGGCGTACGCGGCATTGCAACGGTTGCTTGGTTTAGGCTGTCGGGTTGCGGTTGTGACCTGTGGCGCGATGGGCAGCATGGCAAGCGATGGGGGTGATGTGGTGACAACCGGTATTCGGCCGGTGCCGTTGGTGGTGGATACGACCGGGGCTGGCGATACCTTCATCGCCGGATTTCTCTTGGCATGGAAACGGGCGCAGCCGTTGGTGGCCTGCCTGGCCTCTGGGCGCGATGCGGCGGCACGGACTTGCGCTCATGTCGGCGGCTTTCCTCAAACCCTGCGGGAGCTTTGATTTAGCGTCAGATCGGCGTTGACAGACGTATGACAACATGCGTCCACTGAAGCGGAGATTGCGGGAATCCGCATAAACTCAATGGGAGGAGACTGGAATGAAATTGGCTTTGATCGGCGCACTTGCTGCCGTTTTGTTGGCGCCTGCCGTCTTTGCAGGCGAAACGCTAGACCGGGTTGAATCAACCAAAGTGCTGAAGGTGGCCACCAATGCTGGCTGGCCTCCGCAAAGCTATCTAGATGACAGCAACCAACTCGTCGGCTTTGACATTGATGTCGCCAACGAGATTGCCAAGCGCCTTGGCGTGACGACAGAATTCGACACACCGGAATGGGGTGTGATGACGGGTGGTCGTTGGGGCGGACGTTGGGATGTGGCGGTGGGTTCAATCACGCCGACCAAACCGCGCTCGGAAGTGTTGGATTTTGCCGGGATTTATTACTACACGCCCTATGTGTTCGCGGTGAATGCCGATAGCAAAGTCACCGACCCGAAAGAGTTGAATGGCAAGAAGATCGGTGTGGAAACCGGGACCACTTCGGAGGAATATATCAATCGCCGTCTGGTGATTGACGCGCCCGGCGTGGCCCCCGTCGAATACTGGCTGGAACCCGGTGAAATCAAAACCTATGCCGATTCCATGCTGCCATTTGACGATCTGCGTCTCGGCGATGGCGTGCGCGTTGATGCGGTGATTTCAGGTGAGCAGACCGTGCTCAATGCGATCAAGAATGGCTATCCCATCAAGATCGTGCCCGGCGGTTATGCCTTCCGCGAACCCCTGACCATTGTCGCCGACAAGGGCGATGCGGATTGGACGGCGAAAGTGAACGAGACCATTGCCGCCATGAAAGCGGATGGTACATTGGGTCAGTTGACGACCAAGTGGTATGGCAAAGACTATAGCAACTAAGCCTTTGACGGCGCGCGGCACAGGTCGCGCGCCGTTTTTTTTTACGTCCAGACCCAGACCCGTCCATGAGTTCGCAATGACCACACCACCTTCGACCGACTACGCCGATGTCTGGTATCGCCGCCAAGCGCCGACCGACATTGCTCTGCACCCACCGCTGCGCGAACGCATTGAGGCCGATGTGTGCATCATCGGCGGCGGGCTTGCTGGCCTGACCGCCGCGCAGCATCTGGCCCAAGCCGGACGCAAGGTTGTTCTGCTTGAGGCGCGCCGGATCGGTTGGGGCGCATCGGGGCGCAACGGTGGCTTTGTCAGCCCCGGCTACTCTTTGGGGTATCAGGCTATCGCGGCCCGGGTCGGTGCCGCTGCCGCGAAAGAATTGTTCCGCCTGTCGGTGGAAGGGATGCGGATCGTCGCCGAGAACATCCGCGCGTTGGGCATCACTGCGGCAAATCCCTGTCCCGGCGTCCTTGGGGCGGTGCGCTATGATGCGGGCCGCCATCTGGCAGATCACCGCGACTGGCTTGCGAAAGAATTTGACTATGAGGTGACGCATCTCGATCGCGCAGCTTTAGCGCAACATGTCACCTCGCCGCGCTATCATCAGGCGCTGCATGATCAGAACGCGTTCCATTTCGATCCGCTGGCCTATTGCCTAGGGCTGGGCCGTGCCGCAGTGGCGGCGAGCACTGTGATCTATGAAGCCACGCCAGCGGACAAGATTGAGGGCACCCAAGGCCGCTGGACGGTAACCACACCACAGGGCCGAATTGCCGCGCGCGACGTCTTGGTGACAACCGGCGGTTATACAGATCGCTTGGTGCCGGAACTGCACCGCGCCTTCCTGCCGATTGCTACCTATGTGATGATCAGCCAATCTGCACCCGAGTTGATCGCAACCGCGATCCAGACCCGCTCTGCGATCGGCGATGACCGTCGGGCGGGGGATTATTATCGGCTGGTCGAGGACGGCAAGCGCGTGCTGTGGGGCGGCAAGATCACCACCCGCACCTCTGAGCCGCGCGATTTGGGCAAGCTTCTGCATCAAACCATGGTGGACACCTATCCGCAGCTTGCGGGGCTGGAGATCGACACGGTTTGGACCGGCCTGATGTCTTATGCGCGCCATCGGATGCCGCAGATCGGCAAACTGGCCTCGGGGCTTTGGCACTGCACGGCTTTTGGCGGGCACGGGATGAACAGCACCGCGATTGGCGGTCGTGTGGTGGCCGAGGGTATCCTTGGCCAGACCGACCGCTACCGCAGCTTTGCGCCGTTCGGTCTGGACTGGACGGGCGGGATCGCCGGAATGGCGGCGGTGCAACTGACGTATTGGCAGTATCAGGCGATGGATGCCTGGCGCGAACGCAAAGGCTGAGCAACATGCATTTCAGAGACAATATCGACTACCCTCCGATGCTGACGCGGCCCACGATCTTTGTGCCGCTGTTGGTGGCGATCTTTGGCGGGCTGTGGTGGTTTCACGCCGGCGACGGTGCCATTGGACGGCTGGTTCTGGGCCTTGCTCCGGTATCGGAAGGCAATACGCTGGACTTGCTGACCGCGGCCTTTGTCACTGCGCTGGTCGGCTTTAATATCTTTGTGGTGATGCGGCTGCCCTTGCGTCAGCAGGTTTGGCTTGTTTGGGGCGAACTCGCGGCGCTGATCTTGCTGTTCTTCTATTCCTTCGATCTCAGCTTTGCCTTTATCCAGCGGAAGATCGGCTTTCTGATCACCCAGGGTCTGGTCACGACGCTTTATATTTCGGCCATATCCATCGTCATTGCGACGGTGTTTGCGCTGATGGGCGCGATGGCAAAGCTTTCTTCCAACGGAATCGCGCAGGGTATCGCGCATTTTTACACCTCGCTGTTCCGGGGTCTGCCTCTGCTGATGCAGATTTATATGATCTATCTGGGCCTGCCGCAGCTTGGCTATGTGGTCGACGCCGTGCCAACCGGGATCGCGGCGCTGTCGCTCTGCTACGGCGCTTATATGACCGAGATTTTCCGGGCCGGGATCGAAAGTATTCCGAAAGGGCAATGGGAGGCCGCGCGCGCGCTGGGGATGCGCCCGACCTCGGTGATGACCAGAATAATCCTTCCGCAATCCATGCGGGTGATCATCCCGCCCACCGGCAATCAGTTCATCTCGATGCTGAAGGACAGCTCGCTCGTCTCGGTCGTCGGCGTTTGGGAGCTGATGTATCTGGCGCGCACCCAAGGTCAGACCGAGTTCCGCCATATCGAGATGATGGTCACCGCCTCGCTGATCTACTGGCTTATGTCGATTGTGCTGGAACTGATCCAGAAACGCATCGAAACCCATTTCAACAAGGCGGCGACGCGATGAAACCCTTGGAAAACGCTATTGCCGAAACCGCCGCTCCCGCGATTGAGATCAGGGGGCTGAACAAATGGTATGGTGCCTTGCAGGTTCTACACGACGTCGACCTGACCGTAGCGCAAGGCGAACGGCTGGTCATCTGCGGCCCGTCCGGCTCGGGCAAGTCCACCCTGATCCGCACGGTGAATGCGCTGGAGGGGTTCCAGAAGGGCGAGATCAAGGTTGCTGGCATTACGCTCAACCGTGATCAGGACGTGGTGGAGAATATCCGTCGCCGGGTCGGCATGGTGTTCCAGCAGTTCAATCTGTTCCCGCATCTGACCGTGCTGGAAAACTGCGCCCTGCCGCTGCGACTGGTGCGGGGGTTGGCCAAAGCCGAGGCGCGGGATCGAGCGATGCATTACCTTTCCAAAGTGCGCATTCCCGAACAGGCCTTGAAATACCCCGCCCAGTTGTCAGGTGGCCAGCAACAGCGCGTTGCCATCGCCCGCGCTGTCGCCATGCAGCCCGAGGTGATGTTGTTCGACGAACCAACCTCAGCGCTAGACCCCGAAATGGTCAAGGAAGTTCTTGATGTGATGGTGAGCCTAGCCGAAGAAGGCATGACCATGTCGGTCGTCACGCATGAGATGGGCTTTGCCCGGCAGGTCGCGGATCGGGTGATCTTCATGGATGCAGGCCGGATCGTGGAGCAAGGTCCGCCATCAACCTTCTTCACCGCGCCGAAAAGTGAGCGCACGAAAGCATTTCTGCAGCAGGTGCTGCATTAGGTTGGGTCGGCGGGGAACGGAATCACCGCGCCGGAAAACTCTACTGGCGGGAGAAGTTGAACGAGATCAGCGAGCCGCGATGATAGTCGCGGGCATAAAGCACCGGTGTGCCAATTTCGGACAGGCAGGTTTCCGAGACCAGCAACCAAGGCTCTGCGCTGGCGGGGCCGCTCAGCACGCCGTCAGGCAGGAAGGCCGCTGCCACATTTGCGCTGGACATAACCGGTTTCTGTTCGATGCTGGCCAACAATTCGTTGACCGATCCTGCAAGCGCCGCCCCCTCCGGCGCTGTCCCGAGAAGCGCCATCGGAATCACGTCGATGGAATATACCAAAGCCTGTCCCTCTACCTCGCGCAGCCGTTCCAGCACGAATATCTCCTGTTCGGGCTGTAGCCCAAGCGCCGCCGCCGCCTGCGGATCGGAGCCGGCGAGGATCGTCCGGGTCGAGAGTACCCGCGTATCGGGCGCATACCCAAGTGCCGCCAACATCCGGCTGATGCTCTCAAACACTGTGATGGGGCGGGCAATATTCAATGTCGCAGCCGCCGTCACGAACCGCCCGCGCCCATGTTCGGTCACGATCAACCGTTCTTGCTCCAACAGCCGCAACGCCTCTCGCACCGAAGGCCGCGACACGCCAAAAGCCGCACACAACTTCGCCTCGGTCGGAATACGATCCCCGACCTTCAACCGATGCTCGCGGATATAGTCGGTGACCGCGTCGCGGATCTGTTCGGCCATCTTCTTCTGTGACCGAAGCGGTTTGGTCGTCAGCATTTGGCCCATCCCCCGGCGGCTGCATTCTTGTCAGACATCATACGGCAGCGGAGAGGCTATCGGCAAGGGAAGCGCGGGCTAAACCCGCCACCGCAGCGCCAAAACCTGCCTCAGTGCCCAGAAAAGCCGCACTCACTTCAAGCACTGTAATGTCGCCTTGCCAGAGGCACACGACGTTCATCGGAACCTTGTGCTAGAAACCATCCTTGTGCTGTCGGGCGCTCAAAGTTACGATGATGGCCCTTATGAGGTCGGTGCGCTCGTGTTCAATCCAACAGGGTCGAAGCACGGTGTGTGGTCTGACTGCGGTTGCGTCGTCCTGATCCAATGGGCGCAGTCGAACCAGTTTGTCTGATTGGCTGTGTCGCGCGTTCCGATTTTTTCCGCATGATGGCGGGACGGGTAGTTTGTTCGGCGTCGCTGCTGCCTCTCACAAGATCACCCATGGCCCGAAGACGTCTCGATCGCAGGGTCTTGATTTCGGCCTAACCTTCACGGGTTACAGCCGCGCGCTAAAATAGCCCGAGGCGATCTTGGCGGTGATCTCGACTTGGGCATTGATCGAGATGCGCTCGGCGGGGATTTCGATTTGACTGTCAATCGCGATGCCAGCTGCCAGCAAGGCCGCACTTTTCAGGTTGCTCATCGACACCCATTTCCAGATGCGGCGCACCCCTAACCAATGCAAAACATCCGGGAACAAGGCTTGCAGGCGCATAGCGCTGAATGATCGCGGAGAGACGCTAAGATGTTGCTCCATTCAACCTGCGCAAGCAGCCAAGACGCCAGCGCCATGGCAACAGCGCTGACCATCACATAAAGAAGCCGCTTCGGCATTGAGGTTCGCGGTGGCAGGGGCGCAGAGATGTTGAACATACGCCATCCATAAAATGCTGAGTTATCGTGCCATTGGACACCGACATACTGACAAACGCGCGGTGCAAAGGTTGGTTCCCACGGGGACGGGCTGGCGCTCTGGCGGAGGAAACAGACGTCTGAATGACCGAGATCAGCGCGGCATATCGTCTTCGATGGTCTGCGGGCCTCGACCGAAACAAAGATAGGACTTGCAGACCGCATCCGTTTAAAATCGACAGGGACAAACCGATGCCCCCCGGAGGACCCAATGTTTGACACATGGAAGAAAGAAAAAGCCACCATGGCCCTCGTCGACGAGGCGCAGGCGCTTTCAGACAGGCTTACGCAGGCCAAACCACATATTGTCGATAGTTATGCAGCCGCCGCGCGGTATTGGGCAGCCTTCCACCTTGCGGCGGGGCACGACCTGCACAAAATGTTCGACTGGCCACCCGCTGCCGTCGTGCGTTTTACCACGACGACACAAACCAAAATCGCCGCACTGCGCAAGCAGCGGGAGTATGACAGCAGCGATGGTCTGGCGATCTGGCTTCACACCGCACGCGCCGTGACCGAGCCTCGGATCGCGCCCGCCGTGCGCGAGATCTGGCAGCGGCTTTTGGCTTCCGGGCCGAACGCGGATGCGATGACGCAGGATCTGGTGCAGGACGCAGGCCTGCCCTTGGATCAGTGCCGCCATATTCCCAAAGGCTTCAGCGTCTAAGATGAAGGCCGCGCTCCTGCCTGACAAGGCAAGAGCGCGCGCGTTCGCATGTCCGCCTTGTCCGCTATAGTGAAAGCCTTGCCGTACTGTCGCGCATGTGGCGGTTCGTGCCACACGCCCTTTTGCGCTCCGTGAACTGATGTTCTGTGCAAGAAGCCTTGGTCTTAAAATGCAATCTCAACGCGCATCTTGGACCAAGGCCGAGTCCGCATTTAATCAATATATTGATTTATCATCAAAATAGGGTTGACCTTCCACGTGTCCCAAGCGGAAAGCCGCCACATTTCCCTGCCCACGACATTAAGGGCGGAACCCCCCAAACCAAGCCGCGTTGTTGCAGTACGAGGACCGCATCGGTTCTTGATGGCGTGAAAGTTTACAGGAGTAAGCACATGTTTGGATACAAAACGACCATCCTTGGGACGTTCCTCACCGCATCGCTGGTCACGGCGGCCTTTGCACAGGACAGCAGCACCACGACTGCGCCCGCAGATACCACGGCACCTGCAGACACCATGGCTGCCCCGATGGATTGTGATGCCCAGTTCACCACACTCGACGCAGACGCCAATGGCTTTCTGTCGGATGCCGAAGCGCCACGGGAATATGCACGTGCGCGCGTCGATGAAACTGCCCTGCAAGACGCGGGCATCAGCAAAGATGAGTTTCTGACGCAATGTGGCACGGGCCATTGGGCGCAGAACGTGCCGGAAGCTGGTGCGCCAATCGAAGGGGCCAATAGCTTCACCGAAGAACAAGCCCGCGACCGCGCAGTGTCATGGAACGTGACCGAGGTTTCGGCACTGGTGCTGGACGACAAAGGTGTATGGCGCGGGACCGGGAAGCTGAACGGAACCGACGTGTCGGTGGCTGTTGACTACAAGGGCAACGTTGTCACCACGCCGAAAACCTAAGTCTGATCTTAACGTGTGAATGGAGGAAACTATGCCAGTTATTACAAAAGTTTACGATGACTACGAATCCGCTCGGGTTGCCAAAAACAACGTGAACGCGCTTGAGTTGTCCGGAGTGGAAGTGTCGATCCTGGGCAATGACAGCATCCGCCAATATCACGAGGCCGATATTCGCGACAACCCTGTAACGGGTTACCCGGAAACCGTTGCTGATGATCGTGACGCTTCGGGCACAGCGACGGGTGCTGGGATGGGCGCGGCCATCGGTGGTGGTGCTGGTCTGTTGGCGGGCCTTGGCATGTTGGCGATCCCCGGAGTGGGACCTCTGGTTGCAGCGGGCTGGCTTGCGGCCACGGCGGTGGGCGCGGCAGGCGGTGCGGTCGCGGGCGGCACGGTGGGCGCGATTGTTGATCTTGGCCTTTCGGACGAAGAAACCCCGGTATTTTCCGAAGCGATGCGCCGGGGCAGTGTCGCCGTCAGTGTCCAATTCCCCGAAGACGCCAGATCGGATGTCGAGGGCGCGCTGGACACCGTTCTGACAAGTTCGCTGATGGATCGCCGTTCGCTTTACGAGCAAGACGGTTGGCGGAATTCCTGAGCTGCAGCCCAACGTAAAGTTGCTCGCGACAAGCCTTCCGATTGTGCCCCCCAGCGGATGGCTTGATCGCCCCGGGTAACTTACGTGATCAACGGGGCCACAGCTTGTGGTCCCGTTGAGATTTTTCGGGCCGTGGTTTTGCATTTCGCGAAGTGAAGGCTCGACTAGCGCGCATTTTGCCAGTCTTGAAGCGCTTGAGAAAGCCGATCCAGCCCGTCCTGCAGCCGCACGGCGGCACCGCCGCCAACACCCAGCCGGATGTGACCGGGCAGATCATAAGCGCTGCCGGGCAACAGGAAGGTGCGATAGGGCGGTGTCAGAAGAAAGCGCGCGAAAGCGTCGCTGTCAACGCCATCGGGCAGCCGCGCAAGCCCGATCAGCCCGGCATTCGGCAGCACCCAAGACAAATGTTCTTGTCCCTCGACCCATGTATTCATCTGTGCCAGATTGGCCGCCCCCTCAGCGCGAGCACGCTGAAGCGCCGCCCCATACCGCGCCGGACGCAAGGCCACCTCGGCGATCACCTCGCCCATTATATTCATGATTTCGCTAGAGTTTTCGCGCAATATCAACGAATCACGCATATGCTCGGCATCCGGGCAAATCATCCATCCGGTGCGCAGCCCTTGCAAGCCAAGTGCCTTGCTGACCGACCCCGTGGTGATGCCGCGCGCGTAAAGTCCTGCGACCGATGGCGCACGGGGCCCGTCCCATTCCAACCCGGCATACACTTCGTCCACCAACAACCACGCGCCGACGCGGTCTGCGATGGCGACTACTTCGGCCAATGCGGCAGCGCTCATCAGATCGCCGGTCGGGTTGTTCGGGTTGGTCAGAAAGATAATCCGCGTGCCGGGGGTCACCGCCGCCGCCAACCGATCCAGCGGCAAGCGCCAACGCTCTGCCTCTGATCGCGCAACCTTGACGATTTCCGCGCCCTTGGCCTTGGCAAGCACCTCGGCTTGCGGCCAACCGGGGGTTTCCATCACGATCCGCTCGCCGGGCTGAAGACGCTGCATGATCGACAGGTAATTCGCCTCAGCCGCCCCAGCGGTGATCAACACATCGGCGGGCGTGCAGATGCCGGTTAACCCGGCTTGGGCCAGAACATGATCGCGCAATTCCGGCAAACCGCGAAAGTCGCGGCTGTTCCAGTCCAACGACAGGTTCGGGTCCAGATCGGCCAGATAATCCCCCAAGCGCGGTGAGCCTGACAGTGAAAAACCGACGATCGCCTCGGGCGCGGCTTCGGTGGTTTCGAGAAGGTATTGGAACAACGTGTGTATCTTGACTTTCAACCGGACGCTCCGCTTCATCTGGCAAGGGGGTGGCGGTATGATGGATGAGATTGCGCTGAAGGGGAAACCCATTCGGCTGGCGGTATTGGACTATGGCTTGTTCGAGGTGCATTCCGGCCCGCGCACGATTGGCATCTGCGGCTTCGCAGTGCAGACCGACGCGGGTGAAGTGGTGCTGATCGACACCGGTTTTCCGGCGAAATATACCGTCGATGCCGAGGCCGCGACGACGGAAGACGCGCTGGGCAGTTTTGGCCGTGTGCTGAAGATCACGCCTGAGAATACGCCCGACGCGCAGCTTGCCAAACTGGGGCTATCCAAAGCCGATGTCACGCTGATGATCCAAAGCCATACCCATATTGATCATGTCGGTCATATGGCTGGCTTTCCCGGAGTGCCGATCCTGATTGCCAAGGCCGAACGGGATTTGCCACGTCCGATGTATTGGTCGGGCAAACAGGCGATGGAATGGCCCGCGCGCGATTATCATCTGGTGACGCAGGATTTCACGCTTGGGCCGGGGTTTCAGGTGCTGCTCTGCCCCGGCCACGCCCCCGGTCAACTGGCCTTCATGGTCCAGTTGCAGGAAACGGGATGGATGCTGCTGACCTCGGACGCGATCAGCCGCGCGGCTGAAATCGACGAGGGCTTTGCCGGATCGTGGGATGTGCCGCTGGCGATACACCACGGCGCGCGGTTGATGAACATTGCGGAGGACAGGGACGCGCTTGTGATTTTTGGCCACAGTCCGCAGCAATGGCCGACTTTACGCAAAGCGCCCGAGTGGTTCACTTAAGTGCTTGGTTCACCTAGAGGCGGCACTCACCTCACGTCGCGCCCCTGATTGAGAATGATCACGTTACCGCTGCAAATATCTCCGGCGGGTGAGATCAAAAACCCGACCCATGCCGCGACCTCGCTGGGCTGCATGGCATGACCGTGCGGCATGGCGGCAATGGCGCGGGCCAGCACATCCTCGGTCAGCACCTTAAACAAAGGCGTCTCAGTCATCGCGGGGGCCAGCGAGTTCACGGCGATTTTCTCACGCGCATAGCGCCGCGCCAGATCCTTGGTCAGCGTATCCAGCGCCGCCTTTGAGGCGCGGTAATGCGGCGGATCAAACACATCAAAATTATACGCGCCGTTCGAGCTGATGTTGACGATCTTGCGCACCCCGGCGCGGCCCTCCATCAGCTTGATCGCCGCCTGACAGCAATGGAACGCGCCCGAAAAATTGATCGACATTTGCCTGTCGAGTTCCTGCGCCGGAATGTAGGGAAAGTCGGACATAAAGCAGGTGCCCGCGTTGTTCACCAAAGCATCGACGCCGCCATGATCCTGCGCGATCTGTGCAAACACCGCCGCAATCGCGCCTGCATCGGTCAGGTCGGTGACATGGCCGCTAAATCCGGGCTGCGTCATGCTGGCCAAACCTGCCGCGTCAATATCCAACCCGATCACATGCATCCCGTCGGCAAGCAGTTTGGCACTGATCGCCCGCCCCAACCCACCCGCTGCCCCCGTCACCACGGCTATCTTTGTCATGCTTCATCCCATCCCCAAATCCGCACCCTCCTGCGGTCTGCTGGAGATCAGCACGGATAGAACAGGCGGCGCAAGATCGGGATTTCAAGGCCATGACAACTGCTTGCGGCAAAGCATATGACGTAGCGGCATTTGCCTTGTACCGCACGCGCTTGTCCCCATCTATGATGCGGTGGCGATTGCGGCGGAACCCAGCTTTGGTTTGTGCGATTATCATCGCGCGGTCAATGCGACCAGATTTCAAGGGAATGACAATGACACGCAGCTTCGCGGCGGCCATGCGCCGGGCAAACCGGCTCATGCGGCCCGCCAAACTGACCAAAACAGCCAAATCCATGCAAAGCATGATGACGGGTCTTATGGTCAAATCGGCGCTTGCACCCCTTGCCGCTCTCAAACCGAAAACGGCGAAGGCCCGCAAATCGGCGCTGCCAAAAGCTGGACCCACCCTTGGCATCGTGATCAAGCAGCTGCGTGCCGCGCAAGCGCTGATGCGGGGGGCACAGGCGGCGACAACAGCGCGGGCGATCCCGCCCAGCATCCCCGCTGGGGCGCAGTATCTCAGCCGCACGCATCGCACCACAGCAGGCGCGCGGGACTACAAGCTCTACCTGCCCGCCAGCCATCCGAAACGGCCCAAAGGCCTGATCCTGATGCTGCACGGCTGCACCCAGAGCCCGGACGACTTTGCAGCGGGCACCCATATGAACGCGCTGGCCGAAAAACATGGCCTTGCCATCGCCTATCCGGCGCAGACAAGCGGCCATAACACCGCGTCCTGCTGGAACTGGTTCAAGCCGGGCGATCAGGCGCGTGGGGCAGGGGAGCCCGCAATACTGGCCTCCCTCGCGCGCAAGTTGACCAAAGAATTCGGCTTGGGCCGCGATGCCGTATTTGTCGCCGGATTGTCGGCTGGCGGCGCGATGGCGGCGATTTTAGCGGATGTTTATCCAGAGGTGTTTTCGGCGGCAGGCGTCCACTCCGGCCTTGCCCGAGGTGCCGCACGCGATGTGCTGTCCGCGGTGTCGGCTATGCGGAATGGCGGCGCACCCCCGCAGCCGACTGAGGTGTCGCCCGATACCGTCCGTCGGATCATCTTTCATGGCGAGGCTGACAGCACCGTCCACTCCTCAAACGCGGCAATGATCGTCGCGGCGGCTGTCGGAGAAGATAGAAAACCGACCAAAGTGAGCAAACGCTCGGTGCGCGGACGCGGCTATACCCGAAGCGAGTATATCGGATCAGACGGCAGGGTCGCGGTTGATCTGTGGATGATTGAAGGCGCAGGCCATGCGTGGTCAGGCGGGCGTGCGGCGGGGTCCTACACTGACAATATGGGGCCCGATGCCTCGGCGCAGATGATCCGGTTCTTTCTGGCGCAATCGGCCTGAGATCGGGATCCAGCCAAGCAATACGCACGCCGTTCGGCAACAAGAGGGCCGCTCATTCAGCCGCGCCGTCATCCGCAAGCAGGCGCGCCATGGCATCGGTAATCGCAGTATCGGTGTAAGGCTTTGCAAAGTATCGGCTGCCTGTCGGAAGGCTGCTCTCCTCAAGGATCGCCATCCCCGAAGCCACAATCAGCTTCACCGGAGGCCAGCGGTTGCGGATGTAATGCGAGAGTTTGATACCGTCCATCGTGCCCGGCATCTGCACATCGGTGAACACCAGATCAATGTCGTCGCGTGCTTCTAGAATACGGATGGCCTCGTCGGAATCCTGTGCCTCCAGCGCCTCATAGCCTGCGCTTTGGACCAGATCGACGGCACCCATACGAATGAGAGCGCTGTCGTCAACCACCAGCACCACCGCCTTACCGTTCTTCATCTGTAACTCGTTCATGATAAACGGGGTTTTGACGATCCCCCAGTGGATAGCGCTTCCGCGACATATGGGTTCCTAGGCGGCCGATGGAAGGGCGGCTTGGGCTCTGGGTCCCCCCCGATACCGGATGGTCACGGCGGTGCCGGGCCCAGCATCGCTGACTTGGAGTTCTCCCAGAAGATTTTTGGTGAGCGCCTCGATAATGCCGGTTCCCAAACCCGCTTTGGGTGCCGCTCGCCCCGTTAGCATTCCGATCCCGTCGTCAGTAACAGACAGCGTCCAATCGTGACCCTCAGACACATAACCGATGGTGATCACGCCGATCAGTTGATCCGGGAACGCATGTTTCAAGGCGTTGATCACAAGCTCCGTTACGATAAGGCCCAGACTGACAGAAATGTCGGCATCGACCGAGCTGTCATCGACATTCACCGTGATCGAGACACGGTCCGCATCGGCGATCATTGACGCGCCGAGGCTTTCGCAAAGCTGGCTGAGATAGTTCTTGAGGGGAACTTTGCCGCCTGTCGATGCCGACAGCTGCTTCTGCACCGCCGCAATCGACATCACGCGGTGATGCGCGTTGTGCAGATGCCCGCGTGCTTCTTCCGACTGCACCCGGCGCGCACTTTGCATCAGAACGCTTGCGATGATCTGCAGGCTGTTTGCCACCCGGTGCTGCACTTCCTGTACCAAGATCGCTTTTTCATTCAACAAATCGTCCTTCAGCCGGGCGTCCGCGCGGGCATCGGTCACGTCCGTCACCGCCAGCAGCAGCCGAATGTGATCCGCGCCGTCGTCCAGTATCTGCGCGTTAACGATCAGCGTCCGCGTTTTCTGGTTCGGCCGTTTGAGGTCGATTTCATAGGCCGCGATCCGCGCACTGCCCGAAGCTGTCGCATTCAACAGCGAGGCCAGCTTGGGCATCGCCCATTCGCCGTCTCCAAGCGCACCAAGATGTTTGCCTGCGACCGTCACCGGGTCGATTTCAAACGCCCGACAGAATGAGGCACTTGCCGCAATGATCGTAAGGTCTGACGAAAGGAACAGCAGTGGCTCATTGGATAAGACCACGACCGCAAGGGTGCTCGCCGCCTCAATATGGACAGCGGATTGGTTTGGCATGAAATGGCCCTCATGGGCCGAAAACTCGCGAAGCGAGCCATCACTCGGCAGGAACGCCTTCAGCCGCAAAGATTTGGGGGCGACGCTCTAAGGCAGCATACCATGTTTGTCTGGACGAGCACCATTCTAAATTGAACTGATCGGCGGGGGCAATCGTGCGTGCCACCCAGAACAGCCGCTTGGGCGGCTATGACAGCCTTCCTCCCTCAACCCTTTAAGCTGGGGCAGCGGCTGGAAACCATTGCACTGGTTTGGAGCCTAGCGCAGAAATACCGTTTGCCGGACGGTAAACTCGCGCAGGCCATCCGCGCCCAATTCTACGCTGAAGCCGGAGTGTTTAACCCCACCAAACGGCGCGTTCGGGTTCGGCCCCCGATGCGAGTTGACCCAAGCGATACCGCTTTCCAATCTGCGGGCAAGGGCTGCGGCTCGAACGGCATCGCCCGACCAGACCGAAGCGCCAAGCCCCATTGTGGATTCATTACCTTCTGGCCTTTGAAGAAGAACTGGCCAAGGCCCCGAACGCTGCTGCTCTCAACGCCGCGATGGAAGCCGGCTTCCCCGGTCTTGGCATGGGTGTGGCGCTGCACATCGGCTCCAAAGTCGCCACCGGTGAAATGAAATGGGGTTGAGATGGGTGTGAATTTGCCGAAGTTATGTGTCGAACGTAACCGGGGATACGACATGAAAAACTTCAAGATTTCGCGAGCTATTGCGCTACAGCAGTGTCGGCTTGGCTTGCGGCATTGCCTGCCTTCGCGGATGAAGCGACAGAAGCCGCGAACCTGCGAATGGTTGAAACGGCCTATCAAGCGTTGTTTGGTGATCATGATCTGACGGCGCTGGAGAAGCACTTTCGCGAGGATCATATCCAGCACAATCCGATGGCTCCGACCGGGCACGCGGGACATATTGCTACTCCAGCGGCAGTTCGGTGGTTGACTTGATTTGACGCAGCACGAAGCTGGTGGAGGTGGTCCGCACGATGCCAAGCGCAAGCAGGTGGTGCATCAGGAAGTGCTCCAGATCCTCAGCATCCCGCGTGACGACTTTCAGGATATAGTCGAAGCCGCCCGTCACCCGCGCGCAGTCGATGATCCGCGTTTGGCCCTGCACGAAATCGTCAAACCGCGCCACGGTCGCCGCCGTGTGTTCGGTCAGCGACACTTGCACATAGCCCACCGCGCCAAGGCCGAGTTTGCCCTGATCCAGCAGCGCCACATAGCCCTTGATGACCGCAAGATCCTCCAGCCGTTTCAGCCGCCGCCAAGCGGGCGACGACGACAGACCCGCCGCATCGGCCAGATCCTGCGTGGAGGCGCGACCGTCCCTTTGCAACAACCGCAGCAAACGACGGTCTGCCTCTGTCAGCTCAATATCCGGCATAAAATTTCCCGATTTGGCCAATATACGGCATCGTGTTTCACATTCCTGCCGGGAATAGCGAAATCCGGCAAGATATTTCTGACAATCCGGGTCAAAATGTTGCGGTGCAGACAGGGGGAAGCCATGCCGAAATCCACCGACTACGCTGCAAAGCTGCCCGACAGCGGCGGGTTTATCGCCTATGATGCTGCTGAAGACAGCGTCTGGCACGATCTGATGGCGCGGCAGCTGCCTTCGGTGCGGCAGCAGATGGCCAGCCCTTACCTTAACGGTCTGGCGCAGTTGCAGTTGCCAACCGACCGCGTGGCACAATGCGCCGAGGTCACCGAAGCCCTGCGCGCCAGCACCGGCTGGCGGGTGGAGCCGGTGCCAGCCCTGATCGGCTTTGGGCGGTTTTTCGGGCTGCTGGCGGATCGTTGTTTTCCAGCAGCATCGTTCATCCGGCGGCGCGAGCATTTCGATTACATCGAAGAACCCGACATCTTCCATGAGATTTTCGGCCACGCCCCGCTGTTGACCGATCCCCGCTTTGCCAGTTTCAGCCATGCCATCGGGCAAGCGGGGATGCGGGCGGAAAAAGCCGACTATGCGTGGTTGATCCGGCTTTACTGGTTCACCATCGAGTTCGGTCTGACGCGGGAAAAGGGTGTGCTGAAAGGGTTGGGCTCGGGCTTGGCCTCCTCGATCGCCGAGTTGCAATGGGCGACCTCGGGCCAGCCGGAACTGCGGCCCTTCAATGTGATCGACATTCTGCGCACACCCTACCGGATCGACATTCTGCAACCGATCTATTTCGTGATCGACGATCTTGATGATCTGTTCGCGGCTGCCCAGCGGGATCTGTTGGCCGATGTCGCTACGGCACGCGGGCTGGGGTTGCACGCGCCGAAATATCCGCCGAAGGAAGTTTGAATGACCGTAAGCAATCTGACGCAGCGCACCTGAGCAATCCGTCAGCGATAGCCTGCCGCTTGCAATTCAAACAGTTCTGCATAGCGGCCCGATTGCGCCAGCAGCTCCGCATGTGTGCCTGCGGATTCAACCCGGCCACCGGCCAGCACCAGTATCCGGTCGGCCATCCGCACCGAACTGAAGCGGTGCGAGATCAGGATAGCGGTTTTCCCCGCACTCAGCTCTTTAAACCGCTGGAACACTTCAAACTCTGACCGCGCATCCAGCGCAGCGGTGGGTTCATCCAAAATCAGCACCTCGGCCCCGCGCATATAGGCCCGCGCGATGGCCAGCTTTTGCCATTCGCCCCCCGAAAGCTCGACCCCGTTGCGAAAACGCTTGCCGATCATCTGGTCGTATTGCTTGGGCAGACCCTCGATCACCTGATCGGCCAAACTGCGGCGGGCGGCGTCGATGATGCGCGGGCGGTTGTCGCGGTCTTCAATGCGACCCACCGCAATATTGTCGGCAGCGCTAAGGTTATAGCGCATGAAATCCTGAAAGACCACGCCCACGCCCCAAGGCAGGCCGTCCAGTTCCACCTGGGGCGGGTCTTGGCCATCCAGGGTACTGCGCCCCGCATCCGGGTCGTACAGCCGCGCCAACAGCTTGACGAGCGTGGTCTTGCCCGCGCCGTTTTCGCCGACCAATGCCAACGTCTCGCCCGCTTGCAGGGTGAAATTCAACCCCCGCACCGCCCAGCGTTCCGCCCCCGGATAGCGAAAGCCGACGTTTTCAAACACAAAGCCTTGGCGGATCGGATGGGGGAAGGGCAGCGCATCGGGGGCGGACAAAATCTCGGGCTGCACCTCGAAGAAGCTGAACAGATCGTCGAGATACAGCGCCTGTGCTGCGGTGGAGGAAAACGAGGTCAGCAGGCCTTCCAGCAGCCCGCGCAGCCGCAGGAATGACCCTGACAGAAAAGTCAGATCGCCCAGTGTCAACTGCCCCGCCAAAGTACCCGCGATGATCCAGGCATAGGCGGCATAATACCCCAGCGTGCCAAGCGCGGTCAGCACGCCACCCCAGATGGCGCGCTGTTGCGCAATCTTGCGGCTGGCGGTGTAGAAGCTTTCCGACAATTCGCGGTAGCGGTCGGTCAGAAAGCCGTTCAGCCCGAAGATCTTGACTTCCTTGGCGGATTCCACACTTGCCGCCGTCTGGCGAACATAATCCAACTCGCGCCGCTCTGGCGTGCGACCGAAATCCAGCGAATAGGTCTGCGCGTTGAAATGCGCCTCACCGATAAAAGCCGGGATCAGCGCCAAAGCCAGCAGCAGGATCAGCCATGGATTGAAAATCACCAGTCCGGCGGCAAAAGTCGCGACGGTCACAAGGTTCTGCATCTGGGTGAACAACAAGCCCATCAGCGTCATCCGCCCGCTGGCCTGCCTGCGCGCGCGCTCCAACTTGTCCTGAAACTCGGCATCCTCGAAATCTTCCAGATCAAGCGTGGCGGCATGTTCCATCAGCCGGATCGAGGATGACATCGTCAGGCGATCCGACAGCAACGTATCGACCAACCCAACCACCCGGCCCAGCACATCCGACAGGATCGCTAGCGCGAACTCGGCCAGAACATAGGCGATCAGCAGGCCCAACGCGTCGCTGCCCCACCAGCCCCACAGATCAGTGGGGCGGTCGGGCAGGGCGGACAACCGCACCACCTCGTCAATGATCAATTTGCCGATCCACAGCGCCGCCACCGGAAGCACCGCCCGGATCAGGCGCAGAACCATCGAGATCAGCATCAGCGCGGGGCTGGCCTGCCAGACCAGCATCAGAAACGGCCAGAGATTGCGCAACGCGGAAAACCGCGCGCGGAACGAGGCGGGGGCAGGGGGCAGACGTGCGGAACTCACCAGACTTGGGTCTCCTTCGCCCCAAAGCCAGTTTGGCAGAAGCTAAAGGCGGGGAAAAGCGCGAACCGCGTGATGCAGGATCACAGGTTGTTGGCTTCCCCGCCCCGCCGTCAGGTCGGCTGGAAAATCTGGCGCAAGCAATCAAGGTCAATCGCGCGGCAGATATGCCCGGCTGGCTTGAAGGTCGCCACATCTTCGCCCGCCACCATGGCGTTGACGATGGCTTCTTCCACCGCCTGAACCGAAGCCAGATAGAGCGGGTCGATATGCTCGCCGTTCAACTCTTGCTTGGTCAGCACGGCGGGCGCGAACTGCGGCACCGGGCCGGGGTTCGCGGTCGAAAACGCCATGAAAATATCGCCCGAGTTGTTGCCCCCCGGCGTCCCCCCCCGCCCAATACCGATGGCCGCGCGCTTGGCGACCTGCCGCAGCGACAACCCCGACAGCGGGGCGTCAGTGGCCACCACCACGATGATCGACCCCATCTCGGTGGCATGAAGTGCATCCTCTGGCACCAACTGGCCCACCGGGCGGCCCAGAATGGTCAGCCAAGGCCGGATGCCGTGGTTGGCTTGCACCAAAGCCGCGACGGTGTAGCTTTGCCCGCCGATCTCAATCCGCCGCGACGAGGTGCCGGTGCCGCCCTTGAACTCGTAACAAATCATGCCATTGCCGCCGCCCGTGGAACCCTCGGCCACCGGGCCAAAGCTTGCGGCATTCAGCGCCGCGATGGCATGTTCGGGCTGCACATGCAGCGCGTTGATGTCGTTCAATACGCCGTCATAAGTCTCGGCCACCACCGGCATCGCCCAGGCGTGATGGCTTTGAAAGTAATCCGCATAGGTGTCGATCATCCAGCGCGTCGCCCCAGTGTGCACGGCCCCCACGCCATGCGTGTTGGTGATGCAGATCGGGCCGACGAAATAGCCCGCGTCATGGATCCAATGCGTGCCCGTCATCTCGCCATTGCCGTTCAGCGAGTATTGCCCCGCCCAAACCGGCATCGGCACAGTGCCGGGACGCGGCAAAATCGCGGTAACACCGGTGCGCATGTGGCGATCAGGGTCGCTCAGGGTGCAAAACCCGACCGCGACACCGGGCACGTCGGTAAGGGCATTCAGCGGGCCGGTTGTGCCGGGAAACGGCAAGCCAAGATCGCGGGCCCGAGGTTTCTGGGCCGGGTTCAGGATGGTATCTTTCATTTATTCTGTCTTTCTGGCGCGCAGCCATAGTCCCAAAGCCGCAATGACGATCGAGGCCGCGATCATCATGGTTGCGATGGCGTTAATCTCTGGCTTCACCCCCCGGCGCACCATGCCGAAGATGAACACCGGAAGCGTGGTATTGTCGGTGCCAGCAACGAAATAGGTGATCACCAGATCATCCATCGAGATCACGAAGGCCAAAAGCGCCCCGCCCACAATCCCCGGTGCCAGTTGCGGCAGCAGCACCTTGCGCAACGTCACCCACTCCGACGCCCCCAGATCGGCAGAGGCCTCCTCCAGCGCCGGATCAAGCCCGGCGATGCGGGCCTGCACGATGATGAAGACGTAAGAGGTCAGGAAGGTGCAATGCCCGATGATGATGGTCAGCATCGACAGGTTCATCCCGATGGTGACAAAGAAAATCAACAGGCCGATGCCCAGCACAATATCGGGCATCATCATCGGCAACATCAGGAAGCCGTTGTAAAACCCTTTCGCCGCAAAGCGGTAGCGCGCCAAAGCGATGGCCGTCGCCGTCCCGATCAGCGTGGAAATCGTGGTGGTGATCGCCGCCACAATCAGCGAGGTGCGCAACGCGCGCAGCATCTGGTCGGTGCTTTCGATATAGGCCGCGCGGTTGTTGGCATCCGCAGCCCGGCTGCCCAGCCCCAGCAAGCCGCGATACCAATCAAAGGTAAAATGCTCCCAGATCATCATATTGACCGGGTTGGAGTTGAACGAATAGCCGATGATCACCAGCAATGGCGCATAGATGAACAGGAAGAAAACCAGCGAGAACAGCGTCAGCGCGGCCCAGCCCAGCGGATTACGCATTCTGACCGCCCTTGCGCTTGGCGAAGGTCATTGACCCCAGCAGCACCGCCAACACCACCGCCATCACGATCATCGACAGTGCCGAGCCAAACGGCCAGTTGCGCGCCGACAGGAACTGTTGTTCGACCAAATTGCCGATCATCAGCCCCTTCGCGCCGCCCAGCACATCCGGCACGATAAAGTTGCCGACCGAGGGGATGAACACGATCACCGCGCCGCCCAGAATGCCGGGCAGGGTTTGCGGCAACACCACCTTCAGAAAGGTCTGGAGCCGGGTCGCCCCCAGATCCATCGAAGCCTCAATCAGCGCGCGGTCCAGATTATCCACCGCCGAATACAGCGGCAGAAACATGAACGGCACCATGACATAAACCATGCCCAGCACCACAGCGGCGGGGGTGTAGAGAATTTCCAGCGGCTCGGAAATTGCCCCGATGCCGATCAGCACCGCGTTCAGAATGCCGGACGGTTTCAGGATCAACAGCCAGGCATAAAGCCGCACGATCAGGCTGGAGAAAAACGGCAGCGTGATCAGGAACAGAAACAACATCCGCCAGCGGTTTGGCAAACGGCTGACCCAGAACGCCACAGGGTAGCACAGCAGCAGACACAGCAAGACCGTCAACGCCGCAAAGCCAAGGCTGCGCAACAGGATTTGCAGATAGACCGGCTCGTAAACCTCAAGGATGTCATCGGCCCAGCCAAAGATGCGGCCATAGTTCCAGTGGTAAAACGCCCATTCCACCCCGCCGTAAAGCCCCGGTGTCAGCACCGAAAACAGCGCGATGATCAGCAGGGGCAGCAGGAAGAATACGCCCAGAAACAGCGTCACCGGGGTCAAAAGTGTTGTCAACACAAGGGTCTGTCGCCGGATGGCCATCACGCCGCCTCCAGCACATGCGGGGCGGCGGGGTCGTAGGCGAGATGCACGGCAGCGCCCTCTTTGGGCGCGGATGCAGAATCACGGGCGGTGACGCGAATTTCCGGGCCACCGACGCTGGGCTGCACGAACAGATGCAGGTCAGAGCCCAGATAAACCGCCTTGGTGACGGTGGCTGCAATGCCATGATCTGACAGGGTGAAATCCGCCGGGCGCAGCACGGCAACGGCTTTGTCGCCCGCCTTGGCGGCTCCGGCAGGCAGCAGCAGCTCCAGCCCCTCCACCGTGCGCGCCAAAGCTTGCCCTGCCTCGATCCGCTCAATGGTCAGCGCGAACAGGTTGGTTTCGCCGATGAACTCGGCCACGAAGCTATTTTTCGGATGCCGGTAAATCTCGCGCGGGGTGCCGATCTGTTCAATCCGGCCCGCGCGCATCACCACGATGCGATCCGACATGGTCAGCGCTTCTTCCTGATCATGCGTGACGAAGATAAACGCGATGCCAAGGGTGTTTTGCAGCGTCTTTAGTTCCAACTGCATCTGTTGGCGCAGATTGCGGTCCAGTGCCGAAAGCGGCTCGTCCAACAACAACAACCGAGGCTTGCCAATGATCGCCCGCGCCAAGGCGACACGCTGGCGTTGCCCGCCCGACAGTTGCGCGGGCTTGCGCGCGCCCATCCCGGTCAGCCCCACCTTCTCCAGCGCCTCGGCCACAGCACGCTCGCGGCGGCCACGATCTTCGCCGCGCACCTCCAAAGCATATCCGACATTGCGCGCCACCGACATATGGCTGAACAAGGCATAGCTTTGAAACACCGTGTTCACCGGGCGGCGGAACGGTGGCAGCGCCGAAAGATCGGCCCCATCCAGCAGGATCGCGCCATCATCAAGGGTTTCAAACCCCGAGATTGACCGCAACAAAGTGGTCTTGCCGCAGCCGGAAGGCCCAAGCAGCGTCACAAACTCATGCGCGCCCACGTTCAGATCAACCCCATCCAGTGCGGCAAACCTCCCGCCTTCAGGAGTGACGAATTCGCGCCGGGCTTTGCGGATTTCAAGCAGTGCCATGTCAGATATCCCGGTGAACAAAGGCGGCCCCAACGGGCCGCCCGATCAGTGCCAAGCTGTGCTTACTGCGCGGTGCGGATCGTATTCCAAGCCCGGTCATACAGCTTCAACGCAGCGCCAATATCCTCAAAGATATGCAGCCGCGCGAGGGTTTCCGGCCCTACCGTGATGTTCGGGTTGTTCTTGATCTCTGCCGGGATCAATTCACGGGCAGGCACGTTGGCCGTGCCATTATACTGCTGCGCCACGTTCAGCGCCGCGATCTCTGGGCGCAGGTAAAACTCCATGAATTTTTTGGCGTTTTCCTTGTCAGGGGCCGAGGCCAGCACGCAGATGTTTTCCTGATACATCGTCGCGCCCTCCGAGGGGATCATGTATTTGATCTCGGGCGTCTGGGTGAAAAACACATTGCCGCCGACAAAGAAATGCGCTGCCGCAATATCGCCCGAGGTCATCATCGCCATGCTGTCATAGGAAAACGCCGATACGCTGGCCTTGTGCGCCAAGACATAATCGGTCGCCAGTTTGATATCCGCCGGATCCGCCGTGTTCACCGATTTGCCATTCGCGATCAGCCCAATCGCCAGCACTTCGCGCATGTCGTCCAGCAGGGTGATCTTGCCGCCGGTCTTTTCCGGCACGGCAAAGAAATCTGCCCAAGAGGTGATCGGCCCGGTGATTTTCTCGTTATAAAACACCCCCACCGTGCCCCAGGCATAGGGCAGGCAATAGCTGCTGCTCGGGTCCTCCTTTGATCGCAAATTGGCCGGGTCGATGTTTTTGAAATCCGGCGAAAGGTTGATGTCGGTCTTTTCCAACAGGCCCAGCTTTACCATGATGTCATTCATATGCACCGAGGGGAACACGATGTCATAGCCCGTCGCACCCGCCTGAATTTTCGCCAGCATTTCCTCATTTGACGAATAGGTGTCCAATGTCACTTTGATGCCGGTTTCTTCGGTGAATTTCGTCAGAATTTCGGGGTTGATGTAATCGCCCCAGTTATACAGCGCCAGCGTTTCTTCGGCCTGCGCCGCGCCCGCTATCAGGGCCAGCGAAATGGCCACTCCAAAAGCCTTCATCTTGATCTCCCGGTTGGTGCCCTTGCCTTGCCGCATTGGCAAAATCTGTTGGTAGCGGCGAGTCGAGCATGTTATGGTTATGACAGATCTCTACCATAGCAAATAATTGATGTAAACTCTGTCATGAACAATCTGCCCGAAACCCCCGAGGATTCACCCCTTGCCGCGCGATTGCGCAGCCTTTCCGGTACCTTGACCAAATCAGAGGCAGTCATTGTGCAATGGCTGACGCTGAACGAGGCCACCTTGGGGTTAGAGACCGGTGCCTCAATCGCCGCCAAAACCGGGGTGAGTGAGATCACCGTCAGCCGTTTCCTGAAACGCGCCGGGTTCAAGGGCCTGCAAGGGTTGAAGGAAGACCTGCAGGCGGCGCTGGTGCATACCCATATTTCCCCCAGCGAGCGCTATTTCCGCCTGCTCGATGGCGAAATCGGTGCGATCCTGAAACGCGATGCCGATGCCGTGCTGGCGCTTGCGCATGAGGTCGACAAGCCAACCTGGCCCTTGGCGATCGACGCCATCGCAGCGGCGGATGAGGTGTTTGTCATCGGCTTCCAAACCATCCGCGGCATTGCCGAGGATTTCACCCGCAGGCTCTCCATTGTGCGCGGCTCGGTTCGGTTCTTATCGCCGCATGACGGCGGCTTGGTCGAATGGATCCCCTCCTTCCGCCGCGCGACCGAGAAACGCTGCCTGGTGCTGGTGGATATGGCCCCCTATGCGCGCGAGGCGCTGCCGATCATCCAGACGGCGTGCAAATTGGGCATGACGGTGGTGGTGGTGACAGACGAGTTGAACACCTGGGCCGCCCGGGAAACCCCCTTCGTCTTCCACGTCACCACCAAAGTCGATGCCTTCCTCGAAAGCACCGGGTCAATGACCACGCTGATGAATGTCATCATCCACGCCGTCGCCGGAAAATTCCCCGACAAGGCGCGCAAACGCATTAAGGACTGGCCGCCGATCATGCGGGATCTGGGGCTGTATTGACCGCAAGCACATGCGCTTCGCCCTAGGACGTTCTAATCCCATAAGCCTCGATCTTGCGATACAGCGTCGGTCGCGAAATCCCCAGCGCAAGCGCTGCCTTGCTGAGATTGCCATGATGACGTTTCAGCGCGTCTTCGATCAACCGGATTTCGGCCTGTTTCAGCGAAGCATCCCGCGCAAGGGCTGGCTCTTGCGTGCCAAAGCCCTCCGCCAACCCGGTTTTAGCCCCGGCTGGACTGGTGATCTCAGCGGGCAGATCGGCGAGCACCACCATACGCGATTTCGCCAGACTGTGCAGACCCAGTACCACATTGCGCAGTTCCCGCACATTACCAGGCCAGACATGCGCCATCAGCGCATCCTGAACCTCGGGGCTAAAGGTCAGCCGATCCCGACCAGTCTCAACACAGATCTTGCGGATGTAATGCTCGGCAATCAGCAGAATATCCTCGCCGCGCGCGTGCAGCGGCGGGATTGTCAGAACCAAAGTGCTCAGCCGATAGAACAAGTCGCGACGGAACCGCCCGGCTTCGACCTCATCGCGCATGGCGCGATTGGTCAAGGACAGCACCCGCAAAGCCTGGGCAGGCGGATGCGGGCCGTGCAGGCGCGCGCTTTGTTCTTCAAGGATGCGCAGCAGGTAAAGCTGCGTCTCAGCCGAGGTTTCGCCGATCTCATCCAGACACAGCGGTGCGGTCCCCCCGGCCTCCAGCGGTTGCAGCAGCGCATCGCCAAACATTTTCGGGTTCATCGCCCCACAGTTGACGGTGCGAAAGCAGTCACCACTGTCAGGCGACATTCGCGCGTGGATGAGACGGGCAAACAACTCCTTGCCAACCCCCGTTTGCCCCTCAATCAAGGTCGGCTGATTGGCCGAAGCGATGCGCTGTGCCGTGTCCAAAGCCTCAAGGATCGCCTCGCTTTTGCCGACGATTTTCAGCCCGGTCGTGCCGATCAACACCCCCGGCAGGGCCGGAGCCGTGGGCCGTATCACCGAGCCAGCCCGTGGTGAATTCGGTCTTTGCCGGAACGCCAGCGCCGCCCCCTTGATCAAGCCGTCAATCTCGATCAGCCGGATGTCATCGCAGCAATGCGTGCTGGGCAAAGCGGCGGCGATCTTTGCTTCGGAAATTCCATCGGGCAATTCCAGAAAATGCGCGCCTAGGCCCAAATCCTGATCCGGCCGCCCAACATTGACGCCGCTGTTGCGGCTGAAGATCAGCCTGCCAAAGCAGTCGATGATCGCAAAGCCGTCCGAATTGTCCATCGCCCGACCGGGCAGACTGCCAATGCTGGCCTCCATCAGCCGAATGTTCAACAACGACTGCTCTTGTTGCAGCACCAGTTCGATGTCGCGGGCAGCGGTGGCCGCGAAGGCGGCGTTGTGCTTTTGGAAAATCCGGGTCAGCCCGGACAGATTGACCACGCCGATGATGCTTTGATCAATCGGATCGCGGATCGGGGCGGCAGCACAGCTCCACGCCTTCATGCCCTCGCAGAAATGCTCCTCGCCATGCACATAGACCGGCTGCCCCGTCCACAATGCCGTGCCGATGCCATTGGTGCCCGAGGCATGTTCGCTCCACAACCCACCGACCGACAGGTTGATCTTGCTGGCTTTGCCCAAGGTAGAATTGTCACCGACCGCCTCTAGAATAAGGCCGTCTCGGTCGGTCAGCAATAGCATCGCCTCCGCCCCCGACAGCAAATCCCCAATCCGCATCATCGAGGTCCGTGCCGCCCGGCGCAATTCGGCTTGATCATGGCTCGATTTTGTCGCCATGCCGCCGCGTTCCAAAGAAGGCGCCGCAAATTGGTCCGGCTTGATCCCCGTGGTGTTGGACCGCACCCAGGATTGATAGATCACTGACCGCACCCCGATCATCGGCAGGCTGGGCGCATTGCGGTTTGACAGAAATTTATTCCAGGCCCGCGAGGTTTCCCGTGGGTCTACATCGGTGAAATCAATAGCCGGACGCGCGGCTTTGGGTGCGCTGTGCTGGTCAGCTGTCATCATTTAAGTCTCCTCCCGTAGACTTAAGCTTCGGCGCAGGGCCATCTTATGGTGATGTGCTCCTACTTCCACCGAAGTTCGTATCGGCATGGGCAAACCTACGCGATGTCAAGCCGCGCTTTGATGTCGTCTGCAAGTTGGTCTTCCGTATAGGCGCGGTTGATCTTGCGCAGCGCCAGATCCGCGATTTTTCCCGCCGTTTCAGGTTCGAGCGGGCTGATAAACCCATTCTCTGCCGTTGCGAGAAAAAAGCATCTCTCGCCATTCAGCCGCTTGATTTCACCCAAAAATGCCAGTTGTACCCCCGTATTGCTATCCGCGAGCACCACCCGCCCGTTCAGGCTGACGCGGACATAGGGCACTGCCTCATCCGGTCTGCGTGGTGCTGCCTGATCGACGATGATCAACCCCTGCGCTTGCGGTGGCGGCGCTGCCTTGCGGGCCTTGTCCTGCGAATACTTGCCGCCGCTGAGGGTATCGGCCAGCTTTTCGATGGTGCCCCAGTTGCGCCGAAGATGTTCCTTGGCGCGCTGGTCTTCCGGCCGTGTCGCGTTCAGCCTTGAATGGATGTCCAATCGACTCACTCCTTGGTGTGCGATGGGTGTCATTTTGTCGCAGGTTAACACAGCCTGCGGGTTTTCCTGCATAGCATCGAAATCGGGCAAAAAACCCAATCTGCTGTAACGAAGCGTTACAGGGGTCTGCCTGATGTCTAGTTCGGCCGCTGCTCGCCAGCAGGCCCCGCGTTGCTTTGAATTTTCCCGCCCAGCCGCCCCTCGCTGATCCAGCGGGCGGCCAGAACAAATGCGCCGGTGGCGAAGTCGCGGCCATGGGCTGCGATCATTTCCTCGCCAATCAGGGCGATGCGCTGAAAGAACGCGTCTTTGCTTTTTTCGTCTTGGGTCAGTTCTGCGGTCATCGGAGTGCTTTCTGTGAACAGGGTCAGGATTTGAACATTGCGTCGGGGAATTCGACCAAAGCGGCAGAGCCATCGCTTCCGGCCAGCGCCAGATATTTGCCATCCGGCGACCAGACCATCGCGGTGATCGCAGCCCCAGTATCTTCGCGCAGCAAAATCTCGGACGGTTGACCGATCTCGGCAAGGCTCAGCAGCCCGTTGGCATAGCCGACCGCCACCAGATTCCGGTTGGGGCAGGTGGCTACCGCATTGACGAGGACGAGGCCGGCTTTGCCCGTCACCACATCGCGCCCGTCCTCCAGCGCCCAAGCCGCAACCCGGAACGCGCCAGAAGCCACCACGGTCTTAGTGTTTGACCCAAAGCCGGTGCTGCGCACGGCGGCGGGGAAATTGCTGCGGTGAATCACCCGGTTGCGGGCGGTGTCGATCAGATGAAACCCATCCGCCGCCACATGACAAACCAGCCAAGCGCCATCCGGGTGCCAGTGCAAGGCGGTGGCGGGTTCGGCAAGTTGGGTCACAACGGGTGGCCCGTCCAACGCCT
The DNA here is from genome assembly GCA_964387655.1 of uncultured Cypionkella sp. Classification (GTDB taxonomy): domain Bacteria; phylum Pseudomonadota; class Alphaproteobacteria; order Rhodobacterales; family Rhodobacteraceae; genus Cypionkella. Next base: position 2,275 of record CAYLYV010000003.1, on the reverse strand, counting down.
GCAACGGCAACCGCCAGACGGCGCTGCCCTGCGCCACGGCCAGCGTCAGCCCGTCCGGCGAAAACGCCAGAGCGGTGATCTCGTCGGGCAGAGTAACCATCTCCGGCGCGGTGGTTTCGGCAGTGGCGGTATAAAGTTCAGGACCACTGGCATAGGCGAGTCTCCTGCCATCCGCCGACGCCGCCAGCACCTGAATCGCAGCCGAGCCGCGCGGCGGGATGTGATAGGCGATCCCCCCCGCCGACAGCGCATTGATCCGACCGCTGGTCTTGGCAAAAGCAAAACCCTGCGCGCCAAACGCCACCACATCCGAGCTGCGCCCTTCGGTGAACTCCGCCAATTTCAGCGGCAGGAACGGCTTTTCGCGCGCCGCAATCGTCAACCGTCCGGTATCAATCGCCCGCCGCGTGCGCAAAGTGGGCGAGGCTTTATCGGCGGTCGCCGCCAGATGCACCGAGCCGTCGCCGCAAGCGAAAGCGACGGCGGAAATATCGGCGTTGAAGCTGATCTGCTGCACAGGTGAGGCCAGCTGCCAATCCCGCGCAATCAAATCAAAAAGCTGCAAATGGGCGCGTTCGTCTTTCATGGTCTTCCCCCCGGTTATGATTGGCACAGCGCGGAAATATCGGCCCCGATCCGGGCCAGTAAAGTTTCCAGCTTCTCAGCTTCCTGCTCGGTTTCAGCCAAAGCTTGCTGCGCGGCACTCTGCTCTAAGTAGAGTTGATCCAAGATGGCCCGCGCTGCCACCTGATCGACAGAACCGACCAGATCGCGCTCCGCACACATGACCTCAATCTCCTTGCCAGCCACCCGCTGCCGCTTGCTCAGCAGCTTGCAGTTCTCTTGGCACAGCAAACCCACCACCGCGACCCGCAGCTTTTGCAACTCGGCCATCTTGTCGGAAATCTGTTCTATATCAGACATATAACCGCTCCGCGCCAAACCGGACCTTTCCGATTTTTCCTTCGCAGTCCGCATCATATCTGCCCCCGAAAACAATGCGACAAATTCTGAATCCGTAACCATTCATTACAATACGTAGCCGTTCGTTACAAAAAATTATCTGTTTGGCCGCAGCGGATTTTGGCCCCTACATTGCCTCATCGAAGAAAAAGAAAGCCGCCGCGACAACTCAAGGTGGCTCAAAGAACGAAGGAAGGGAGGCCTGCGTTGCGAATGAAATTCACATCCCGTGAAACTGATCCGACGTCTTGGATGGCTGCGAAACGCAGTTCTCTGACCTTTGCCGACGGTCCTGCCCACATCAACTCTAACCAAAAAGGTGAGCAACAATGTCGACTCTGACACTCAACAAAATTACCGCGCAAAAGGGCATTTCGGTGGCCGATGCGACCCGCAAATGCGCCGATCTGGGGTGGAATCCCTCCTATGTGCAGGAGGCGATGACCTACCCCAGCGACTACAAGATCACCAAAGCCCCCCGCGACCCGATGAAGCAGGTGCTGCGCTCCTACTTCTCGATGCAGGAAGAAAAGGACAACCGGGTTTACGGTGCCTTGGATGCCGCCCTGCGCGGCGACATGTTCCGCAATGTCGAACCCCGCTGGGTCGAATGGATGAAGCTGTTCCTAGCGATCATCCCGTTCCCGGAAATCAGCGCCGCCCGCTCGATGGCGATGGTCAGCCGTCTGGCCCCCGGTGAAGATCTGCGCACCGGCTTTACCATGCAGATGGTCGATGAATTCCGCCACTCCACCATTCAGATGAACCTGAAAAAGTGGTATATGGAGAATTATATCGACCCCGCAGGCTTCGATATCACCGAAGAAGCGTTCGGAAAGTGCTATGCCACCACCATCGGGCGGCAGTTCGGCGAAGGTTTCATCACCGGCGACGCGATGACCTCGGCCTGCATGTATCTGACCGTTGTGGCCGAAACCGCGTTCACCAACACGCTGTTCGTCGCCATGCCGTCCGAAGCTGCGCGTAACGGCGACTATGCTTTGCCCACGGTGTTCCTCTCGGTGCAATCCGACGAATCCCGTCACATCGGCAACGGTCACTCCTTGATGATGGCCGCGCTGAAAGAGCCGGAAAACCACCTGCTCATTGAGCGCGACATGAAATATGCCTTCTGGCAGAACCATGCCATCGTCGATGCCGCGATCGGGACGTTCATCGAATACGGCACCACCGACCGCGACAAGAACAAGGAAAGCTATGCCGAGATGTGGCATCGCTGGGTCTATGAAGATTACTATCGCACCTACATGCTGCCGATGGAAAAATACGGCATCAAGATCCACCATGATGA
>CAYLYV010000002.1:0-80808 GCA_964387655.1 uncultured Cypionkella sp. | reverse complement strand
CACCTTCCTAAGTTAGAGTTGCACTGAATGTGCAGGCTTGGCGCGCATAGCAAAGCCCCACGGCTTTGTCTACCGTGTGCTGGGAAGGGGATCGAAATGGACGATAAAAACACCTCGGAAGACAGTATGTCAGCCGCCAAAAGCCTTATTCTGCAAGCCGCCCTGCCCCATGCCGCCTTTGACGGCTGGTCAGACACCACCCTGCAAGCCGCCTTGACCGATTCGGGCATAGCCCCCGGTTTGGGCCGGGCTTTGTTCCCGCGCGGCGGCATCGACCTTGCCGTCGCCTACCACCAGCAGGGCGACCACGCGATGACAGATGCCCTCGCCGCCACTGACCTGACAGCCCTGCGCTACACCAACCGCGTCGCCCTCGCGATCAAGCAACGCCTCGGCCATGCCGACAAAGAACTCGTCCGTCGCGGTACCACTTTGTTCAGCCTGCCACATCACGCCCCCGAAGGGGCCAAGCTGATCTGGGGCACCGCCGATGCGATCTGGAAAGCCTTGGGCGACACCAGCCAAGACCTGAACTGGTACTCCAAACGGGCCACGCTCGCCGCCGTCTACACCGCCACCGTGTTGTTCTGGCTGGGCGACCACTCCGAAGACAATGCCGACACTTGGGCGTTTCTGGACCGCCGCCTTGCCAATGTCACCGCGTTTGAGAAAACCAAGACAGCGATCAACAACAACCCCCTCGCCAAAGCCTTGCTGGCTGGCCCGCTGAAACTGCTGGACAAGATCCGCGCGCCGCAAGCCGCGCGCGATCTTCCCGGCCATCATAAACCCTGAAAGGGCTGCCTCATGACGCTTGCCTCCTCGATGCTGGCAATGGAAATCTCTGCCCCCGGCGGCCCGGATGTGCTGCTGCCCGCCTCGCTGCCCGTTCCGGTGCCCGGTCATGGCCAGATCATCATCCACCTCGCCTATGCCGGGGTAAACCGCCCCGACGCGCTGCAACGCGCGGGCTCTTACGCACCGCCCGCCAGCGCCTCGCCGCTGCCGGGGCTGGAGGGCGCAGGCACCGTCGTTGCCATGGGGCCCGGCGTCAGCCGCTGGCAAATCGGCGACAAAGTCTGCGCCCTACTGCCCGGTGGCGGCTATGCCGAATACGCCGCCTGCAACGAATCCCACGCTCTGCCCATCCCCGAGGGCCTCAGCTTGCGCGAAGCCGCCTGCCTGCCCGAAACCTGCTTCACCGTCTGGTCCAACATGGTGATGCGCGGCACACTCAAAGCAGGTGAGCGTTTTCTCGTCCACGGCGGCTCCTCGGGCATCGGCACCACGGCGGTGCAGATCGCTGCTGCCTTGGGCGCCCGCGTCTTCGCCACCGCTGGCAGCGATGACAAATGCCTTGCGGTCGAGGCTTTGGGCGCAGAGACCTGCTTCAACTACAAGACCAGCGATTTTTCCGAAGAAGCCAAGAAGCTCGGCGGCTTCGATCTGATCCTCGATATGGTCGGCGGCCCCTATCTGCCGCGCAACGTCCGCGCCTTGGCCGATGATGGCCGCCTGGTGCAGATCGCCTTTCTGCAGGGCCCCAAGGTGGAACTCAATTTCGCCGAGATGATGATGCGCCGCCTGACCCTGACCGGCTCCACCCTGCGTCCGCAATCGGATGCCGCCAAAGCCGCCATCGCGCAGCAAGTCGAAACCCACATCTGGCCGCTGATCGCGCAGGGCAAATTCCGTGTGGTGATCGACAGCGAATACGCCCTGACCGACGCCCCCGCCGCACATTGGCGGATGGAAAGCTCGGGCCATATCGGCAAGATCGTGATGAAAGTACCGGAATAGCGGCACCTAACTCCAAGCAATTTATCTAAAATTTGCTTTCATACTGGCTTAAATATCCCACGGGGGTCTGGGGGTGTGAAACCCCCAGTTCCTCGGCCAAACTCAATCACCCAGCTTGGCATGCACCTCGTCCAGATCAATCTCGCCAATCGGCATCTTGTTGGCCGGATTGTCGAAATCATACTTAAACAGTTGGAAATCCCGCTTGTAGATTTCCCAAACCAGATGCCGCGACAGATCGTCAAAGTAATCCTCAACCGGGTGCAGCCGCTTTGGCCCATGTCCCTCGCTCTCGTTGAACTTCGGGATCGTCTTCAGATCAACCTTATGCTTTACCTTGATTTTCTTCAGAACCGCGCCCATGCCGTCATCGAATGTTTCGGTGAAGAAAATCTTGTCATAGCGCCCGCCGTTGACGATATAGGTCGAGACATGCCCCGCCATCGCCGACCAGTGAATGTCCGGCTCCATCGGCTTTTTGAACCGGATGGTGTCGCGGGCAAACAGCAAAAAGCGGCGGAAGCTTTCGATCTGATCGAACGCGCCCTGCCCATCATCACCGCCGACCTGCACGCCGTATTTCTGCACCAAGAGCGGCACCAGATTCCCCCGGTAACGCTTGCCGTTGCGTTGAATCCCGCAAATCTTATCGAAAAACGACGACAGAATCCGCGTGTAGGGGTTGCGCACGCAGGTAAAGGCGTAAGACTTATGCGTCTTGACGTTGCGCTCGATCAGCGGCTGGCTCGCCTCGATCGCCCATTTGTGCATCCCGCTGGTCGCATCATGGATATCACCGTCAAAGAACCTGCCATGATCCGAGTAAAACATGATCTGCCCGATGGTCGAGCAGGCGCATTTCGGCACCACGCGGTAGACCACCGATTCCGACTCTGTCATCCAAGTTCCGGGGAAACCCATCCGCACGCTCCTCACCGTTCGCGCCCAAAGCGGCACAAACCCAATCCGCCACAAAAAAGCAAACAAATGCTGTCTTTTCAATGTGTCTTCAAGGTATTCAGGGAAACAATGACACGTTCAAGGGTTTAATGTTCGCCAAATGGCCAGAATCGCCTACATCCTGCTCTGTCACAAGGATCCCGAAGGGATCATCGCTCAGGCCCAACGCCTGACAGCGGTGGGCGATTATGTCGCCATCCATTTCGACGCCCGCGCCAAACCGTCGGATTTCGATAAAATCCGAAGCGTTCTTGCCGCCAACCCGAATGTCACCTTCACCAAACGCCGCGCCAAATGTGGCTGGGGCGAATGGTCGCTGGTCGAGGCCACCCTCTTGGCCGTCGAGGCCGCCGTAGAAGCCTTCCCGCGCGCCACGCATTTCTACATGCTGTCCGGCGATTGCATGCCGATCAAATCCGCCGAATTCGCCCATAGGTTCCTCGACCGCGAGGAAGTCGATTACATCGAAAGCTTCGATTTCTTCAACTCCGACTGGATCAAGACCGGCATCAAGGAAGAACGCCTGATCTACCGCCATTATTTCAACGAGCGCACCCACAAGGCGCTGTTTTACGCCTCGATGAAATGGCAAGACAAACTCGGTCTGACCCGCAAGGTGCCCGCCGATATCGCCATGCAGATCGGCAGCCAATGGTGGTGCCTGCGCCGCCGCACCGTCGAATCCGTGCTCGATTTCACCAAGAAACGCCGCGACGTGATGCGGTTCTTCCGCACCACCTGGATCCCGGACGAGACGTTTTTCCAAACCATCGTCCGCCATCTGATCCCGGAACACGAGCTGCGCACTCGCACCCTGACTTTCCTGATGTTCACCGATTACGGCATGCCGGTGACCTTCTATAACGACAATTACGACCTGTTGATCAGCCAGGATTACCTGTTCGCCCGCAAGATCAGCCCGGATGCGAAAGACCTGAAAGACCGCCTTGGCAAGCTTTACGCGGCAAAAGGCGTGCGCTTTGCGATCTCGAATGAAGGCCGCTCCCTGTTCAAATTCATCTCGGGCCGGGGCCGTGTCGGGCGCCGTTTCGCGCCGCGGTTCTGGGAAACCGAAAGCTCGCTCGGCCGCCACCGCACCCTGATGATGGTCACTTGCAAGAAATGGCATGTCGCCAAACGGCTGGTCGAACGGGTGCGGCAAGTCACCAACCTGCCCGCACTGGACTATCTGTTCAACGAAGCCTCCACCCCGCTGCCCGATCTGGGCGGCATCCAATCCACCTTGGAAAAACGCACCCGCCACCGCCGCGCGCTGATGCGGGTGTTGTATGATTACTGGCAAACCGATCAGCTTGTGGTCTGCATCGACCCCGCCAGCGTCGATCTGATGCAGGATTTCTACAACGACAAGGCCAAGGTCCGTCTGCTGGAAATCGAATGTGACTTCACCGACGATTACCTGATCGGCCATGCCAAGCGCGTTGGTCTGGCCTCTGATTCCACGCCCAAAGACACCATCGAACGTCTGCTGCCCACCATCCGCTATGACGTGAAGTTCGAAGGCGATCGCATCCGCGACGCGGGTTTTCCCAACCTGCTGCGCGTCCGCCAAAGTGCCAGCATTGACGAAAACACCGTGCCTTTGGCCGAGTTTCTTGACATAAGCCCCGAGAAGGCGCGCGAAATCGCCGCCACTGAATATCTGTTTGTGGATTGACCGATGCCCTATGCCTACGACCCGCAAAATGTCTTCGCCCGCATCCTGCGCGGCGAAATCCCCAACAAAACCGTGCTGGAAACCGAGCATAGCCTCGCCTTCCACGACATCGCCCCGCATGCTCCGGTGCATGTGCTGGTGATCCCGAAAGGCCCCTACGCCACTTTCGATCACTTCGCGGCCAAGGCCAGTGCCGAGGAAATCGTGGATTTCCACCGTGCCTGCGCCAAGGTCTGCGAGATTGTCGGCGTTGCCCCCGGCATGGGCTACCGCGCCATCACCAACACAGGCCCGCATGGCATGCAGGAAGTACCGCATTACCACCTGCACATCTTGGGCGGCAAAGTGATGGGGCCGCTGATCCAGCGTTAAGGCGGTTTGCGCCTCGTACCGATCATCAAAACACGCCTTCTCTGGGTGATCTCCGATCAAGCATAAAGCCAATGCGTTAACCGCAGGTTTCGGGTCGCCTGAAACCCCATTGCGGCGCTATCTGGGCCAATCCTAACCCAGAGGCTCCCATGATCCGCTTCACGCCCATCCCCACCGAAACCGCCCGCGCCTACCAAGCCGGCGGCGCAGACGCCAACGGCCAAAAACCCGAAGCCCACATCTCAGACGGCTCGGGCAATCCCTGCCGCCATTGCCTGCAAATGATCCCGAAAGGCGCTGGCATGTTGATCCTCGCCCACCGCCCGTTCCCCTCAGCCCAGCCCTACGCCGAACTCGGCCCGATCTTCCTCTGCGCTGATGCTTGCGAAGCGGGCGGCGGCTCCGATATCCCCGAAATCCTCGCCTCCCCCGACTACATCATAAGGGGCTATTCCGCCGAGAACCGCATCGTCTACGGCACCGGTGCCGTCGTCCCCACCGCGACGATCCCCGCCGAGGCCGAAACCCGCCTGAACGACCCCCGCGTGGCCTATGTCCACATCCGCTCCGCCCGCAACAACTGCTACCAGTTGCGTATTGAGCGCATCTGATCCTCGCTGCCCCGGATCAAGCCCGGGGCGGCACATCAGCCACTCTCAGTGGTATGAGATTGTTCACCTTCAAACCGAAAGGACTCTCTCAGTGTCACGGCATAAAGCGCAAACGGTGCGAACTTCAAAAACAAATCGCAAGACAGCGCTGCGATGGCCGCGATAAAGGCCCCCGGCGTCAGTGCCCCCATCCGCAAGAGCAGTGCCGATAGCCCGAGGTTCGCAGCAAGAAAAACCAAGCTGACGCAAAGCACAATCAGGACGCGGGTCGTGGCGCCGATCAGTGTTTGAACAATCTTCAATCCACGCGCAGTCACCAACCTTTCGCCCAGTACCATGATCAGGCAGGGGAACAGAACTGGGAAAAATACATGCACGACGGCGCGTTTGGTTGCCAGAAATGCAAACACAAAAAAGACCGCAATCGCACATAAACCAACGAGGCCGAAAAGCGGCAAAATCCGCTTGCGATCTCTCCGCAGGTCCAAGGAATTAGGCGTGATCACGGACTTAAAAGCCAGCTCAATCAATAGGCAAAAGACCACGACTTCGGCGATTTCCACTGCAAAAGGCGCGTGTAACGCGCGAAATGCATTCGCGATTGCGAGGCAAACACTTGCGGCCAGAACAACCGCGAAGGCGGTTGAGCGATAGGTCAATCCGGATCTCATAGGCATCACCGCTTACCCCATTCTGCCGCTGCAAAAGCCAGCGGAGTCATTTCGCATCCCACTCCCGCAAAAACCGCTTTGGTGCCGCATCGCGCCATTGCTGCACCAACCGCGCCTTGGCCCAGCCCGGATCAATCCGCCCCGCGCGCACCAGAACCAGATTATGCGATGCGTAATGCGGATGCAGAAAAAACGTCTCCGGGTCGGCGGCCATCAGCATCTCGCGCTCATCGCGGCTGGCTTTGAACACCGCCGCATCCTCGTAATACGACCAATAGCACCACATCTTGCCAAAAGCCTTCAACGCCTCATGTCCCCAAGGCGTCGCCAGCGTGATCTCTGGCAACTCCAGCCCCAAAGCAAAAGCCTTCAACTCCGCCCAGTTCTGGATCACCTTGGTCATCCTCTGCGCTCAAATATCCTCGGGGTCTGGGGGGCGAGCCTCCCAGCCTTCACCCTAATGCGCCGCCGCCCAAGTCGCGCCCACGCCCGCCTCCACCGTCAACGGCACCTTCAGGTGCACGGCGGGATGCGAGGCCCCCTCCATCACATCCTTCGCCACCTTGATCAGCGCCTCCGCGGCGCCGTCCTCGACCTCGACCTCGAACAAAAGTTCGTCATGCACCTGCAACAGCATCTTCGCCGGGATCGCCGCAATCGCCGCAGGCATCCGGATCATCGCCCGCCGGATCACATCCGCCGCCGTGCCCTGAATAGGCGCATTGATCGCCGCCCGCTTGGCAAACCCCGCCCCCGGTCCTTTGGCATTGATCTCGGGCGTGTGGATTTTCCGCCCGAACAGGGTCTGCACAAACCCGTTCTTCTGCGCGAAGGCCACGGTATCGGACATATATTCCTTAATCCCCGGAAACCGCTCAAAATAGCGATCAATGAATCCCTGCGCTTCTGCCCGAGGGATCCGCAAATTCCGCGCCAATCCGAACCCCGAAATCCCGTAGATCACCCCGAAATTGATCGCCTTCGCCCGCCGCCGAATATCGCTGGTCATCTCCGCCAACGGCACGTTGAACATCTCACTCGCCGTCAGCGCGTGAATATCAATGCCATCCTTGAACGCCTGTTGCAGCGAGGCAATATCCGCCACATGCGCCAGAATCCGCAACTCGATCTGGCTATAGTCCAGCGAGACCAACACCTTCCCCTTCGGTGCCACAAACGCTTCCCTAATCCGCCGCCCCTCCTCGGACCGGATCGGGATGTTCTGCAAATTCGGATCGGTCGAGGCCAGACGCCCCGTCACCGCCCCGGTGATCGAATACGAGGTATGCACACGGCCCGTCTCCGCATTGATATGATCCTGCAACGCATCGGTATAGGTCGATTTCAGCTTGGAGAGCTGTCGCCAATCCAGCACCAACCCCGGCAACGTATGCTCGGTCGCCAGATCTTCCAGCACATCCGCCCCCGTCGCATAGGCCCCGGTCTTGCCCTTCTCGCCCCCCGGCAGGCCCAGCTTATCAAACAGGATCTCGCCTAACTGCTTCGGGCTGCCCACGTTAAACGGCTGCCCCGCCACCTCTTGAATCTCCGCCTCCAGCCCCGCCATCTTCTGCGCAAAGGCGTTCGACATGCGGGACAGAGTATCGCGGTCCACCTGAACCCCCGCCATCTCCATCCGCGCCAACACGGGCACCAAAGGCCGCTCAAGCGTCTCATACACCGTGGTGACGCGCGCGCGGTGCAGTTGCGGCTTGAACAATTCCCACAGCCGCAGGGTCACATCGGCATCCTCGGCGGCATATTTCACTGCATCGTCGACCCCAACCCGATCAAACGTCACCTGCGCCTTGCCGCTTCCCAGCAAGCTTTTGATCGGCATACAGACATGGCTCAGATATTTCTCGGACAAAGCATCCATGCCATGCCCGTTCAGCCCCGCCTGCATCGCCGAAGACATCAGCATCGTGTCGTCAAACGGGCCAACCTCGACCCCATAACGTTTGAAAATCTTCCAGTCATACTTCATGTTCTGGCCGATTTTCAAAATCGCCGGATCCTCCAGCACCGGCTTCAACGCCGCCAAAACCTCATCAAGCCCCAACTGCCCCGGCACCAGTTCCGGCGATCCAAACAGATCGCCGCCGCCCTGCTTGTGCCCCAGCGGAATATAGGCAGCCTTCCCCGCTTCAATACACAAAGAAATCCCCACCAGTTCCGCCCGCATCTCGTTCAGAGAGGTGGTCTCGGTGTCCACCGCCACATACCCCACATCGACAATCCGCGCGATCCAAGCCTGCAACGCGGCCATCGTGTCGATTTTCTCATACAGGGCCACGTCGAACGGCACCGCAGGCACGTCCAGCGCGTTCTCGGCGTCATTCACCGCCGCCAAGGCCAAGCCGTCGTCCACTGCGGGTGCTGCGATCTTCAACCGCTCTGCCACGCGCTTGGTCAGGGTCGAAAACTCCATCTCGCGCAGAAACGCCATCACCACTTCCGGCTCGGGCGAGGCCAGTTCCAGATCGTCCAGCAGACATTCCAACGGCATATCCGCATCCAGCGTCACCAAGCGTTTGGAGATGCGGATCAACTCGGCATTGTCCACCAAAGCCTCACGCCGCTTCGGTTGCTTGATCTCGCCCGCGCGCTCCAGCAGGGTTTCCAGATCGCCGTATTCCTGAATAAGCAAAGCCGCTGTTTTCAAGCCAATGCCCGGCGCGCCCGGCACGTTGTCCACCGAATCCCCGGCCAAAGCCTGCACATCCACCACCCGATTGGGGGCGACGCCGAACTTCTCGAACACTTCGTCGAGGCCAAGCCGCTTGTTCTTCATCGGGTCCAGCATATCCACGCCGTCGCCCACCAGTTGCATCAGGTCTTTGTCTGACGAGATGATCGTCACCGACCCACCCGCCTCACGCGCCCGCCGTGCCAAAGTGGCGATAATATCGTCGGCCTCGTAACCCTCCTGCTCGATGCAGGCGACGTTGAACGCTTTGGTAGCCTTGCGGGTATAGGCAAACTGCGGCCGCAAATCCTCCGGTAATTCCGGGCGGTTGGCCTTGTATTTGTCATAAATTTCATTGCGGAAGGTGATTGACCCCGCATCGAAGATCACCGCCAGATGCGTCGGCGCGGTTTCCTTGCGGGTCGAGGTCAACTCGCCCCACAGCAGGTTGCAAAACCCCGCCACCGCCCCCACCGGCATGCCATCCGATTTCCGCGTCAGCGGGGGAAGCGCATGATAGGCCCGGAAAATAAACGCCGAGCCGTCGATCAGATGCAGGTGATTGCCCTTGCCGAATGCCATGATCTGCCCGCCCCTTATTCCGCTACAGGGCGCAGTATTGCCACGAAGCGGCGTGGCGTTCTAGCCTTGATGCCAGCGCAACGACAGTTCCACCGCCTGCGGCGTCGGCGTCCAAATCCCAAATGGCACCCCCGCCGCGCGCAGGGTCTGGCCCAGCCAAGCATTGCAGGGATGCAGCAGGCTGAAATCGCCCTTCGCCGCGAAAAACCCATCGTGATCGTTGAAATGCGCGGTCAGCGGCAGCGGAGCCCCGGTCTGATCCCTCTGGAAATCCGCATCCAGACTGCGCAGCAGCGCCTGATATTGCGCATCCGACAGGGTGAAATAGCTGATCCCCTCCACCTCGCTGACATCCCCCGCCACATCCAGATGCAGCACGGCTTTATCGCCGGTCATGGCTGTCCAAACCGCCCCCGGCTGCATATCGGCGTAACTGCCCGCACTGGTATAAAACGCTTCCGATCCCCACCCGACCAGCAACCACTCGGCTTGCGGCGCATCAACCGGCACGCCTGCGCCTGCGGCAAAGCCGTAGCGCGCGCGCAACTCCGGCGACATCGGCAGCAGAAAATCATAGTGAATAGGCGCACGGGCAAGCCCGATGAGTACATCGGTGCCGGGGGCCAAATCCGCGCGGCTGCCGGGGATCACCGCGCCAACAAATCCGGCAGCGAAATAGAGCAGCGGCAGGCAGATGATAGCGGTGATCGCCCGCAACAAGAGCCGGGCGCGCAATCGCTCAGGCCTTAATGATCGTCATGCGCATGGGCGCGGTCGATCTCAAACCTTTTGTCGCAATAGCCACATTCGACAAAACCGGTATCCTCTGGGATCGTCAACCAAACCCGAGGATGGCCCAAAGCCGCCTCACCGCCATCGCAAGCGACTTTCCAATGGGTGACAATCTGGGTTTCCGGGGCGTTGATCGACATGGATGCGTCCTTGGCTGGGGTTGCCTGCATTGTAGCCGCTATCGCCCCATGGGCAAGGGCCGCTGCGGCTGAAAACGCGGAACGCTCCGCGGGGGATATTTAAGCCAGTATGAAACTGCGGAATTTCATACTGGCTTAAATATCCCCGCCGGAGGCTTCAACATTTGAACAGGCGCGCGTTAACAAACCACTAACCATACCCTGTTTGCCTTAATGTTTGCCTTACAAAACAATGGTCCCGAGTTGGGACCGTTCACGAACCACCTCTCGGCACCTCTCCGCCAAGTGAACGCGAAGGGGGTGCAGGCCCGCCCTTGATGCCCTATATATACCCCATGAAACCGCTTCGCAGCCTCCTCGCCCCGCTCGCCCTGATCCTTCTGGCCGTCCCTGCTTGGGCCGATAAAATCCCGTTGAAGGATCTATCGGCCTATCTGAACAGCCTGACCACGGTGGAAACTCCATTCACCCAAGTCAACGCCGACGGCTCGATCGCCACCGGAAAGCTGATCATCAAACGCCCCGGCCGCGTCCGGTTTGAATACGCCCCGCCAGACAAATCCTTGGTGCTGGCCTCCAGCGGCAACGTCGCGATTTTCGATGCGAAGTCAAACCAGGCGCCGGAACAGTACCCGCTGAAGCGCACACCCTTGAACCTGATCCTCGCCGCCAACGTCAATCTTGGCAGTGCCAAAACCGTGATCGCCCATACCGAGGCGAAGAACGCCACCCAAGTTGTCGCCCAAGACCCGCAGCACCCCGAATACGGCCAGATCGCACTGGTGTTCACCGCCAAGCCCACCACCCTGCGGCAATGGGTGATCACCGATGATCTGGGTCAACAAACCACTGTGATCCTGGGCGATCTGAAAACCGGCGGCACTTACAGCGCCAGCCTGTTCAACATCACCGACGAGATTGAACGTCGCGGCAAACGCTGACCCGGCCTCAGCGGCAATAGCTCAGCTGTTGCTGATACATCGTCGCCCGCCGCCCAATTGCGGCAGCAACGTCGACCAGCCAGGGCTTGTCCAGATAGGATTGGTTCGCGTAACCCGTTCGCCCCTCATGATAGGCCAGATACTGCGCCTCGGCATCGCCGCGCGAAATCCCCAGCTTGTCGCTGCTCTCGCTCATATACCAGCCCATGAAATCCGTGGCATCGCTGATCCGGTCACGCTTGGCACCCCGGCGGCGCTGCTCTTTTTGGTATTCTTCCCAAGTGCCATCCAGCGCCTGACTATAGCCATAGGCCGAGGATTGCCGCCCCATCGGGATCACCCCCAGCGCAAACTGGTGCGGGGTGCGCGCATTGCCGATAAACTTCGATTCCTGATAGATCGCCGCCATCTGCACATGCACCGGCACGCCCCATTTCCGCTCGGTCGCCCGCATGGCGCTGAAATAGGCCGGACGTTGCTGCACAATCGCGCAGGCGTCATCCATATTTTTCGGCGCCGATGAGTTTCCGCCCCCGCAAGATGCAAGGGCCAACAACAGGATCGACGCACGGAGAGTTCTGCTCATTAGCCCCTCGCGTTTTTATTTTGTCGCAAGGATACGAGAAAACCTGTGCAGATGAAATGGGCATGTCTGCGTTTTCCCATGACAATCCCGTGCGAAACCCGGTATCGGCGGATTTTCGGATCGGCAAGACGCAGCCACACTAGGCCGCAGCCCAACACAGACTGTTTCCCCCGCAGCGCGCCTGTGGAATAGACACCGCCTGCGCAACGGATTACTAACCCTATATGGGGGCACATATACTATGCTGAAGACTGCGGCCAAATATCACATCGGTCAGGTGCTTCGTCATCGCAAGCACCCCTTTCGCGGCGTGGTGTTCGATGTCGACGCGATGTTTTCCAACACCGAAGAATGGTATCACGCCATCCCGGAAGACGCCCGCCCCTCGCGCAATCAGCCGTTTTACCACCTGCTGGCTGAAAACGACCAAAGCTACTATGTCGCCTATGTCTCCGAGCAAAACCTGGTGCCGGATGAAACGGGCGAGCCGATAACACACCCTGATCTGCCCGATCTGTTCGGCGATTTTGAGAATGGCCGCTATCCCCTGCAATTCCAGCTGAATTAATCCCCTTATATCCGTCGCCGCTTACCGATCAGTAACCTCTTGCGCCTAAGCTGACCCCAGTTTTCCAACAAAGGGGCCAAGCAGATGGAGCTTGTGGCAGAACAGCGCGGCGAAATGATTGTGGTCAGCGCTTTGGGCGACCGGATCGACGCCGCAGGGGCGATCCAGTTCAAAGACCGGATGCGCGAACTCACCCAAGTGCCGTCGCTGCGGGTGATCTTGGATATGTCGCGGGTGGCATTTCTGGATAGCAGCGGTCTGGGCGCGGTGGTGGCGGTGATGAAGGCTTTGGGGCCAGATCGTAAGCTGGAGCTGTCCGGCCTGACCGCCACCGTGCAAAAAGTGTTCCGGCTGACCCGGATGGACAGTATTTTCACCATCCATGATCAGCTGCCCGACGGCTTGGGGCAGGTGGGCTAAGCCGATGGATGTCAAAGCGGTCGAATTCTCCTCCAGCACCCGGTTGACGATTCCGGCGCGGCAGACTGCGGTGCGCGATGGCTTGCGCGCGCTGCTGGACACGCTTTTGCTGCGCAGTCTGCCGGAAGACAGGCGCGGCACCGCTGAAATCGTACTGGCAGAGGCTTTGAACAACATTGTTGAACACGCCTATGCCCATCATGATGGCGAGATCGAAATCTCGCTGCAACTGCGGCAGCACGATTTGCTGTGCCTGATCTCCGACACCGGCGTGCCGATGCCCGGCGGTCAGTTGCCCGCAGGTGTGCTCGCGCCGCTGGGGGATTTTGCCGATCTGCCCGAAGGGGGATTCGGCTGGCACTTGATTCGTCGCCTGTCGAAAGACCTTACCTATCGCCGGGAGGGCGGGCGTAATCTGCTCAGGTTTCGGTTAGACACGCAACAGTCGCCCGCCTGAGCCTCGATTGTTCCAGCTTCATCAAAACTGCCCCCTCTTTGCCAAAATTTCCTCCTAATACAGCCGCCGATACTGCCGATATTGGGTCTGTAGCTGCATAAAGCTTCCCTCGGCGCTGCGGATATTGCCCCCACCCAGTTCGTGGCGTCGAGGTTCATCTCTCTCTTGGAAGTCCTGCAACAACTCCCTAGGCTTGTGGCCAACAGGAGGGTTTTTTTATGCGCGATTTTCAGGCTCCGGGCCGTTCGGCGATCTATGCCAGCAATGGCATCTGCGCCACCTCGCATCCCTTGGCCGCCAAAGTGGCGATTGAGGTGCTGGAGGCGGGCGGCAATGCGGTGGATGCCGCCATCGCAGGCGCGGTTTTGCTGGGAATTTGTGAGCCGCAAATGACCGGCATCGGTGGCGATTGCTTTGCGCTGATCAAGCCCGCGGGCGAAGAACGTATTGTGGCGCTGAACGGCTCGGGCCGCGCGCCCCAAGCCTATGCGGCGCAGGCGATGCGGGAACGCGGCTTGGATGCCGTGCCGCTGCGCGGGGTCGATCCGGTGACGGTGCCCGGCGCGATGGATGCCTTCTGCCGTCTGTCCACCGATTGGGGCAAGCTGGGCCTCGACCGCGTGCTGGCCCCGGCGATTCGTTACGCCGATGAGGGTGTTCCGGTTGCCCCCCGCGTGGCGTTCGATTGGGCGGCAGATGGCCCGGAACTGACCGGCGATGCCCGCAAGTTTTACCTGCTGAATGATCATGTGCCAAAAATCGGCCAAGTTTTCCGCGCGCCCGGCCAAGCCGAAGTGCTGCGCCGCGTCGCCCGCGAAGGCCGCGCTGGTTTCTATGAAGGCGAAGTCGCCGAAGATATGGTCACCTCACTGCAAGCCATGGGCGGCAGCCATACTTTGGAAGATTTTGCAGCCACCGCCTGCACTTACATCGACCCCATCGCGGGCGACTACAAAGGCACCGAACTCGTCGAGCATCCGCCAAACGGCCAGGGTGCCACCGCGATCCTGATGCTGAACATCCTCAAACACTTCGACCTTGCCGCGATGGATCCGTTCGGCACCCAGCGCGCACATATCGAGGCCGAGGCGGCCAAGCTGGCCTATGACGCCCGCAACCGCTTCATTGCCGAGGCCACGCCCCGGCTGGATCACATGCTGTCGCCCGAAACCGCCGCCAAACTGGCCGCATTGATCGACCCCAAACGCGCGATGGCTGCGGCGGCCCCGCTGACCGAGGCCGTGCACAAAGACACCATCTACATCACCGTGGTGGATCGTGACCGCATGGCTGTCTCGCTGATTTACTCAATCTTCTGGGGCTTTGGCGCGGGCATCGCCTCGCAAAAATTCGGCATCAATTTCCAGAATCGCGGCGCGGGCTTCAGCCTGCAGCCGGGCCATCCGAACGAAGCTGGTGGCGGCAAACGCCCGATGCACACGATCATTCCGGGCATGTTGCGCAAAAATGGCAAAGTGATCATGCCCTTCGGCGTGATGGGCGGGGCGTATCAGCCTTGCGGCCATGCCCGCTTTGTCACCAATATGGTCGACTATGGCTTGCAAACCCAAGCCGCCATCGACGCGCCGCGCTGTTTCTCGGGGGCCGAGGGCATGCTGGTGGAAAGCGGATACAGTCCGGAAGTTCGCGCTGAACTGGCGCAGATGGGGCATCAGGTGTCGCTGTCGCCCGAGCCGATTGGCGGCGCGCAAAGCATCCTGATTGATGACTCCGGCATCCTGATCGGCGCGTCTGACCCACGCAAAGACGGCTGCGCTTTGGGATATTGATATGCAAGACGTAACCAATAGCATCCGCGCGCTGACGCATGGCGAAACCGACACCGTGGCATTGATGGCCACCGTCGCCTGTGAGCTGCACCACGCCCACCCCTTCGCCGACTGGACGGGGTTTTACCGCGTCACTGAACCTAACCTGTTGAAAATTGGCCCCTATCAGGGTGGCCATGGCTGCCTTGTGATCCCGTTTTCGCGCGGCGTTTGCGGTGCTTGCGCCCGCACCGGCCAAGTGCAGAACGTGCCGGATGTCGATGCCTTCCCCGGCCATATCGCCTGCGCGTCCAGCACCAGATCCGAACTGGTGCTGCCGGTCTGGAACGGTGCGGGCAAACTGCTCGGCGTGTTGGACATCGACAGCAACACCCCCGCCGCCTTCACCAAGGCCGATGAAGATTGGCTGGTGCCGCTGTTGGCCGAAGTGTTCAGGGGGGCGCAATGAAGGGCGGTTGCCTGTGCGGTCAGGTGCGGTTTGAGGCCGACGCGCCGCTGCGCGACGTGGTTGCCTGCCACTGCTCGCAATGCCGCAAAACCTCGGGGCATTTCTGGGCGGCAACGTCGGTGCCACTCGACCGCTTCCGGCTGACCGAAAGCGCGGGCCTGCGCTGGTTCCAATCCTCGCCGCAAGCCAGACGCGGATTTTGCGGCACTTGCGGTTCCAGCCTGTTCTGGGAGCCTGTGGGCGAGGCGCGCATCAGCATCGCCGCAGGCGCGCTGGAAGGCGATACGGGGCTCTCCATCACCCAGCACTGGTGCGTCGAAGATAAAGGCGATTACTACGACATTCCAACGTCTTAACCCGGAGGCGCCATGTGGGAAATCATCACCGGCATCGGCCTGCACAACCTGCTCGCTTTCATCGGAGGCGGCTTGGTGGTGAATCTGACACCCGGGCAAGATGTGTTCTTCGCCACCGCCTCGGGCATCCAGGGTGGCCCGCGTGCAGGGGTGATGGCGGGGCTTGGCGTCGGGCTTGGTGCCCTGTGGCATGTGGCGCTATCGGCGCTTGGCCTCTCGGCGCTGATCGCCGCCAACCCTGAAGCGCTGTCTGCGATCAAATACGCAGGGGCCGCCTATCTGCTTTATATCGCTTGGAAATCCTGGCGCGACACCGGCGAAATCGCCCCCGGTAAAGGCCAACGCACAGGTTGGGCGGCGTTCCGCAAGGGAGCCTTAACCAACATGCTGAACCCCAAGCCGATCCTGTTCATGCTGGCATACCTTCCGCAATTCGTGAACCCTGCGCTTGGGCCCGTCTGGCAGCAGATCCTGCTGCTCGGCACGATCTTTGGCATCACCGGCACGCTGATCACCGTCGGTTATGGCTATTTGGCAGGGCGCGCGGGCCATGCTATTGGCGCACGCATGGGCCTGTTGAACAAGGTCGCGGCGGTACTTTTCGCGGGTCTGGCGGCCCGGTTGATCACGGAGTGAATGATGCAGATTACCCTTCTCGACGGCGGCATGGGTCAGGAATTGGTCGCGCGCTCGGGCGATGAACCGACCCCGCTCTGGGCCACCCGCGTGATGATCGACCATCCCGGCTTGGTCAAAGCCATCCATGACGATTATTTTGCCGCGGGCGCTTCGGTGGCGACCACCAACACCTACAACATCCTGCATGATCGACTGGAAGGCGTCGGGCTGGATTCGCTCTATCACGCTTTGCATCTGCGGGCGTTGATGGAGGCGCATGAGGCAAAAGCCCAAGCCGGACGCGGGATGATCGCAGGCTCCATGGGGCCTTTGGGTGAATCCTATCGCCCCGATCTGACGCCGCCCGTCGCGGTTTCCGCGCCCCTCTACGCCGAAAAGGCGCGGATTCTGGCCCCGCATGTCGATGTGATCCTGCTGGAAACCATGTCCTCGCTGGACCTTGCGCGCGGCGCGTTGCAGGGCGCACAGGCGGCGGGCCTGCCGGTCTGGCTGTCGGTCTCGGTGCATGACCGTGACGGCAGTCGCCTGCGCTCTGGCGAACCCATCGCGGGCCTGCGCGATCTGATCGCCGAACACCCCACCGCCGCCGTGCTGGCAAACTGCTCGATGCCCGAGGCGATGCTGGCCGCGCTGCGCGAATTGTCCACCATGGGCCTGCCGTTCGGGGCCTATGCCAATGGCTTTAGCGAAATCTCCGGCCTGCCTTTGCCCGATGCGGTTGCCGCGCCCGATTACACCCACCGCCATGACCTCTCGCCCGAGAAATACACCGCTTTCGTGATGGAATGGATCGCCCTTGGTGCCACCATTGTCGGCGGCTGTTGCGAGGTTGGCCCCGCCCATATCCGCCATCTTGCCGCCTGCCTGAAAGCCGCAGGCCACAGCATCGTATGATCCCGGATTTTATCTATAATCCGCCCGACGTGCCGCTGGATATCCTGTATCAGGATGCGCAGATCATCGTGGTCAACAAGCCTGCGGGCCTGCTGTCGGTGCCGGGGAAGCTGGAAGGGCGCGAGGATTGCCTGACCTCCCGCCTGCAAGCGGCGCACTGGGATACTCTATTGGTGCATCGTCTGGATTGTGACACCTCTGGCGTGATGATTTTTGCCCGCACCAAACAAGCACAGGGCTTTCTGGGACAGGAATTTGAAAAGCGGCGCGCCAAGAAGACCTACATCGCGGAAGTTTACGGTCCGTTAACGCCGGATCAGGGCCATATCGACCTGCCCCTCTGCGCCGATTGGCCGAACCGCCCGCGCCAGATGGTCGATCACACCCACGGCCGCCCGGCGCAGACCGATTGGCAGGTGATCTCGCGCGGCCCCGACACCACCCGGGTCCGGCTGTTCCCGCTGACCGGGCGCAGCCATCAGTTGCGCGTGCATATGCTGGCGCAGGGTTGCCCGATCTTGGGCGATCCGATCTATGCCACGGGAAAGGCGCGCGATTTCCCCCGCCTGATGCTGCACGCCGAAAGCCTGTCGCTGCACCATCCCGCCAGTGGCGATTGGGTGACCTTCAGCGCCCCGCTGCCATTTTAATGTGACAAGACTTTGTGACATTCCGGCGTTAACCTGACGGCAATTTATTTGGCGTTAGATGGCAGCCAAGCCGCTGCCCAAAGGATCATGATGCAATTTCTGCGCTATCCGTTCGAACCTCGCTATTTCGCGATGACGCTGTGTGTTGTGCTTGCCGTGATTTTTGCCGCCCTCAGCCGGCGCTGGCTGGCCTATGCCGATGTGCTGGAACTGCTGACCGTGGTGATGCTGGGGCTGGTGGCTTTGGGGTTCTATGATCTGCGGCAAACCCGCCATGCCATCCTGCGCAACTACCCGATCGTCGCCCATATGCGCTTCATTTTAGAAGATATTCGCCCCGAACTGCGGCAATATTTCTTTGAAGGCGAGAAGGATGGTGCGCCCTTCCCGCGCGACAAGCGCGCCATCGTCTATCAGCGCGCCAAGCGCGAGTTGGACAAGCGCCCGTTCGGCACGATGTATGACGTCTATCAGGAACAATACGAATGGCTGCATCACTCGATTGCGCCGCAGCCTGCCGCCTCGATTGCAGCGATGCGGGTCGACATCGGCCTTGGCCCGCGTGCCTATTCCGCCTCGCTTTTGAACATTTCCGCGATGAGTTATGGCGCGCTTTCCGCCAATGCGATCCGCTCGCTGAACAAAGGCGCGCAGGCGGGTGGCTTTTTCCATGACACGGGCGAGGGTGGGGTTTCGCCCTATCACCGCGAATTTGGCGGCGATCTGGTGTGGGAATTGGGCTCGGGCTATTTCGGCGCGCGCAATCTGGCGGGCGGCTTTGATGCGACCTTGTTCGCCGAGGCTGCCGCCGACCCACAGATCAAAATGGTGGAATTGAAACTGTCGCAGGGCGCCAAACCCGGTCACGGCGGCGTGTTGCCAGCCGCGAAAGTCAGCGCCGAAATCTCGCAGATCAGGGGCGTGCCGATGGGGCAAGATTGCGTCTCGCCCGCCAGCCATTCCGAGTTTTCAACGCCTGCTGGCCTGTTGGAATTTGTCGCCCGGATGCGCGAATTGTCGGGTGGCAAGCCCGCCGGATTCAAGCTCTGCATCGGTCATCCGTGGGAATTTATGGCGATCTGCAAGGCGATGTTAGAGACTGGCATCACCCCGGATTTCATTGTGATTGACGGTAAAGAAGGTGGCACTGGTGCTGCTCCGTTGGAGTTCATGGATCATGTCGGGATGCCTTTGCGCGATGGATTGTCCTTTGCCCACAATGCCTTGATCGGCGTTGGCCTGCGTGAGAAAATCAAGATCGGCGCATCGGGCAAGATCACCTCGGCCTTCGACATGGCCAAGGTGATGGCTTTGGGGGCGGATTGGTGCAACGCCGCGCGTGGCTTCATGTTCGCGGTTGGGTGTATTCAGGCGCAGTCCTGCCACACCGGGCTTTGCCCAACCGGCGTCACCTCGCAAGACCCCGCCCGCCAGCGCGCCATCGTGGTGCCGGACAAGGCCGAACGCGTGGCGAACTTCCATCATAACACCCTGCACGCTTTGGCCGAACTGGTTGCCGCCGCAGGGCTGGCTCACCCGCAAGAGCTGCGGCCGCACCATTTCCAGCGCCGCGCTTCGTCCGACAAGGTGATCTCGTTCGCCGAGCAATATGAGCAGCTTAAGCCCGGCCAACTGCTTGCCGACCCTTCGTCCTCGCCACATTTCCGCGATGCTTGGGCGCTGTCGTCGGCCAACAGCTTTGCGCGGGTCGGTTAAAGGCTAAGCGCCAGCTTGCGGCCCTCGTGAAAAGCGTAGGCTGCAAGCCGGGGTGCCACGCAATCGCCGATCCGCAGCACCTGTTTGCCCACAAAACCTTCGGGAAACGGATCAAACGCCCGGTTCGTCGTCGCCATCACCAGCCCCGAGGCGGCAATAACCTCCGCCTCGCCGGTCAATAGATTCAACACCGAAGCACCATTGCCATGCCAGCGCGCGATGCAGGCTTCGGTCTTGAACACCACCCCCAGCTTGGCCATTCGCCGCCGCGCCGCACCATCCGCCGCCGTCCGCGCGATTTCTTTGCCGACAAAAGCCTCCGGCGTCACGATCGTCACCTGCTTGCCCGCCTCGGCCAAAGCCCAAGCGGTGCCAACGCCGCGCCAGTTTGACCCCTCATCATAAACGATCACCGCATCGCCCAACCGGGCCTCGCGCCGCATCACCTCTTCCGGCGACCACACGCCACCCAACTCCAACCCCGGCAGGCTTTCCAGATGCGGCAACCAACGCTGAAAGGCTTTTTCATCTGGTAAAGATCCCGTCGCCAGAACCACCACATCCGCCGGATGCGCGGCAATTTCGTCGGCGTCGAGATAGGTGTTCAGCCGCAAGGTCACGCCCAGTTTGGCAAACTGCCGCTCATACCAATCCATCAACTCCAAGATCTGCGCCCGGCGCGGCTGCATGCCCGCAAGCCGGAACTGCCCGCCGATCACGGGCAAAGCCTCCACGATTTCAACGCGATAACCGCGCTCTGCCGCTCCGCGCGCAGCTTCAAGCCCAGCCGGACCCGCGCCCACCACCAGCACGGATTTCGGCGCAACGGCGGGAGCAAACCGATCCCCGCCCCATTCAAACTCGCGCCCCACCGAGGGGTTGATCAGGCAAGAAATCCAGTAATCCCGGCTGCGGCGACCCCAGCACATCTGATTGCAGGAAATGCAGCCGCGAATATCCTCGACCTGGCCTTCCGTGGTTTTGCGCGCCAGATGCGGGTCGGCGATCTGCCCGCGCACGATAGACACCAGATCAGCCTCACCCGACGAGATGATTTGCTCGCCATTCTCCGGCGTCCGCACCCCGGCCTCCGAGGTGATTTTCGCGTGTTTCACCAAAGCCTTAAGCTGCGCGGTCAGCGGCGTGGTCAGCTTTTCGCCATGGGTAAACGGCGGGATGATCGCGTCAAACTCCAGATAGCTGCCGGCGCCCACCGTCACATAATCCAGATGCCCAGTCGCGTCATGCAAGGCAATGATTTCGCACAGATTCTCGGCCGACAGCGTCGCAGAATAAGCGGTGGAATAGCTGACCGCCATGCCCACAATGAAATCTTCCCCACAAGCGCGGCGGATATTTTCCACCAATGTCCGCGAAAACCGGGTGCGATTCTCCAGCGAACCGCCCCATTTGTCATCCCTCTGGTTCGACCACGGCGTCCAGAATTGATCCAGCAGCGAGTGGTAGGCCGCCCAAACCTCCACCCCCTGAAACCCCGATTGCTTGGCCCGCACCGCCGCCGCCAGATGCGCCGCCAGCAATTCCTCAATCTCACCTTCCGTCATTTTATGCGAACCGTCGCTGTCGTGGTACGACGGCCCGCCCGAGGGCGACCAATGTGGCGCAAAGCTGAGGTCGGAATCGCCATGCGCGCCGACATGGTAAAGCTGTTGGCAAATCACCGCGCCTGCATCTTTCACCCGATCTGTAATACGCTGAAAATGCGGAATAATCTCGTCTGATCCATGCAGCATATTGCCCCGGGTCAGCACGCCGGTGCGATGCACGGGCACGGGTTCGGTGACGATCATGCCAGCGCCCCCCAAGGCGCGCTCAACAAAATAGCCCTCCATCCGTGGCCCCGGTATCCCCATATCCGCCATATTATTGGTATGCGCGCCGAACACGATGCGGTTGCGCAGGGTGTGGCCGCGCAGTTGCAACGGCGAAAGCAAACGGGGATCCGCGGTCATGTTGGCTCCTGCTGTGGCTGACCTTAGCAAAACCCGAATCGACACATGTGTCAAGTTTCAGATTCAGCCGCAGGAAATGCAAAACGCCGCCCGGTCAGGGGCGGCGTTTCAGGGTTTTACCAAGCTTAGCCCAGATCAGAATCCCAACCCGAGATCGCTTTGACCTCAAGGAATTCCTCCAGCCCCCAATGCCCGCCCTCGCGCGCCCGACCCGAGGCTTTTACCCCGCCAAATGGCGCACCCGCGCCGCGCGATTTGCCGTTCATCTCGACCATGCCCGAGCGTAACCCCCGCGCCAGTCGATTGCGCCGCGCGCCGTCGCTGGATTGCACATAATTGGTTAACCCATAGGGCGTATCATTGGCGATACGCAGCGCATCTTCTTCGGTATCGAAAGGAATGATCGACAGCACCGGTCCGAAAATCTCCTCCTTTTCAATCGTCATCCCCGGCACAACATCGGCGAACACCGTTGGTTTGACGTAATATCCACGATTAAACCCCTCTGGCAGGCCCGGCCCGCCCGCAACCAGTCGCGCACCTTCGTCGATGCCCTTCTGGATATAGCCCTGAATCTGCTCCCACTGGCGTTTGTTCACCACGGGCCCAATATGCTTGCCCGCCTCATGCGCCGAGCCGACCTTGATCGAATCCGCAACTTGCGCCGCAATCTCTACCGCGCGGTCATAGATCGGGCGTTCCACCAGCATCCGGCTGGGCGCGTTGCAGCTTTGGCCAGAGTTGTTCATCAAATGCCGCACACCGCGTTCCACCGCTTTGTCATCGGCATCGGCGAAGATCAGGTTGGCGCCCTTGCCACCCAGTTCCAACGTGACCCGTTTCAACGTCTGCGCGGCTGCGGCAGAAATCGCCCGGCCCGCGCGGGTCGATCCGGTGAAGGAAATCATCTCGACATCCGGGTGCGATGACAGCACGGCACCAACCCCCAGACCATCCCCATTCACCAGGTTGAACACCCCCAGCGGCACGCCAGCGTCATGGCAGAATTCGGCGAACAGGATCGCATTCAGCGGGCTTTCTTCCGATGGTTTCAGCACGCAGGTACAGCCCGCCAGAATCGCCGGAATCACCTTCAGCGCGATCTGATTCATCGGCCAGTTCCACGGCGTGATCAGCCCCACCACACCAATCGGCTCCAGCGCGATGCGGTCGTTCGGCGCATGCGGGCCGAGCGGACGCACCCATTCCAGTGCGTCAAACGCGGTCAGGAAATTGGTGGCATGCCACGGCAGGCACGGCGCTTGGCTGCTGCGCGCCATATCAATCGGCGCACCCATTTCAATCGCAATCGCATGGGCGAGTTCTTCCAGACGCAGTTCGTACTGCTGCAAAATCTTCACCACAACGTCCCGGCGCACTGCCGGATCGGTCGCCGCCCAAGCCGGAAACGCCGCCTTCGCCGCAGCGACCGCCGCATTGGTGTCAGCCTCGGATCCCAGCGAAATCACGGCGCAAGGCTCCTCGGTGGAAGGATCAATCACCTCGCAATCGCGCGGCGTAACCGGGGCCACCCATCTGCCGTTGATATAGAAATCGCGCTTGATGATCATGCCAGCCTCCTGAATTTGATCATAATATGGCAGCGCAAGTCCCGGGGCACAAGCACACGCCCGACAAGAAATGTCGCGAAACAGGCCGCTTCCGCCAAGGCGGCTTTCCACGCGCACCGCAGTTTGGCAGAATTTCCTTCCCTTCTGATGCCAAACCCACCGAGGATAGTGAAATTCCGTTCCAAATCGCTTACATCAAGCCCATCAGACAGCCGCAGGAGAAAACATGTCTATCCGCATCAACGACATTGCCCCCGATTTCACCGCCGAATCCACCGCTGGCACGATCCATTTTCATGATTGGCTGGCAGGCGGTTATGCGATCATCTTCAGCCATCCGCGCGATTTCACACCTGTCTGCACCACCGAATTCGGTGCGGTCGCGCAACTGGCGCCTGAATGGGCCAAGCGCAACACCAAGGTGATCGGCGTTTCGGTCGATTCGGTCGCCGATCACGGCAAATGGAAGCGCGATATTGAGGCCTTTGGCGGTGCCCCCGCCGATTTCCCGATCATCGACGACACCAGCCTGACCGTCGCCAAAGCCTTCGACATGCTGCCCGCCGATTACTACCTGCCAACCGAGGGCCGCACCCCCGCCAACACCGCCACCGTGCGCACCGTTTATATCATCGGGCCGGATAAAAAGGTCCGCCTGTCGATGACCTACCCAATGTCAGTCGGTCGCAACTTTGCCGAAATCCTGCGCGCTTTGGATGCCGTGCAAGCCACCGACGGCGTGCCGATTGCCACCCCGGCCAACTGGCAACCCGGTCAGGATGTGATCGTCGCGCTCAGCCTGAACAACGAACAGGCCACCGAGAAATTCGGCACGCTGGACATCAAACTGCCCTATCTGCGGTATGCAAAACAGCCGAAGTAGACCAATCACGCCGCCGTTTTGCGATCCCAGTTGGCGATTTCCGCCAGCATGACGGGATCGCAGCGGTCGCGCTGTGTTTCAGCATAGATCGGGCGGTGCATGGTATAGCGCCGCTCAAACGACTTTTTCAGGAAGGGAAAGTTCATCTCGGCCAGTGTCGCTGGGTGCTGCAACAGAATGAATTTCTGGAACTCGGGCGAGCGAACATACATTTCAACCTCATCACGCCATCCGGGTTGTCCGCGATTCGCAATAAGTGGTCCGAGCGCCAAAGAGTGCTTCTGTTTCAGCTTTGCATCCAACTGTAGCAGCGCAACCAAGTCATTGTCGCTCAATCGGCCAATCGCCGCAACCACATCCGTAAAATCCCACCGCGCCCCAACACTAAAGCCACGCGCGCGAAAATAGCCGGTCATGATGCATTCACATTGACGGATCGTCCATCTGCGATTGTTGCAAATAGGCAGGCTGTGCCAGTAGTTCGCGAAAGCCGGGCTTTGCACAGCCGCCTGACTGAAGGCAAAGGCGTAAGATTGCAGATGGTCCCCCGCGCCACGGCGCTTTTGCCGAGCCAGCACCGCCCCATAAAGATCAGTGGTTTGCGTCAAAACATGGTCGAGAAAATCTTCATGCGCCAGCGTCGGAAACCAGACGGAATCGTTCAGCACAAGCAAACGCTCAATCGGCTCCGGGCTGGCCAACAGATGCAGAATGCCGTCGCGATAGCCGCCGAAATCATAACCAAAGTTCCGCCGCTCCAGCATCGCAAAGCAATGCGGCCCAAGCGCCGCGCGATCGTCAGCAGACAGTGCCGCGTTCGAGACGATCAGGCAGCTAAACCCTTTCGCCGCAAGGTGACGGCAGGTTTCAAAGGTCGACGACAGCAAGCCTTTGGGCTGGTACAGCAGAAACACCACAACCTTTGACCCGCGCATCTGCGCGCCCGCAGTGAGGCGGCTGGTGCGCGCTTTGCTGCGGTCGTGCATCAGCCGCAGGACAGGCGCGCTCGCCAATAAAAACGGAAATTTCACTTGATCCAGTGTGCGGCGAAATTCGCGCTTAACGATCCACAGAGGCGGCATGGTGTAACTCTTTATTTGAAGCGAACTGCGGGTGAATAGTGGGCTACTACATTGACCCAGCAAGTGATTCCATATGCGTGTAAACATTCTTGGTTGCTTTCAGGGCAAACCGAAATGCCCGGTCATCGCAGCAATCGCGAGATCATTGCCGCTCTGCCCGATCTTTCCCCGATTGTGCGCCCGCAGGCTTTGGTCCTGTGATCCTGGCCATTCCAACACCCGAAAGCGCGGCCCGAGGTGACGCACGATGGTGCCTTGTCTGCGTGCCATCCAATATAGCCAGATATCATCGGAATAGGGTGCGAGTTCGGTGAACAGATCGGTGCGCCGCGTATCGGCATGCAGGCTGCGCGGCGGATAAAGCACCCCGCCCGCGCCCGTTGCAAAGATATTCGCTCCGGCGCTAGAGCGCCCGAAGATGTTGCCGCTTGCGAGGACGCGTCCGATGTCCAGATCCCAGTCTTCATAGGATTTCATCGTGCCATCCGGCGCGTAGGTGATGCGATGCGCCCGGTGCGCCAGCACTTGCCCCGGATGCTGCATCGCCGCGCGCACCAGATCTTCCAGCCAAGTCGCGCGATAATACACGTCATCGTCCGCCGTCACGATATAGGCATCCGGCTGCTCGGCCAGCAACGGGATGATCTTTTTGTAAGAGCGGCTATCCGAAGTCGGCCGGATCTGAAAATGGTCTGACCGCATCGCCAAAACGGCGGCCGGAAGGGCCGCCATATCAGCCTCAGCCACCCACAGCACCACCGCATCCGGCTGAACGGTTTGCGTCAAAAGCCCGCGCAGCGTCAGGGGGAGAACATCAAAGCGGGCGGGATAGCTTGTCAGCGACACATACAGCGGCTTTGACAGCCCATGCGGACGGCGAACCGCGCTGCGAGTTTCAAACTCGCGGATCGCACGGCTGACCCGCAGATGCGTCTTTAGCTTGCGAAACCAACCCATATGCGCCACTCAAAACTTTCGTCGTAATTCTTGCGGCCTTCGCATCACGAACGCACGACAAAAGCAATGCAGACAGCCATTTCCGGCACATCCTGGCCGATGCTGCGGCTTACATTGGCAAATATTTGCGCGACGGGCAGGGTACAATTCCTGCCCGTCGCAAGCCTGGCGAAAGCTTACGCTTCTGCAGCTTCATCCTTGGTCTCGGTGATTTCCAGACCAGTTTCCTGATCCACCATCTTCATGCCCAGACGGACCTTGCCGCGATCGTCAAAGCCCAAAAGCTTGACCTTCACTTCTTGGCCCTCTTTCAGGATCTCATTCGGGTGGTTCAGGCGCTTGTTGGCGATTTGGCTTACATGCACCAGACCGTCACGCTTGCCGAAGAAGTTCACGAAAGCGCCGAAATCGACCAGTTTCACCACTTTGCCGGTGTAAACTTGGCCTTCTTCCGGCTCTGCCACGATCGACCAGATCATGTCATAGGCCTTCTTGATCGACGCCGCATCCGACGAGGCGATCTTGATGATGCCGTCGTCGTTGATGTCAACCTTGGCACCCGAAAGCTCGACGATCTCACGGATCACTTTACCGCCCGAGCCGATGACTTCGCGGATTTTGTCGGTCGGGATTTGCAGGGTTTCGATTTTCGGCGCGTATTCCGAGAAGCCTTGCGGCGCGGAAAGTGCCTTGTTCATCTCACCAAGGATATGCAAACGCCCGTCTTTAGCCTGCGCCAAAGCCTGCGCCATGATCTCCGGCGTGATGCCAGCCACCTTGATATCCATCTGCATCGTGGTGATGCCGTTGGCGGTGCCTGCAACCTTGAAGTCCATGTCGCCCAAGTGATCTTCATCACCCAGAATATCGGTCAGAACAGCAAAACGGCCATCATCTTCCAGAATCAGACCCATCGCCACACCAGCGACCGGCGATTTCAGCGGCACGCCCGCATCCATCATCGACAAAGAGCCACCGCAGACCGAAGCCATCGAAGACGAGCCGTTCGATTCCGTGATCTCCGACACCAAACGGATGGTGTAGGGGAAGTCGGTCGAAGCTGGCAGCACCGCTTGCAACGCGCGCCATGCCAGTTTGCCATGACCAATCTCACGACGACCGGGCGAGCCAACACGACCCACTTCGCCCACCGAATAGGGAGGGAAGTTATAGTGCAGCAGGAAGTTCGAGCGCGAATTGCCATGCAAAGCGTCGATGATCTGCTCATCTTCGCCGGTGCCCAAAGTGGTCACAACCAGACCTTGCGTCTCACCACGGGTGAACAAAGCCGAGCCATGGGTACGCGGCAGGATCCCGGTTTCCGACACGATCGGACGCACGGTCTTGTTGTCACGCCCGTCAATCCGCGCGCCACCGTTGATGATGTCGCCGCGCAGGATCGAGGCTTCCAGCTTTTTGATCGCCGAACCAAGGTTCGCATCGGCCAGATCTTCTGCCGAAAGCACACCCTTGATCGCCGTCACCGCCGCCGAAATCGCCGAGGTGCGTTCTTGCTTGTCACGGATCGCGAAAGCCGCGCGCATCTGGGTTTCGCCCGCCGCTTTCACCCGACCATACAGCTCGGAATAATCCGGCGCATGGAAGTCGAACGGCTCTTTGGCACAATCTTCTGCAAAGTCGATGATCAGATCAATCACCGGCTGCATCGCGGCATGGCCGAACTTCAC
This sequence comes from uncultured Cypionkella sp., assembly GCA_964387655.1. GTDB lineage: Bacteria > Pseudomonadota > Alphaproteobacteria > Rhodobacterales > Rhodobacteraceae > Cypionkella. Next base: position 52,894 of record CAYLYV010000002.1, on the reverse strand, counting down.
TGCGCCTAGCATTTCTTCCTCGGTCAGCTCGTAGGCTTCCGATTCCACCATCATCACGGCGTCTTTGGTGCCAGCGATAACCAGATCCAAACGCTGATCCGGGTTGTTGCGCAGCTGATGCATATCATCGACCGACGGGTTCAGCTTGTATTCGCCACCCGAGAAACCAACGCGCGCCGCGCCAATCGGCCCCATGAACGGCACGCCAGAAATCGTCAAAGCCGCCGAAACAGCGATCATCGCGACGATATCCGGGTCATTCTCAAGGTCATGGCTCAGCACGGTTGCCATCACCAGAACTTCGTTCTTGAAGCCTTCGACAAACAGCGGGCGGCACGGACGGTCGATCAGACGCGAGGTCAGCGTCTCTTTCTCGCTCGGACGGGCTTCGCGTTTGAAAAAGCCGCCCGGAATTTTCCCAGCGGCGTAGTATTTCTCTTGATAATGCACGGTCAGCGGGAAGAAATCCTGCCCCGGTTTCGGCGCGCGCGCATAAGTCACGTTGGCCATGACGCTGGTTTCACCCAAAGTGGCGATGACCGAGCCGTCAGCCTGACGGGCAACCTTGCCCGATTCCAGCGTCAGCGTCTCTTCGCCCCACTGGATTGATTTTTTAGTCACGTTGAACATCTATCGTTCCCTGTATGGAAGCACCCATGGCCCCTGCCATGTCTTCCTTTTGAATCGCGGCCCCATTGCCGCCGCCCCCTATCCTGATGCATGCGGCCGGGGGCAGGCCTCATATCGCAGATTGCGCGCGTCTACAGGAAAAGCGGGGGTTTGGGAAGGGGGAGGGTTGACTACGGCATAGTAGGCTGCGGCACCGAAACGCCGTTCGGGTAGGCGGCTCCTTTGCGACATGACCCAAGGTAATGTGTTGTGTGCGTCTTGATGGTTTTTATACGATAGGCATCATAAGTATTGTCATAGACCTGCATCTGCGCCGATCCATCCGCCGCAATTCTGATGGTTTTGTAAGTCGGGAGGTCAAACACTTCGGCCCCTGCGCGTAGGGTGCGATCAAAGCATGCCATCCCGTCGGTAAATGTTGGCTCGCAATACAGGATATTCGGCGCTCCATCCCCGTCAGAAATATACTGGCGCAACGGTTCGACATTCTGACCCTTTACCACAGGATCGAAAAGGCAATCATAGATCACCCCAGCTTGAAATTCGGGTGAAGATAGATGCGCTTGGATTTCCGATGCAGAAGGATGAGGAAAACCCATTGGAGACTGTGGCTCAACACAAGCGCACAAAACTCCAAATGCTACGAAATTGAAAAATCGCCCGATTGAGGTATACACTGATTGCTCCGAACCAAAGGCCACCCGCAGTCTACAGGATGATCAATCGACCAAGCTGTCAAACGCAAAACGCCCGCAGCTTGCACCACGGGCGTTCCAACAAAACCTAAGCGAAAGCTTAGCGACGCAGGCCGAGGCGTGCGATCAGCGAAGCGTAACGGGCTTCGTCTTTGCCCTTCAGATAGTCCAACAGCTTACGACGCTGGGCAACCTGCATCAGCAGACCGCGGCGCGAGTGGTTGTCTTTCTTGTGGGTTTTGAAGTGCTCGGTCAGCGTAGCGATACGCGACGACAGAATAGCAACCTGAACTTCCGGCGAGCCGGTGTCGTGTTCTTTGGTCGCGTATTCTTTGATAAGACGGGCTTTTTCTTCGACGGTGATCGACATCGGGATCTCCTGTTAAGAGGGTTGCGGCACAAGCCGGGATGTCGTCCAGCAGGGCCAATGACACCGTCCTCACAGACGGATGCGCGCGTATAGGGGGATTTCGGCGCAATGGAAAGCCGATTCGTCGGCCACAGTCGGCCGCGCCACCCTGCACCCTTTCTTTACCAAGGACAGATTATCCAGACCAGCGCCCGCAAAACCCTTTTGAACCACACCGGATTCTGTGATAGCGTTACGACTGAAATATCCCATATAACCAAAAGGTTAACGGGAAATATGGTTAACGAAAGGTTAACACCACCCGTTCCCGCCGGAGGTTATCATCATGCTTGGTTTGCTGGGTCTGCTCGGGGCGGTGTTCGCGGGTGTCATGGTCGATTCGTTCACCGCGCCAGATGACAGCCCGGAAGGGAGGGACGATCACCCCGATGAAGCCGAAGACGACAGCGGCGATGAAAGCAATATCTTCCACATGCTGTCTTCCCGCGATGCCAGCGCAGCGGCACCCGATGAAAATCCCGCAGAAGGCGATGACCCCGAACAAGACGGCGTAATCTCCTCCAATGACGTGATTGTGCCAACTCCCGAAGACCTCTGGCTGAACGGCGATGACCTCGCCAACATGCTCAGCGGTGATGCAGGCGATGACCATATCGCGGGCCAAAGCGGCGATGATGCGCTGGCCGGATATGTCGGCAATGATCAGCTTGAGGGCGGCGACGGCGATGATGCCATCAACGGTGGCGCGGGCGATGACAGCCTGACGGGCGGCGCGGGCGCTGATCTGCTGCACGGCGAGGCAGGCGATGACAGCCTTGATGGCGGCACAGATGCCGACACCCTGCAGGGCTGCGAGGGTGACGACAGCCTCATCGCTGGCGACGGCAATGATAGCCTCATCGGCGGTGAGGGGGAGGACGGCCTGTCCGGCGGCAATGATGACGATGCCCTCGATGGCGGTTACGGCAATGACCTGCTCGCAGGCGGTGCGGGCAGCGACACGCTCGACGGCGGCGCGGGCCACGACAGCATTTGGGGTCAGACCGAAGACGATCCCGACCACACGCTCGATTTCCTCAATGGCGGCGCGGGCGATGACACGCTGATGCTCGGCGCAGGCGATTACGGCAATGGTGGCGAAGGCGCAGATAGCTTCCACCTGCTCGACATCGGCGCAGATGATCCGCCGATGCAAATCACCGATTTCAACCCGCAAGAAGATTCGCTGCTGGTGATGTATGATGCCGCTATACATCCCGATCCGCAGCTGACGATGGAAACCTCGGCCTCCGGCACCACCCTGCTGCTCGACGGCGTGCCGCTTGCCAATCTGCAATCCCTCGTCAATCTTGATTTGGGCAGTATCACGCTGCAGGCGGCGTGACGCGCAGTGTCAGCTCCACAACTCCGGCTGCACCTGATAGCCAATATACAGCGGATGCTTCGGCGCGCCCGCCAAGGTCAGCCCCAGATGATACAGCGGCAGCCCGGTGCCGCGCAGCAACGTCGCCACCGCCAAACCGCGCCCCAGATGCGCGCCATGGCTGCCCCAGCCACAAATCACCTGATCCGCCCAAGCCGCACCCTCGGCAATCGCCTGATCGTTGAACGGCCCCACCGGATCACCCTGCGCCCGCATCACCTTCGGGTCGGTCGCCCGATACGCAAAGATATTCGCCACCCGAAACGCACCAAACCCCAAAGCCCGCGCGCGACGCTCACAGCGTTCTACCGTCGGATCGTTCTGCACCTCGGTCGCGGTGGACGGGTTCAGCATCACGAAAAACGCCTTCCGTCCTCCCGGCTGCCATTCCCGCGTCAACGCATAGCGATACGCCTCGCAGGGCGAATACACCGCCACACTCTCCGCATCGCCCTTCAAGAACCGCCGCGTGATCATTCACCGCCCCTAAACCCAACGCCGCAAACCTTGCGCCAAACCGCGCGAAAGACAACAGGCCCCCGCATTGCTCTTTTCAAAATACGCCCGCCAAAGGCTCCATCGCCGCGCCCTGCACGCCGCTACAATGCTTAACACTTCCTAAACGCGAAAAATCAACCTATTGATATCAATACATATCCCTATCTGTCCACGCGTGGACAGCCGCAGATCAGTTAAACACCCGGCTCGGATGCAGCTCCCCGGATTTATAAATCCCCACCGCCACAGCCCGGCCCTGATAGCTCGCCCAAGCCTCATCGCCGTACCCAACCGAAGACGCCAAAACCATCCCCGGATTGCCATTCTTCAACCGCGCCGCCCCTTCTGGCGTGCAGGGCAGTTCCGGCAAATCCGCCAGCCCCAGTTCCAGCGGCCTCAAAAACGCATCCAGTTCCGCTGTCTTCGCCAGAGCATCAATCTGCTCCAGCGAAATCCCCTCAGCCGCCGTAAACGGCCCCGACCACTCCCGCCGCAGCCAGGCCACATGTCCCAAACAGCCCAAAGCTGCGCCCAGATCGCGGGCGATTGAGCGGACGTAACCGCCCTTGCCGCAGACCATCTCCAACTCGACCTGATCCACTGAAGGCCGCGACAAAACCTCCAACCGCTCCACCCACAAGGGCCGCGCCGCCAAATCCATCGCCTCGCCCTCGCGCGCCAGATCATAGGCGCGCGCGCCGTCGACCTTCACGGCGGAAAACTGCGGTGGCACCTGTTGAATATCACCGCGAAACGCCGCCAGCGCCGCTTCAATCTCGCCGTCCGAAGGCCGCAATGCAGACTCCGAAATCACCGAGCCCTCCGCATCATCCGTCGTCGTCGCCGCCCCCAGATTGACCATGAACCGATAGCATTTCAGCGCATCGGTGACATAAGGCACCGTCTTGGTCGCCTCACCCAATGCAATCGCCAACACCCCCGTCGCCGCCGGGTCGAGCGTGCCCGCATGGCCCGCCTTCTGCGCGTCCATCGCCCATTTCACCTTGTTGACCACGGCGGTCGAGGTGATCCCGGCAGGCTTGTCCACCACCAGCCAGCCCGAAACCGCCCTACCCTTTTTGCCGCGCGCCATGCTGATCTCCTGCCAAAGCCCGCCCGATAGCCCCCGGCCACTCCAAGGTCAACGCGGAACCACCACACCCACCATCGGCCCCATCGGAAACCCGGCATCATGCCGCCCGCTGTCCTGATCATACAGCCGCGAGATCGAGCCATCGAAATACAGCGCCTCCGGCAGCCCCAGCCCATCGCGGAACAACCGCGCGAAGCTGTAGAAATTGACCTGATCATTCGAAATCGCAAACACAGCCCGACTGCCATCCGCCGAAACCCCGACGCCGTTGCGGATATTCAACGAATCAGAATCAGTCAGAAATTTGGGATGCAGCTTGCCGCCGATCACCAGCATCGGCCCCGATTGTGTCGCATAGCGGCACGCAGGAGCCTCCGCCTCGAACGTCAAAGTCTCAATCACCCGCAGCTTGTCGCCGACACAAAACACCCCGTTCGGCACCAGTCCAAAATTCCCCGGCCCTGCTCGCGTCACCAGTGGCGCTGCCTGCACGCCATCCTCGACATAAAGCCCAACCGGGGCCAGATCGCGGTGATACATCCCGGCATTCATCGCGAAATCCAGCCGCAAGCCCTGCGGCTCCAACACCTGATCCACCGCCGCGAAACTGCCCAAAGCCCCATCCGGCCCGGAATGAAACAGCCGCACATCCTGCGCCGCCGTCACTTCGCAAATGGTATAAGAAGCACCCTCAAACGCCATGTCCCGGCAGCCCGCCGCAGCGTATCCCGCCCAAACAGCCAGCACAAAAGCCAGCCGCCACATGATTATTCTGTAGTCCCAGCAGGCTTGTCACCCTCAGCCGCATCATCCGGCTTGGCAATATCGGCCTGCACTTTGGGGTCGGCAAACAACCGCCGCGCCTCTTCCAGCCGATCAAACGTATCATCCGGCCGGAAGCGCAACTCCGGCGAATGGCGCAGGGTCATCTCGGCCGAGACCCGCTTGCGCAGCTCCCAAGCGTTTTTGGCCAGCGCCGCAATCGCCTGCTCCACCGTCGCCCCGCCCATCAGCGGCATGACGTAAACCGTCGCCACCTTCAGATCGACAGAGACCGAAACCTCGCCCACCGTGATCGACATGTCGTTCAACACCGGATCATGCACCTCGCCGCGTGCCAAAATCTCCGACAAAGTGCGCCGGATCAATTCGCCAACCCGAAGTTGACGCTGCGAAGGCCCTTTGGCCGAATAAGAACGTGTGTTTGCCATGCCGCCGTTTACGCCAATCCAGCCCCGCCCGCAACGGCGGGCTTTCATGGCCGCCGCAAAACCGCTAAACCCGGCAAAAAGCGAGGCACCCCATGACCAACACCCCCGGCATCACCGTTACAGGCGCCTCAGGCCGCATGGGTCAGATGCTGGTCAAGGGCATCACCGCCCATCCCGGCGCCACCCTCGTCGGCTGTATCGAGCGCCCCGGTCACGCCTGGATCGGCCAAGACATCGGCACCTGCATGGGCGGCCCTGCTCTCGGCGTCAAAGTCACCGACGACCCGCTGGAAGCCTTCGCGATCTCGCAAGCCGTGATCGACTTCACCGCGCCCGCAGCATCGGTCGCATTTGCCGCCCTCGCCGCCCAAGCCCGCGCCGTGCATGTCGTCGGCACCACCGGGCTGGAGCCTGCGCACCATGCCCGTCTTGATCTGGCCGCGCATCACGCCGTGATCATCCAAGCCGGCAACATGAGCCTCGGCGTCAACCTGCTGACCCGCCTCACGCAAAAAGTCGCAGCCGCCTTGGATGTCGATTGGGATATTGAGATCATCGAAGCCCATCACCGCATGAAGGTCGATGCCCCCTCGGGCACCGCTTTGATGCTGGGCCATGCCGCAGCCGAGGGGCGTGGCATCGACTTCGATCAGGCGAAAGTCTCGGGCCGCGACGGCATCACCGGCGCGCGCAACCGCGGCGATATCGGGTTCTCCGCGATCAGAGGTGGCGATATCGTCGGCGAGCATGACGTGATGTTTGCTGCCGATGGTGAGCGCATCATCCTGCGCCACCTCGCCACCGATCGCTCCATCTTCGTGCGGGGCGCGCTGAAAGCAGCACTCTGGGGCCAAAGCCAGAAACCCGGTCGCTACGACATGATGGATGTGCTGGGGATCTAACTCTCCCATCCAACCCATAAAACTTATCTAAAATTTGCTTTCATCTGTTCTTAAATATCCCGGGGGTTTGGGGGCTGGCCCCCAATCCATCCGTGGCACCCCTCGCGCCCGATCAGAAATCGACCGCCAATCCCTTCTTCTCCCAATCGCCATACCGCACAGGCTCCGGCCCCTTGCGCCCGCCCAACTCCACCGGGCACTCGACGGCATCGGCCAGACGGCGGCGCTCTTCCGCTTCGGCCAAGGCGCGCAGGGCTGCGGGGGGCAGGTCAGCTTGATCACTCATCGCGGTTTCCTTGCGGCTTCATCTTTGTTGATATACGGCCAATCGACACATTCTCAAGAGGCAGCACATGGCAGAGGCACACGCAGGCTTGGCAGCACGGGCCGCAACCTTGGCGATTCTGTTGGCGATCATGGAGGAAGGCCAGACCATGGCCGTCGTGCTGGCCAACAAGAACGGCGCATTGAAAGGTGTCGGCCCGCAAGACCGCGCCCGCGCCCAGCGTCTTGCCCTGCAAGTCATCCGCCTGCTGGAACCGATTGACCGCCTGCTTGAGCCGCATCTGCGCAAAGCCCCGCCCTTGGCTGCGATGAACATCCTGCGGCTGGCCGTGACCGAGTTGCACGAAGGCACAGCGCCGCATGGCGTGGTCAATGCCGCCGTTGAACTGGCGCGCAAGGGTCAGAAAACCACCCATATGGCGGGCCTGATCAACGCGGTTCTGCGCAAAATTCCCGAAGGTGCTGCGCTGTCCGGCCCCGCGCAGATGATGCCACGCTGGCTTCGGCAGCCTTTGGTTCATGCCTACGGGCGCGAGGTGGTCAGCGCGATTGAGACGGTTCAGGCCAAAGCGCCGCCTTTGGATATCACCCCGCGCGGCCAGACTTTGCCGGAAGGCACCGTCCTGCCAACCGGCTCCATCCGCCTGAATGAGCCCGGCCAAGTCTCCGCCCTGCCCGGTTTCGCCGTAGGCGATTGGTGGGTGCAGGATGCTGCTGCGGCTTTGGCAGCACCTTTGGTCGCGGCAAAACCCGGCGAAAAAATCCTCGACCTCTGCGCCGCTCCGGGAGGTAAAACCCTGCAACTGGCCAGCACAGGCGCGCATGTTACCGCGTTGGATATTTCCGCGCCCCGCATGGAAAAGCTGCGTGAAAACCTCACCCGCACCCGCCTGCAAGCCAAAATCGTCATCGCCGATGCCCTGCACTGGCAGCCCGAGCATCTGTTCGACGCCGTGCTGCTGGATGCGCCCTGCTCGGCCACCGGCACCATTCGCCGCCACCCGGAACTGCCGTTCCTGAAGGACGGCTCAGAACTGACCGAGCTCACCAGTCTGCAGGCCGCCCTCATCGACCGCGCCCTGATGTTTCTCAAACCCGGGGGGCGTTTGGTGTTCTGCACCTGCTCGCTGCTGCCGGATGAAGGTGAGGCGCAACTGACCGCAGCTTTGGCGCGTCACCCCGGTCTGGTGGTGCAGCGCCCCGATCTGCCCGGCATTGATCCCGCGTGGATCACGCCCGAAGGCGGATTGCGTCTGCGGCCGGATTATTGGGCTGATATCGGCGGCATGGATGGGTTCTTCATGGCGCGGGTTTCGCGGGGATGAGGCGTGGTCCCGAGTTGGGACCATTTTACAATCGTGTTATTTCAACAGTTTGAGAAGCCGGTTTAAGGAAGCCTTAACACTTTCCCCAATTATCTGACCTTATTCGGCGCGAAAATCCGATAGTAAAGCCAATCCGGCAGGACTTGCGAGCCCCGGAACAGCCATGAAAACACGGTTGGGAAACTGGCCTTGAAGCCGTTCGATTTCATCAGTTTGAGCATCTCGGCGGCGGCTTGTTCCGGCTCCATCAGGAACGGCATCGAAAAATCATTCTTTGCGGTCAAACGGGTGCGGATAAACCCCGGATTGGCCAGCTGAACCCTTATCCCTGTTCCGCGCAAATCGGCATACAAACTCTCGGCCAAAGCCATCACGCCCGCCTTGCTGGCCGCATAGCCCAACGCCCCCGGCAACCCGCGAAAGCCTGACAGTGACCCCGTGATCACCAGATGGCCCGTCCCCCGCGCGACCATGGCAGGCAGAACCGCCCCCACAATCCGCGCAAGGCCTGTGAAATTCACGTCGCACATCGCCTCTAGCTGCGCCGCATCCATCTCTTGCGCGGTCATCGGCCAGTAGACCCCGGCGAGGAAAACCACCCCATCCACCGCGCCCACTTCCACGACCGCCGCCGCCACGGACGCGGTATCCGCCACATCCACGACCACTGCAGAAGCCCGAGGCACCCTACCGCAAGCCTCGACCAATCGTGCCGGATCGCGGGCCGACAAGATCACCTTTGCGCCTTCTGCCGCCAATCCCTGCGCCAGCGCGAGACCGAGGCCCTCACTCGCCCCAACCAGCCAATAGCATTTGCCTGCGAACTGCATCGGCCCCCCTAGCGTGAGATTTCATCGCGGGGCGGCACCGGCGGGCTGCGGTAGCGCGCGCCCTTCCACCACAGCTTCAACGCCTGCCAATGGATCAGCGCCAGCACCCGGCGCGAGCCAAACGGGCGGCGCAGACAGGTGCGCAGGATTGTCCCGTTGGTCAGCGGCACGCGCGTCCCGGTCAAAGTGGCGATCAGTCCGTTTTCACCCACGCTGTAGTCGATCCAGATGCCGATCTTGTCGGCGCTGATGTCAAAGCGAAAGCGATAGCTGCCCTCCACCGGCTGAAATGGCGAGACGTGGAAGATTTTCCGTGCCGTCACGGTATCGTCGCGGGTCAAGGGGGCGAGATCATCGCGGTGGCAGAGGTAGCAGTGGCGCTGGCCGAAGGTGTTTGACACCTCGGCAATCACCACCCGCAGCCCGCTGGTATCGTAGCACAGCCAGAACGATACCGGGTTGAAGACATGACCCAACACACGCGGCTGGGCGAGCAGCAGAATTTCGGACGCTGCAGGCAAACCCTGCTGGGTCAACACCTGCCGGACCCATGCCACGCCGTGGCCTCGTTTGGGCGGCCCGCCGTGATCGCTGTCATGCAACGCGGTCAGATTGCCACGATTGCGCGAAAACAGGCCCGGCCCGCGCGCGGTTTCGGGGTTCAGGAGCACATAGTCGACGCGGTAGTTGAACCGGTTGCCGATGCCACCGCGCCGCCCGTGAAAGGTTGTGCCTGCAATGTAATCGACGCCGTTCATGCGCTCTGCACCCGTGCGCGCATCGCGTCAACCACATCGACGGCGCTGGCGAAGCCGTCTTCGTGAAAGCCGTGGCGCATCCATGCGCCACAATACCATGTATTGTGCTGGCCGTTCATCGCCCTGATCTGCTGTTGCGCGTGCAGTGCGGCGTGATCATAGACCGGATGGCGGAACGTCACCTGATCATAGATCAATTCCTGCCGGATCGGTTGATTGGCGTTGAGGGTAACGAACATCGGATCGTCCTGCGGGATCGGTTGCAGCGAGTTCATCCAATAGGTCAGGTCAATCTTGTCAGACCGTGCCCCCGTGGGTTCGGTGTAGACCCAACTGGACCAGCATTTGCGCAAGGCAGGCATCAGGCTGGCATCGGCGTGCAAAGTGGCTTGATTGGGCTGGTAGCGCACGGCGGAGAGGGCGGCGGTTTCAGTTGGGGTCGGATCGGAGAGCAGGCGCAGGGAATCGTCGGAATGGGTGGCAAGGATCAGATCGTCAAACAGCTCCCACTCGCCACCTTGGGCGCGGATCAGCACGCCATCGGGCAGGCGTTTGATGCCCTGAATGGGGGTGGAGAGGCGCAGTTCAACGCCCTGGCGCTGCAGATGGTCTGAGAGGCGGCTGACGTATTGGACAGAGCCACCCTGCACGGTAAACCATTGGTGCTGGCCCGAGATTTGCATCAGCGCATGGTTTTGGAAGAACGAGATCAAGGCCTGCGCCGGGAAGTGCAGAATGTCTTGCGGCGGGGTGGACCAGATCGCGCCCGACAGCGGCAGGATGTAGTAATCGCGGAAATAGGGGCCGGTGCGCAGGGTTTGCAGCAGTTCGGCGATGGTCAGGGCGGGGTCTTTGGCGAGGCTTGCGGCATGTTTGTTGAAATGGGTGATGTCGCGGCACATGCGCAGGAAAGCCGGGCTGAGCAGGTTGCGGCGCTGCGCGAACAGGCTGTCGAGATCGCGCAACGCGTATTGCAGCCGACCGCCGTTGATCGAGGCCCCGAAGCTCATGTTGCTGGGGGTGATGGGGACGTTGAGGCTTTCGAACAGCGTCAGCAGATAGGGGTAGTTGACCTTGTTGAACACGATAAAGCCGGTATCGACGGGCTGATCGCCGCGCTTGCCGGCCAGCACGGTGCGGGCATGGCCGCCCAGACGCGGCTCGGCCTCAAACAGCACCACGGCGTTGTCGGGGGCAAGCTGGTGCGCCGCCGCCATGCCAGAAATGCCACCGCCGACAATGGCAATCCGGCGGGGGGGTTGGCCGAAAGTCTCGAAGGGCATCGGGCGTCCTGTGTTTGGGTTTGATCTGATACGCAGAGGGCCGCGCGGTGGATCATGTTTTGTTGTGATCCAGATACGCCGCGGCTGCGTAAAAGTTTCATGTTGCTTGACCTCGCCCTTCACGCGCCCATCTATGGGCTTGAGCCGCCGCCGATGCGGGTGGGGCGGCGTGGAGTGGGCAAAAGCGTGACGGAAGCGAAGGGCGAGATCGACTTTACGGCGCTGATGGTGGCCGTGCGGGATCGTCAAGATCGGGCTGCGTTTGCGGCCCTGTTCCAGCATTTCGCGCCACGGGTGAAGGGGTTCTTGATGAAATCCGGCACCGATGCGGCTTTGGCGGAAGATTGCGCGCAGGATGTGATGGCGGTGCTGTGGCACAAGGCGGCGCAGTATGATCCGGCGCGGGCCTCGGTGGCGACCTGGGTGTTCACCATCGCGCGCAACCGCCGGATCGACGTGGCCCGCAAGGCGCGCAGGCCGGAGCCTGAGGCGTTGGATTGGGGCGAGGTGGAGCCCGATCAGGCGGATGTTTATGAGGCCGGGCAGGAAACCGCGCGGCTGGTGGCGGCGATGGCCGATCTGCCGGAAAAGCAACGCGCGCTGATCCAGCGGGCGTATTACGGTGAATTATCCCATTCGGAAATTGCGGCCGAGACCGGTTTGCCGCTTGGCACGATCAAATCCCGGATCCGGCTGGCGCTGGACCGTTTGCGCCAGAAGATGAGTTGAGGCTTTGAAATGAGTATCCGGCATCACCTGTCTGACCCGTTGTTGATGGCCTATGCGGCGGGGAATTTGCCCGAGGCGTTTGGGCTGGTTGTGGCGACGCATGTCTCGATGTGCGATGCCTGCCGCGCGCAACTGGCGGCGTTTGAGGCTGTGGGGGGCGCGGTGCTCGCGGCCGAAGCGGTGGCGATGGCGGATGGCGCGCTGGAGGCTGCGATGGCGCGGTTGGGGATGCCGGAGACGGTTCAGCACTTGGCAAAGCCGATTCGGAAACCCAACGATCTTCCGGCTCCGTTGCAGGATTATATTGGCGGCGGTCTGGCCGAGGTGAAATGGCGCAGCCTCGGGATGGGGGTGCGGCAGGCGATTTTGCCAACGGGCAAGGGGGCGACGGCGCGGCTGTTGTATATCCCGGCGGGGCAAGCGGTGCCGGATCATGGCCATCGCGGCACCGAATTGACGCTGGTGTTGCGCGGGGCTTTTCGCGATGCCACCGACCGTTTCGGGCCGGGGGATGTTGAGATTGCGACCGAGGAGTTGGAGCATACTCCGGTGGCAGAGGCGGGCGAGGCGTGTATTTGTCTGGCCGCAACCGATGCGCCGTTGCGGTTTAACGCGCTGATCCCGAGGCTGTTGCAGCCGCTGTTTCGGATTTAAGCGCAGCCAGCGGTGGGTTTCACCCACCCTACCGATACAGCCTGACCGTGATCATCTGGCCGCTGAGGGATGCGGGTTCATCGGTTAGGATCATGTCGTATGGGCCTATCGCGGTGCCATTCATCGTAGCATGGGTCAGCGCGAAAATTGCCAGCATATCGCCGCCGCGCAGTTGTGCTGCGCCTGTGATCACCGCCACTTCTGGCCTAGGCAGATGGCGGGCGGTCATCACGTTGAAATCGTCGCTGGCGGCGGTGACGGCTGCGGCGCGGATCGGGGTATCGCCTGCGAAGGCCACGGGGACCAGCGGTCTGGCGTTCAGGTGCAAATCAGCGCCCAGCAGGTCAAAGCCGGGGCCGGTGATCACGGTCAGGTTGCGCTCGATGCCGGGGAACCGTGAGAAATCACCATTCTCCACCACCGAGGCGCGCGACAGCCGCCAGAGCAGTTGGCCGCCCTCCTCGACCTTCAGCATCTCAACCGTGGTGCCCTTGCCATTGGCCCAAGGCATCGTTTTGTAATCGGCGGGGGTGAGGTGGCGGATCATCGGCGGCTACTCTGCTAAGGTTATTTTACGAAAGTTACTCTGCGGCCTGCGGCCCCAAGATCGGGGTGGGATCACCCGCTTTCACGTCGACGGGCGCGAGGTCTTCAAAATCGAAATTATCCAAGCGGGCAGCGCGTTTGCCGGCGCGTTCGGCAGCGGTTGAAATGCCATCCAGATCAGCGCGGGCTTGGTTGAAATGGGTAGAGAGTTTCTCGACCCGTTCCACCACCAGTTCCACATCGCGGTGCAGCTGGCGCAAAGTCATGCGGATCGCGCCCGCCTGTTCGCGCATCCGCGCATCTTTCAGCACCGCGCGCATGGTGTTCAGCGTGGCCATGCAGGTGGTGGGCGAGACGATCCAGACCCTTGCGGTAAAGCCATCACGCACCACTTCGGGGAAGTTGGCGTGAAGTTCGGCATAGACGGCTTCCGAGGGCAGGAACATCAGAGCGCCATCGGCGGTTTCGCCGTCGAGGATGTATTTTTCCGAGATCGCCTTGATATGAACGCGGACTGCTGCGCGCAGTTGGGCCTGGGCTTCGGTCACAGCACGAGGATTGTCGGCGCGGCGCAGGGCCTCATAAGCCTCCAGCGGGAATTTCGCGTCGATCACGATCGGGCCGGGTGGATTGGGCAGGTGGATCAGGCAATCGGCGCGCTTGCCGTTGGAAAGCGTGGCCTGCATCGTGTAAGCGTCGGAGGGCAGGGCTTTTTGCACGATGTCGTTGAGTTGGATTTCCCCGAAGGCCCCGCGCGCCTGCTTGTTGGCAAGAATATCTTGCAGATTCAGCACGTTGCCAGACAGCTTTTCAATATTGGCCTGCGCTTTGTCGATGGTGAGCAGGCGTTGTTGCAACTCGCCCAAGCTGTGCGCGGTGCGGGTGGCGGTGCCGTGCAGGCTTTCGCCCATCGCGCGCTGCACTTCGGCGAGGCGCTTTTCCATCAGTTGCAGCATGGCGGTTTGGCTGACGGCTTGGTTTTCGCTGACATGATGCAAGCCGCCTGCGAGGCGTTCCTGGCCTTCCCCAAGCGCCTGCACGCGCTGGCCGAGCCAGCCCATCTCCCGCATCAAAGGCGCGGCCATGGTGGCAGATCGGCCAGCGGCACGCAGGATCAGGATCAGAAGAAGGGCAAGCGCCAGAACGGCCCCGCCGATCAGCAGGATTTCGGGCGCGTTCCAGGCGTAGCTTTGGCCGAAAAGAGTGATCATCTGCGCCCGAAAAGCCTTTCAATGTCGTGGAGTTTCAACTCCACATAGGTGGGGCGGCCATGGTTGCACTGGCCGGAATGTGGCGTCGCCTCCATCTCGCGCAACAGCGCGTTCATTTCTTCGGCGCGCATCTGGCGACCAGAGCGGATAGAGCCGTGGCAGGCCATGCGGCTGAGGATCGCTTCCATTTTGGTTTGCAGCGATTGGCTTTGGCCGAGGTCGGTGAGTTCATCGAGCACATCGCGGAGCAGGGCCGCGGCGGAGACATTGCCGAGGATCGCGGGAGTTTCACGGACGGCGATGGCAGAGCCGCCAAAAGGCTCGATGGTCAGGCCGAGGGCGGTGAGGTCTTGGGCTATGTCCAGCAGTCGGCTGGCGTCAGAATGGGAAAGTTCAACGATTTCGGGGATCAGCAGGGCTTGGGCTTTGATCCCCGTTTCGGCCATCTGGCGCTTGAGGCGTTCATAGACAAGGCGCTCATGCGCGGCGTGTTGATCGACGATCACCATGCCGGTGGCGGTTTGCGCGATGATGTAGTTTTCATGCACCTGCGCGCGGGCAGCCCCGAGGGGGGTGTCGGTGAGGTCTTGCAGGACGGGTTCGATGCGGGCGGAGGGGGCTTCGGCGAAGCCTTGAGCCTCAAAGCCATGCGGTTCCGGGGCTTGATAGGCGTAGGCGCGGCCAAGGCTGGCTTGGCTGGGGCGGTCCATTTGGTAGATGCGGGGATAGCTGAGGCTGGCTTGTGCGCTGGCTTCCGGGCGCATCGCGGCCAAAGTGGCATCGGCGACGGTGCTGCTGGCGCGGTGGCCAGCGTGGGTCAAAGCGGTGCGCAGGCCGGTGATGATCAGGCTGCGGGCGGCTTCGGGTTCGCGGAAGCGGACTTCGGATTTGGCGGGATGGACGTTCACATCCACCCGCTCGGGGTCGCAGATCAGGTTGAGGACGGCGGCGGGGTGGCGATCGCGGCTGAGGAAGTCGTAATAGGCGACGCGCAGGGCACCCAGCAGATTGCGGTCCAGCACCGGGCGACCGTTGACGCAGACGAATTGCTGCACCGAGGAACCGCGCGAATAGGTCGGCAGCGCGGCGTATCCGGTCAGGCGCAGGCCGTCGCGCTCGACGTCGATTTTCAGGGCGTTGTCGATGAAATCACGGCCTAAGATATGGGCGAGACGGCTGTGCAGGGCGTCGAAGAAATCGCCCGTCTGCGGATCGGCGCGGAAGATGATGCGCGGGGCTTCGCCTTCGGTGATTTCGGTCAGAGTGAAGCCCACCTGCGGTTCGGCCATGGCGAGGCGCTTGATCACCTCGGCGATGGCTTGCGATTCGCTGCGGTCGGTGCGCAGGAATTTCAGCCGGGCGGGGGTGGCGTAGAACAGGTCGCGGAGTTCAACCGTGGTGCCACGGGAGGCGGCGGCGGGGCGGACTTCCGCTTGGCGACCGCCTGCGACGGTGAGGCTGGCGCCGTCGTAACCGTCAGCGCGGGAGGTGAGGGTGAGG
Source organism: uncultured Cypionkella sp. (assembly GCA_964387655.1). GTDB lineage: Bacteria > Pseudomonadota > Alphaproteobacteria > Rhodobacterales > Rhodobacteraceae > Cypionkella. The sequence continues at coordinate 36,951 of CAYLYV010000002.1, read as the reverse complement.
CGGCCGACGGAGCCGAGACTGGCCAGCGCCTCGCCCCGGAAACCGAAGGAGCGGATGTTCAGCAGATCGGAGCCGTCGATTTTTGAGGTGGCGTGGCGGGCTATGGCGAGGGGCAGGTCGTCGGGCGTCATGCCGCAGCCGTCATCGGTGACACGGATCAGCACCTTGCCGCCTGCGGAATAGTCCACCGCGATGCGCTTCGCGCCTGCGTCCAAAGCGTTTTCGACCAGTTCTTTGACGGCAGAGGCCGGGCGTTCCACCACTTCCCCCGCCGCGATGCGGTTGATGGCGGCTTCGTCCAAAGCGCGAATGATGGGGCGTATGTTGGGGGCATGCAGCGTCATGCCCCCAGTTCTAGCATTGTGCAGCGCAAAGCTCCACAGATTCGCTATTCGTTCGCAACGCCTGTGGGTTGGCCCACCACGATGAAATGCAGATCATCGGGTTGGATCAGCCGGGCGGCGACGCGTTTGACATCTTCCAGCGTGACAGCTTCAACGCGGGCGTTGCGGGTTTTCGGATAATCCGGCGGCAGGCCCAGATCCTGCATGCCGACAAGGATCGACGCAATCGTGTCATTGCCGTCAAACCGCAGCGGGTAGGCTCCGGTCATATAGGTTTTGGCGTTGGCGAGTTCGTCTTCCGTCACGCCATCTTTCGCGACCTTCGCCCATTCTTCGCGGATCACCTTGATCGCCTCGGCCACCTTTTCATTGCTGGCTTGGAACTGGCCCATCAGCACTTCGGCATGGTCATAGGCGGCAAGGCTGGTGCTGACGCCATAGGTCAGGCCGCGTTTTTCGCGCACCTCGGTCATCAGGCGGGCAGAGAAACGGCCCCCACCGAGGATTTCGTTCAGCAGGCTGGCGGCGAAATAATCGGGGTCGGAGAATTTCAGACCGCCTTGGCCGAAGATCACCATCGACTGCGGGCCGGGGAAGTCTTGCACCGTGATGCCGCCTTTGGTCTGCAACGTCGCGGGGCCCGGTTGCGGGGCACCAGTGGCGGGCAGATCGGCCAGCAGTTTATCGAGCAGGACACCCAGATCGGCAGCAGAAATATCGCCAGCGGCGGCGACGGTGATGCGGTCGCGGGCGATGGCGTTTTTGAACGCCTGCACAATGTCATCGCGAGTCAGAACGGTAACGCTTTCAATCGTGCCAGAGCCGTCGGAGCCATAGGGGTGGTCGCCAAAGCTACGGGCGCGTTCCAGATTTCCGGCAATCGCGCCGGGGTCCTTCGCGTCTGAACGCAGGCCGGAGAGCACCTGTTCGCGCACCCGGTCCACCGCATCTTGGTCAAAGCGCGGTTTGGTCAAAGCGTCATGCAGCAGGGCCAAGGCCTGATCCCGATTCTCGGTCAGGAAATGGCTGGAGACCGAGACGCCATCCTGATCGCTGCTGAAATGGAAGCTGGCAGCAAGACCATCGCGGGCGGCGGCGAAACCTTGACTGTCGAGATCGCCCGCACCTTCTTCGATCAGCGCGGTCATGAGGTTCACCGCGCCACGCTTGCCGGGCGCATCCAGCGAGGTGCCACCTTTGAAGCGAATCTCCAGCGCGGTGAAGGAGATGCCGTGATCTTCGACCAGCCACGCCTTGATGCCCCCCGGAGAGGTGACGGGTTGGATGTTGATTTCGGCGTGCAGGGGCGAGGCCAAGGCCAGCAGCACGGCGGCGGCACGCCAGATCATACGGGGAGTCATTGTGCGGCCTCCTTGGTGGTCAACCAGCCTGTCACGGCCTGATCGCGGTTGAAGACCAGCTTGGCGGCGGCCATCACGTCTTCTGGCGTCACGGCTTGCAGCACATCGGGCCAGTCCTGCACATCCTTCACAGAAAGCCCGACGGCGAGGGCCTCGCCATAGGTGCGCGCGAGGCCACCTGCATCGTCACGGGCGTAGATTTGCCCGGCGCGGATTTGGGTTTTGATGCGGGCGAAATCCTCGGCATTGACGCCGTCTTTCATAAATTTGGCGATCACCTTATCCATCGCGGCTTCGGCATCGGCCAAACTGACGCCCTCAGCAGGCACCACCACGAGGCCAAAGGTTTGCGGATCCACCGAGGTGCCATCGTAATAAGCCGAGGAATAGACGGCCGTTTGGGTGTCAAACTGCAAGGCTTTGGTCAACACCGAGGTGGTGCCAGAACCGCCCAGAAGATCGGCCAGCACCGCCAAAGCGGCGGCCTGTTTCTGATCGCCGGGGTTCCGCTCGGGGGCCATGTAGCTGCGCGCGACATAGGGCTGGGCCACACGCTCATCCGCCAGAACCAAGCGGCGTTCAGCCAGTTGCGGTGGTTCTTGCGGGCGTTGGCGCGGCTTGATTTTATCCGAGGGCGGCAGCGGGCCATAGTATTTCTGGGCCAAGGCCAGCACGTCATCCGGCTTTACATCGCCCGCGACGATCAGGATGGCGTTGTTCGGCGCGTAATAGGCGCGGTAGAAGTTGATCGCGTCATCACGGGTCAAGCCCGCGATCTCGGCGCGCCAGCCGATCACCGGGATGCCATAGGGGTGGTTGAGATATTGTGCGGCCGACATTTGCTCTTGCAGCAAGCTGCCGGGATCAGAGTCGGTGCGCTGGCCGCGTTCCTCCAAAATCACCTGACGCTCGGTCGTCACATCTTCTTCCGACATGTTCAGATTGACCATGCGGTCGGATTCCATCTGCATCATCAGATCAAGACGATCGGCGGCAACGCGCTGAAAGAAGGCGGTATAATCTTCGGTGGTGAAGGCGTTGTCATCGCCGCCCTGCTTTTCGACTGTCGCGGAAAACTCACCCGTTGGCACTTTGGCGGTACCTTTGAACATCAGATGTTCAAAGAAATGCGCGATGCCGGAATGGCCTGCAACCTCATCCGCGCGGCCGATTTTATACCAGACCATTTGGGTGACAACCGGGGCGCGGTGATCTTCAATCACCACCACCTGCATGCCGTTATCGAGGGTGAAACTGCTGACCGTGTCGGCGCTTGCGACGAAAGGCAGAACGGGCATCGACAGGCAAAGTAGGCCGAGCATAGCGCGGCCAAGGGGGCGAAACATCGCGGTCCTCCGTGGATTACAGAGCGCACGCTAACCGCAATGCCCGTCCGCCGAAAGCCGGGGCAACGGGGTTGTGATCACTCGCCCTTGTTGCGCGGGGGTGCGGAGGGGGTGCGTGCGCCTACGGCCCGCCAGCGCAGCAGTTCGGCGTGCTGATCCAGCGATTGTTTGGCATAGGCCTTGTAATAGACGTTCAGGTTGAACAGGCGCTCCAACGGGCGGCCATTGTTCTTCTTACGGAATTCCAGATCCTCGGAGGCCAAGGTTTGGCGGATACCGGGGGTCACGCCTTGCCGCGTGGCGTAGTTGTAAAGCCCCGCATCGCTGACGCCGCTGGTCGCCGGAGGATTGCCGCCCAGAGCGGCGATGGCATCATTTTGCGGCTGCGGATCGGTCAGATTGCTGCCACCGGGCGTCGGCGCAGGCAGATCGGCCAGCGAGGCCGGCATTTCCAACGACTTCGGCGGCAGGATCGCGAATTCGTCCGGGCCGTTGCTGTCCGAACGCAGGTTCATCAGATCAGGCGCTTTGTCGCTGCCACAGGCCGCAAGCGCCAACAACGCTGCGCCCGCGAACGCGAGAACCACCCGTGCTGATCGCATCTTGCCGCCTCCACCAAGTCTTACCATCGTCGTCTTAGCCTATGATCCCGCCCGCGTCACGGGGTCTTTCGCCGCTTGGTGCGCGCGGGCTTGGCGGATTTGCCACCAAACACCACCAAACCCAAAGCCCCTGCGAAGATTGCGATGTCGGCGATGTTGAACGAATAGGGGTTTTCCAAGCCGCAGCACGACATGGTGAGGAAATCCGCAACATAGCCGTAAGCGATACGATCCACCACATTGCCCAAAGCGCCGCCGATCAACAGGCCGCCCGCGATCATCGACCATTTGCCGGGGCGTTCGCGCCGCAGCCAGATCAGCACCCAAGCCGAAATGGCGACTGCGACGGCAATCAGCACCCAGCGCATCAGATCGCCGGTGTTGGCGAACAGGCCAAAGTTGACACCGCGATTCTCGGCCCAGCGGAAGTTCAGGAGTGGGTCGAGGACTTCGATTTCCCCGCGTTCCCGCAGGGACAGCAACCGGATGACGCCGAGTTTGCTCAGCTGATCCAGCAGGAAAACAATGATCGCGGTGAGGGAAAGCGCGCGCATCCTAGTGCCGGAAATGCCGCTGATCGGTGAAGACCATCGCCAAGCCCGCCGCATCGGCTGCCGCGATCACCTCATCGTCGCGCATCGAGCCACCCGGTTGGATGATCGCCGTGGCCCCCGCCTCTGCAGCAGCCAACAGGCCATCGGCGAAGGGGAAGAACGCGTCCGAAGCCACCACCGAACCTATCGTCGGGCTTTGCGAAAGGCTCAGCACATCCGCCATATCGCCCGCCTTGCGCGCGGCGATGCGGGTCGAATCAATCCGGCTCATCTGCCCTGCCCCCACCCCCACGGTCGCGCCATCTTTGACATAAACGATGGCGTTCGACTTCACATGTTTGGCAACTTTCCACGCAAACATCAGATCGGCAAGCTCGGCATCCGTCGGTGCGCGTTTGGTGACCACTTTCAGATCGGCGGCGGTGATGCTGTCGGTGTCGCGATCCTGCACCAGAAAGCCGCCCGCGACCTGCTTGAAGGCCAAAGATTTCTCAGCCGGATCGGGCAAACCCTTGGTGGTCAACAGCCGCAGATTTTTCTTGCTGGCAAAGATCGCCTTAGCCTCATCCGAGGCGCCCGGAGCAATCACCACTTCGGTGAAAATCTTGACGATCTCCTCAGCCGTTTCAGCATCCAGCGGCTGGTTCAGCGCCACAATGCCGCCAAAAGCCGAAGTCTGGTCGCAGGCATAGGCGCGCAAGTAGGCCTCTTTCAGCGTCGCGGCCTTGCCGACCCCACAGGGGTTAGCATGCTTGATGATCGCGCAGGCCGGACCCGCCCCGGCAAATTCCGCCACCAGTTCAAACGCCGCATCGGTGTCGTTGATGTTGTTGTAGGACAGTTCCTTGCCCTGCCATTGCTTGGCCGTCGCCACGCCTTCACGGCGTGAACCGTCAGTATAAAACGCCGCCGCCTGATGCGGGTTTTCGCCATAGCGCAGACCCTGCGCCAACACGCCGCCGAAGGATTTCGAGCGAGTGAACGGCTGGTTCAACTGCCCCGACAGCCAGCCCGACACAGCCGTGTCATAGGCCGCCGTCCGCGCATAGGCCGCCAGCGCCAGCTTCTGCCGGAACGCCAACGTCGTCGCCCCATCATGCGCCTTCATCTGATCAATCAGCCCGGCATAATCCGCCGGATCGGTCACTACGGTCACAAAGCGGTGGTTCTTCGACGCCGCGCGAATCATCGCGGGCCCGCCGATGTCGATATTCTCGATACAGGTGTCGTAGTCAGCACCTTTGGCGACGGTTTCCTCAAACGGGTAAAGATTGACGATCAGCAGATCAATCGGTTCGATGCCATGGGCGGCCATCGCCAGCAGATGCTCATCATCATCGCGCAAAGCCAGCAACGCCCCATGCACATTCGGATGCAGGGTCTTGACGCGGCCATCCATCATCTCGGGGAATCCCGTCACATCGGACACATCGCGCACCTTCAGGCCCGCCGTGCGCAACATGCCGCTTGTGCCGCCGGTGGAAATCAACTCCACCCCCTGCGCCGCCAAAGCGCGGGCAAGGTCCAGCAGGCCGGATTTGTCGGAGACAGAAATCAGCGCGCGGCCGATGGGAACAAGATTGGTCATGTCAGCCCTTTCAGGTCAGATCGGCACCGGCATCTCGTCGCGGTCCAGATCCCGGATGGCCAGCGGAGTATCCTGTGCTTTCGCCAAGGTCCAGCCGATCCGCGTCTCTAGCTCTGTCGCGCGGGCGGAAAGGACGATCTGCCGCGTCGGACGCGGTTTTAGACGACCTTTTTCCAGAAAGACCGACGGCTCCAGCGTTAAAGTCGCGAAACCATCATGACGGAACACCCAGATTTCGCCACTTTTTAAGGCAAGCGACACCGCCGCCCCACCCATATCCAAGGCCGCATCGACATCCGGGTGCAGATGGAATCGCACGGCAAAGCCCGCGCCCTGTAACTGTAGTTCATTCATCAGCCGCTCAAACCGGGCGCGCTCGGCTTGGCTGCGGGCGGTCAGCGCATCCAAGCCCACCAATTTGCGGCCATCCTTGGACAGCAGAAGTTCGCGGGAATGCGTCAGCCCATGCGTCGCCGACCAGCCGGAATGCGCCATGTAAAGATGCAGCCCGTCGGGCAGATGGCCCTGCCGCAGCGAGGTCACCTGGGCGCGATCCACCAAGGAGTCCGACGGCAGGCCGAGCCTTGGCCCCGATTTCAAACGGCTTGACGAATAGCCCTCCACCGCCAAAGTCGCATGCGAGGCTGTCGCCCGCCCCGCCTGCCGCCACTCCGCCCCAAACGGTGCGCCCGAGCCGCAGTTGACGATCACCGGACGCCGCCCAGAGGTCAGCTCGAACGCGGCGGTGGAGGCATGCGCCCACATCCCCGCCGCCCCTCCCGGCGGGCGGGCGGCATCGACGATGACGGTGGTGCGGGCTTCCGCCAGCCGGGCAAAGCCCATGGCAAGACCAAGGCCGACGCTGGAGCCCGGCTTTACCCCCGTCGCGGCCAGCGCCAGATCCAACCGCCCCTCCTGCCCCCGCCCCCCACCATGAAACCGCGCCAACCCACCATCGGCATGACGCAGGGCGCGAAGCGAGGGGGCGATGCGCTCCAGGGCCGCGACCAAAGCCGCAGGCGGCGTATGTCCCGCCTCTGACAATGCTTGCTCGGCCCAAGTCAGCAGCGTGAAAACCTCCAGCAATTCTTCAGGGTTGCGGGTGGGAATGCCACCCATCGCGTCAATCTCGCGGCCACATTCCACCGCCAGCGCCGCCACCGCAGGCTGCACCCGCGCCTCCATCCCGGTCAGCGCCAACCCCGCATAGATCAACCCAGTCAGTGCCTCAAACCGTGGCAGGCCGGGGGCAGCATGGGACCAGCGCCGCGACAAAAACACCACCTGCGCCGACAGACTGCGATAATAAGCGTCGGATTGCGCCCGGTCGCGGCCCTGCAGCAGCAATAGCGCGTGGTTGATCCAGCGGATCAGCCGCCTACCTGTCAGATCGGGGGTCCAGCCCGGCCCTTGGCCCCGGCCAAACCGTGCGATCCACCCCCAAGTCCAGTCCTGCGCACGGGTGCGGGCGGCAAAATCACCCAAAGCCGCCAGATCATCCAGCCACAAAAACCCATGCGTCTCCGCAGGTGCGCCCGGATCGTCCAAAGCCACATCCCAGATCGACGCGCCCGGCGCCTCCACCAACTGCCCGGCGAACTGGAAATTCCCCGCCACCAACTGCCGGCCACGCGCATAAAGCCCGACCGAGCGCGGCTCGGGCTGCGAGACAAACCCGGTCGCAGCCGCTGCCCGCAAAGCGCGCCACATCGCCAGCCGATTGCCAAGGCTTGCCCTGCCGGGATTGCGTGTCATCCTGTTCCTGTAACCTGCCAGCCCGCTTGCGCGCGGATCATTGGCGGCCAGCATAGCGCCAAGCCCCCGCGCTGTCACCCGCCCCAGCGATTGCTCTTTCTGAAATACTCCCCGCGGAGCGTTCAACCGCCGATGCAAAGCAAAGGCCGGGCATCTCACCCGGCCTGTCCACCCACACCAAAGCCGCCGCGTGCCCCCTCGATGGGGGCCAAGGCGGCACCCCGGTTTGGGTCAGTGCTGCACCCGTTCCATATATTGCGCCAAACCGCGCACCTGACCCAGCCAGCTGTCCAGCAGTTTCGGATCATGCGGCGCGCCATGCACGCCCACCGCGATTTCGCGCTTCAGCACCGATTCCACCGCGAAAGACACTGGCGTCGACACCAGCCGCGCCATCGCAGAACCCCGCGCGTCGCCCCAAGCGTCCATCGCCCAGGTTTCATGAAACACCGGGCGGCCATCCCGCTCGGCCTTCAAGGACACGAACAGGATCACCCGATCCGGCTCTCCCGGCGCATAGGAATTCTCGGCGACAAACTGCGCCGCCATCTCGGCCAGTCGTGCATCGCCCGCCGGGCCTTCCAGCGTTTCGATCTCGCGGAACACCGGGGTCCAGGCGTCTTGCCAGCCATTCAGCCGGATGGTGCCACGCACGAAATCCTTGACCTTCCAGTCGGGATCAAAGCGGTAATCTTCCATGAACGGATAGCTGTCCCGGTTGGGATACACCTCAAAGCTCTCCGGCACCGGCAGCGGCGCGTCATATTTGGTGATCGCATCCCAAGGCCGATTGACCCGCAATTCGCTGAAATTCCGCAAGCTGCGCGACGGCGAGCGCAAAGCCTTCAGCACCCCCAACGGAGCCCAGGAAAACTTGTAGCGAAACGGGTTCGGGATCTTCGGCACACCGCCGCAATAGCTGGTGAAAGACAGCACGTTCTCAACATGATAGGCTTTTGAAGCCCGATACCGTGCCATCAGATCATGCGCCATCAGATGGTCAATGCCGGGGTCCAGACCCACCTCGTTGACCGACACCAGACCCTTGGCGCGGAAATCTTCGTCCAGCGCCTTCATCTCGGGCGCGATATAGGATGACGACACGAAATGCGCGCCCCTCTCCAAACAGGTCTTGGCAATCGCCACATGCTGATCGGCGGGCAGCATGGAAATCGCGATGTCACCGGGCTGCAAAGCGGCAGCCAAAGCCTCCAGCGAATAAGCGCGAATATCCGCACCCAGATCGCCCACCGCCTCCTGCGCCTTCTCCACCGTGCGGTTCCACACCACCACCTTGTGGCCGTTCTCAATCAGCCGCCGCAACCCCGGAGCCGAGGACAGGCCCGTGCCGCACCAATGAATCGTCATAGTCTCTCTCCCCTACAGGCTGGCCGTGTGGCGGGCAAATTCCGCCGCCGCACGCCCCCAAACGCCAGAATTCAAATCGCCCAAAGTGGCCAGCGACGGCAACAGTTGGGCGGCGTAGTCTTCGCTGCTTTCCACCGGCAGCAGGGACGGCAGGTTATCAATCGCCGTCACATCCAAAACCGGGTTTTCCGCCACGCGCAACGCGGGCGCATCCCATTCGGTCACGCGGTCATAAACCTTGATCGGCGAGAAATCCGAGGTCGGATCGCAGGCGATATCGCCGATCACCGTCAGCTTGCGCGCATCGGTCTTGGCGGAAGCGGGCACGAAAACCGGGCAGCCGGGGCGGGCGAGGATGCAATTCAGGAAAATCTCGTGCTGCAAGACTTCCGGGAACGGGCCACCAGAAGCGGTTTCGGCCTGATCCCATTGCGTCACCGCAACCCCCAGCGCCGCACAAAGGTCCGACGCCCCGGTGCCAACCCGGCCCAGCGCGCCGATCACGATGGCCTTCGGTGGTTTGAAGCCCGCCAATTCCGCCTCAAGATCAGCCAGCAATGCCGCCTTTCCGGGGTATTTCGCCACTGGCCCCGCAATCTCACCACGTTGCTGCGCGGCCCAGCATTTCAACGACACCGCAGCGCCCGCATAGCCCGCCCAATAGCCAAAGGCCGCCACCCGGCGACCATCGGCCCCCACCAGATATTCCAGATCATAAAGCGTGCCGTCGCCCGCCTTGAAGCGCTTGAGCAGCACCTGCCCCGCTGGCTGGCCCTTATAGGCATGGCCGAACATGATGTGGCGATGGCGCAAGGGCGTGCCATCCTCGGGCAGTTCCTTCAGCCCAAAGATGATCGCGTCGGCCGGGGCCTGCGGCCACAGATTCTCGGCCACAATCTCGCACCCCGCCGCCTTGTAGCCGTCAATGCCAATCGCGCGGACCGAGCTTTGCTCGACCGTCACCCGGATGCCCGCCTTGATCAGCGCCGCCGCCCCTTCCGGCGTCAACCCGACGCGCTCCTCATTCGGGCGCTGCTCTGCCCGGACCCAAAGATGCGTCATGCCGATCCCTCGCGCTGTGCCATTTTCCCGGCTGAATACCAGATCACGGCCCAAGAAACAGGGGGGGCGTGACCGCATGGCCCGAATTTCGCCCAAACTGCGGCGTAGGGAACGTGGCGAGGCGACGCTGTTCCGGCTATCGTCGCCGCAATCCGTTTCAAAGAGGCGCGTCATGTCCCTGTTGTCCCTGCTGACCGACGTGCTGTTCATCGGTCATTCGCTGGTCGGCCCGACGTTGCCCACCGTGCTGGATGCGACGTTGCGCGAGATGGGTCAGCCCTCGGCGGTGCAGGCACAGATCATCAACGGCTCGTCCCTCGCCTATAACTGGGACAATTCCGCCAATGCCGAAGGCGTCGATGCCAAAGCGCGGTTGAAGCGGCAGCCAACCGATGTGCTGATCATGACCGAAGCGCAGCCGCTCAAGGGCCAAATCCAGTATAACGACACCTCGGGCTATGTGGCAAAGTTCTCTGGTTTGGCGCTAGAGGCCAATCCGCACACAAGGCTTTATGTCTATGAGACTTGGCCCAGCCTGAACTCCGGTCCCGGCAATATCACCAAAGACGACCCCGATGCGGGCATCCCGTGGCGCGAACGCATCGCGCTGGATTTGCCGCTGTGGGAGGGTGTCGTCGCCGATGCTTCGGCCAAGGCGGGGCATGAGGTCAAGTTGCTGCCCGTCGGTCAGGCGATGGGGCATCTCGCGGATGAGATAAAGGCAGGCCGGGTGCCGGGGGTGACCGACATCAAACAGATGTTCGTCGATGACATTCATCCCAACGGCAAGGGTTTGTATTTTGTTGCCATGGTGCAGGCGGCGGCGATTGTCGGCAAAAGCCCCCAAGGCGTGCCTGCCAAGGTGACGCGGGCTTGGACGTCGCGCGATGCGGTGATCACGCAAGAGCAGGCTGAGGTGTTTCAGCGCATCGCTTGGGAGGCGTTGGAGGCCTATGTTCCCGGCCAAATCGCGGCACAGATTGCGCCTGTGGTGGTGCCTGTTGCGTCTGAACCTGCTTTGGGAACCATTCCAGACGCGCAAGACCCGCCGTTCCCCGCCTTCAAACAGATCACCAACACACATCTCGCCTTGGGCCTGGCAGGCGTCAACGATTGGTCTGTCCAGCAGCCGTTCCTCAACCTGATGAAAACCGCGCGGCCTTGGATTGGCCATCTGCCGGATCAGTTCGGCGGCTGGACTGAGGCTGATCTGGTCAAGGCAGGCGCTTTGGGCCCCCATGGTTGGCCCGTGAAAATCCCGCCCGAACTGTCGAAGATTTCTACGTTGATCCTGACCGATCTGCCCGAAGATGCCGCAGGCGTCGCGGGGCGCTACCTGCTGACCTATCAGGGCAAGGGCGCGCTGAAAGTCGAAGGCCGCGTGCAGATCGTGGAGGAGGCTCCGGGCCGCGTGCTGTTCGATTATACGCCGGGGGAGGGTTTGGTTGCGGTCACCCTGCTGGCCTTGGATGCCGCCGACCCGATCCATGACATTGTCGTCGTCCGCGCCGCACGGGCGCAGATGCTGGCGGATGGAGCGATTTTTAACCCGGATTGGCTGGCCCGTATCCGCGGCGTGAAGGGGATACGCTTCATGGATTGGATGATGACCAATGATTCCACCTTGGCCGAGGTCAAGGATCGCCCGCTTCCCGAGGATTATTCCTATGCCCGCAACGGTGTGCCCATCGAGGTGATGGTGGCGCTGGCGAATGAGTTGCACGCCGATCCGTGGTTCACCATTCCACATCTGGCGAGTGATGATCTGGTGCGCAGCTACGCTCAGATCGCGCATGACCAGTTAGACCCTGCGCTGAAAGCCCAAGTCGAATACTCCAACGAGGTCTGGAACTGGCAATTCGCCCAAGCCCGTTGGGCGGAGGAACAGGGCATTGCGCGTTGGGGGCAGGATAAGACTTGGGTGCAGGTTTATGGTCTGCGGGCGGCGCAGGTGATGGCGATCTGGTCGGAGGTGTTCAAGGATGCGCCTGCACGGCTGACCCGGATCGTCGCGGTGCAAACCGGCTGGCTGGGGTTGGAGGAGCAAATTCTCGACGCGCCTTTGGTGGTGGCCGAAGGCCTGCCGCCGCCCGTGGCCAGCTTTGATGCCTATGCGGTGACGGGCTATTTCAGTGCAGAGTTGGGGGGCGATCAGAAATTCACCACCGTGAAGGACTGGCTGAAGCAATCAGCAGACGCGGCGCGCAAGGATGCCGCTGCGCAGGGGTTGAGCGGGGCAGATGCTGAGGCTTACGTTGCGGCGCACCGCTATGAGCTGGCTGATAAATTGGCCGGGCAGGAACTGCGCGATGGCTCTGTAACCGGCAACCCGGCCAACAGCCTGACGCAAATGTTGGTCGAAACCCTGCCCTATCACGCCGCGATTGCTGCCGACCGGGGGCTGAAACTGATGATGTATGAGGGCGGCAGTCATGTGGTGGGCTATGGCTCGGCGGTGGATGATGAGGAGTTGACCGCGTTTTTCACCCATCTCAACTTCACCCCGGAGATGGGCGCGCTTTATGCCGAACTTCTGGCGGGGTGGCAGATGATCTCGGATCAGCCGTTCAACGCCTTTGTCGATGTCTACCGCCCCGGCAAATGGGGAAGCTGGGGGGCATTGCGGCATTTGGGCGACAGCAACCCGCGCTGGGACGCTTTGGCAAAGGGCTGCATCACGTGCTGATCCCCCGGCTGAGCGTGATCATTCCGGCCTCGAATGAGGCAGGCTATATTGGCGCGTGTTTGACCGCGCTTTTTGCATCTGGCGTCGTTGGAGCCGAATGTATCGTGGTTGCCAACGGCTGCCGCGATGCGACCGCAGAAGTGGCGCGGGGGTATACGGCGCAGGCGGAAGCGGCGCGGTGGGCGCTGACGGTGCTGGACTTGCCTCAGGGTGGCAAACCCAATGCGCTGAACGCGGGCGACCAGATCGCCAAGGCGGCGATGCGGGCCTATCTCGATGCGGATGTGGTCGTCTCGCCCGATCTGATGGCGCAACTGATCGCAGCACTTGACGGGGACGCGCCGCTTTATGCCACCGGCACGGCCGATATCCCGCGCGCCAAAAGCGCCGTCACCAGCGCTTACGCGCGGTTCTGGCAGCGCCTGCCCTTCGCGCAAAGCCCCGCCGCCGGCTATGGCCTGTTCGCCACCAATGCAGCAGGGCGGGCACGCTGGGGGGCGTTTCCGGGCATCATCTCGGACGATACCTTTGTGCGATTGCAATTCGAACCGGACGAGCGGGTACAGGTGCCCGCGACCTACGACTGGCCGATGATCGAGGGCTTCGCGGCTCTGACAAAAGTGCGACGGCGGCAGGATGCCGGGGTGGCCGAGATTGATCGGTTATACCCCGGCCTTCTGGCCCGCGAGGCCAAAGCGCCGCTGACCAAAGCCCGCTTGCTAGGCCTCGCTCTGCGTGATCCGCTTGGCTTCGCCACCTATGCCGTCGTTTCCGTAGCAGTGCGCCTGAAGCGTGGCAAAGGCTGGAGCCGTGGCCGTTAAGGCGGAATTCGCGCGAATTCCGTGTACGATTTCCGCGCGGAAATCGTCTTACAGATCAAACGTCGCGAAAACTGGGGCGTGGTCGGAGGGTTGCTCCCAACCGCGCACCGGGCGCAGGATACGGCTGCCATGCGCGGATTTGGCGATATCCGGCGTGGCCCAGATGTGATCCAACCGGCGCCCCTTATCGGCGGTGTCCCAGTCGGGTGAGCGATAGCTCCACCAGCTATACAAATTGCCCGTCGGAATGTCGGCGCGGGTAACATCGACCCAAGCCCCCGAGTCCATCGCCGCGCCAAAATGCTCCACCTCAATCGGGGTATGGCTGACGATCTTCAACAGCGCCTTGTGGTTCCACACATCATCTTCGCGCGGAGCGATGTTCAGATCACCGACCAGAATGGCTTTCGTGGGCTTCTCGCCATGAAACCAATCGCGCATCTCGGTTAGGAAATCCAGTTTCTGGCCGAATTTCACATTCTGCGCCCGGTCGGGAATATCGCCACCCGCAGGCACATAACAGTTGTGGATCACCACACCGTTTTCCAACCGAGCTGCCACATGCCGCGCATGACCCATGGCGACGAAATCGCGGCCCCCGGCATCCTCCAGTGGCAGTTTGGAGAGGATCGCGACGCCATTATAACCCTTCTGTCCGCGCGCCACCATGTAGCGGTAGCCAAGCGCGCGGAACTGCTCCACCGGAATCATCTCGACCGGGCTTTTGCATTCCTGCAGGCACAGCACATCGGGGGCTTCATCCGCCATCAGCTTGGCCACCAGACCTTCGCGCAGGCGGACCGAGTTGATGTTCCAGGTGGCGAGGGTGAAGGTCATCGGCTGCTCCTAATTTAAGAAGCCGAGCCTATGCGGGGTGCGGCCTGTTCTCAAGGGGGCAAACCCAATGTGGCGCGATGCAAGCAGCACACAAAAAGTCGCCCAGCCAAGATGGCCGGGCGGGAGGTCCAACAGGGAGGTAATGTCCTACATATACCACAGAATACCGCACTTTGCCCCGCGCTGTTACAAATTACTCAAGGCATGGCTTTTTCGCCACAACCCAAGATTGCATAAGGTGCAAGGTCGGCTTTGCGCCTATTTGGTCAGGATCAGCTTGGCCGATTTGGTGATGCGCAGTGTGTAAATCTGCCCGTCCAACTCGATCAATGCGGTGCCCGCGCCGCCGGTCAGCGCCCGCGCGTCGTAGCGCAGAGTGCGATCTGCGGATACGGGCTCGGCAGCGGCTTGCGACGCCAGAAACTGAGGGGTCAGGATTTGAGTTTCGTACATGTTGCGCTCCGCAAGAGAGGTGGGTTGGCACTGAAAGACCGGCTTCCCAGAGGCGGGTGGCATGGCGATTGCCTATACCTAGCAAATTTGTCAGGAATGTAAAACCTGATTCTTTTACTTACCTTTACGAAACCCCGCGCTGCGGCGGCGCTGCAACGCCCCGCTCAGCTGGCGACTGCCTGCGGCAGCAGCCAAGTGCCGTGGCTGGGCATGACATTGGTGCGAATCGGGCAGTCGTAGGCGTTTGACAGCAATGTGTCGGTCAGCACGGCATCAGGCGTGCCTGCGGCGACCAAAGCGCCTTCGGCCAGCAGCGCCAGCCTGTCGGCGAACATTGCGGACAGGTTCAGATCATGCATCACCGCCACTACCCCACCGCCCGCATCGGCAAAGCGGCGCGCCAATTGCATCACTTGCAACTGATGCGCCAGATCAAGGCTGGCCACCGGTTCATCCAGAAACAACCAACGTGCGCCGCCTGTGCCGACCGGGTTCCAGACCTGCACCAAAGCGCGGGCGAGTTGCACGCGCTGGCGTTCACCGCCCGAAAGGTCCTGATAATTGCGGGCAGCGTGGTGCAGCAGATCCACCTCGGCCAAGGCACGCTGCGGCAAATCGCGGGCCTCGGCGTTTTCACCCATGCTCAGGCCCAGCCGGATCACCTCCAGCACGGTGAACGGAAAGGCGAGCTGGGTCTCCTGCGCCATCACCGCGCGGATCGCCGCGAGTTGCCACGCCTTCGCGCGCGCCACATCAAGCCCGTTCAGCGTGACCTTGCCCTGATAGGCGACCTCGCCCGTGATCGCGCGCAGCAGGGTGGTTTTGCCTGAACCGTTCGGCCCCACAATCGCCGTAAGCGTGCCGGGGCGCGCGGTGAGGCTGACGCCACGCAGCACCGGGCGGCGGTTCAACGCCACACAGACATCTTCCACTTGCAGCATCGCTTAAATCCCCACAAGGCCCTGACGGCGCATCAAAATCCACAGGAACACCGGGGCGCCCAAAACGGCGGTGACGATGCCGATCGGCAATTCGGCTGGGGCCACGATGGTGCGGGCGATCATATCCGCACCAACCAGCAGGCTGGCCCCCAGCAGGGCCGCATTGGGCAAAAGATAACGGTGGTTTGGCCCGGTTGAGATGCGCAAAAGATGCGGCACGACGATACCGATAAAGCCGATGCCGCCCGCCACCGCCACCGCAGCCCCGGTTGCCGCCGCCACGCCAAGGATGATCAGTTGCTTCAAACGCTCAACCTCGATGCCCAGATGCGCCGCCTGCGCCTCGCCCAAAGCCAGAGCGTTCAGACCGCGCGCCATGAGAGGGGAGAACAACAGCACGGGCAGGATCAGCGGCAAGGCGGTGGCGAGTTTGCCCCAGCCCGCGCCTGCCAAGGACCCCATGCTCCAAAACGTCAGATCGCGCAGTTGTTTGTCATCGGCGAGATAGACGAGGATACCGGTGAACGCCCCCGCCAAAGCCCCCAGCGCGATGCCCGCCAGCAGCATATTGGCGACCGACGTATGCCCGCCGCGTGTGGCCAAACGGTACAGCAACAGGGTCGCGCCCCAACCGCCCAGAAAGGCCGCCACAGGCACCAAATGCCCGCCGAAATGCACCGCAATCCCGGCAGGTAGCAGGCCGCCCAGCACAATCGCCAGCACCGCGCCAAGGCCAGCGCCTGCACCGACCCCGACGATACCGGGATCGGCCAATGGGTTGCGGAACAGCCCCTGCATCAGCGCGCCCGACACCGCCAAGGCGGCCCCGATCAGCAGGCCCATCGCCAGACGTGGCAGGCGGATGTTCCATAAGATCACCTGATCGCGGGTAGAAAGCTCTCCCTTCAGCGCCGCCCGGAAAAGATCGGCAAGGTTCAACCCCGCCGCCCCGGTGCCCAAGGACAGCACCGACACCACCAGCAGCAGCACGATCAGCGCGCGCAGCATCAGAACCGCGCGGCCTTCACGTGCGCCACCCATACTTTGGCTGCGGCCCAAGGCGAGCGACAGCATCTCAGCCCGCCTTAGGATAAAGCGCGCCGTACAGCGCGCGAGCCGCATCCGGGGTGCGCGGGCCAAAGCCCAGCAGCATCATGCCATCCATCCGCACAATGTTCCCGGCCTGCGCCGCAGGGGTCTGCGACAGGGTGGGATGTGCCATCACGTCGGCATTGCCGATGGCCAGATCGCCCTCGCGGTCCATCATCAGGATCAGATCGGGCGCGGCGGCGAGAACCGCTTCATCCGTCATCTGCTTGTAGCCCCGAAACCCCGTCGCGGCATTGCCGCCCCCGGCCAAGGCGATGATGCCTTCCGCCGAAGACCCTTCGCCCCCCGCCATCACCCGCCCGCCTTGCAGCGACAGCACGAACAGCACGCGCTTTTTGTCGGTGACAGCCGCAGCACGGGTTTCCGCCTCGGTCAACCCGGCTTGAACCGATGCAGCCAAGGCTTCCCCTTCGGCCTTGCGCCCCAAGGCTTCAGCCACCGCGTTTATCTTGGCGACAACGCCCGCAGGCGTCGGATCACCTGGCATCCGCAGGAACGGCACGCCAGCGGCGGTCAAAACATCCACCGCAGCGGGCGGGCCTGCATCGGCCTCTGCCAAGATCAGATCGGGGGACACCGACAACACGCCTTCCGGCGACAACGCGCGGATATAGCCGACATCCGGCAAAGCGGTGATGTCAGCCGGATAGGTCGAGGTCGAATCCCGCGCCACCAACAGATCGCCCGCCCCCAAGGCTACAGCAATTTCGGTGACCGAGCCGCCCAGCGTCACGACCCGCTTTGCATCCTCGGCCACCGCTGGGGCGGTCAGGGCGACTGACAAAGCCAGCGCCAGACCTGCCCGCAGAGCATTCATCGCCTGCATCATGCCATCTCCGCTTCCAGCACCGGAAGCGCCATCACGAAGGTATCCCAAGGCAGCGGCGAGGCATCCTTGCGATAGCCGAAGATTTGCAGAATCAGACCGCCCTCGGCGTCAAACGCCTCCACCGAGATCGCATCACCGCGCTGGGTTGGCTTGGTGACGCGCCAACATTCGGCGATGTGATCGGCGCGCAGATGCAGGTTAAAGCGCGGGTCCATCACGTTGATCCACGGCCCCATCGGCACGACTTTCTCAATCATCCCGCCATGGATTTGGATGCAGCCCGCATTGCCGACAAAGATCATCAAGGGGATTTGCTGATCAGCCGCCGCCTGCAGCACTTGCGTGATCGCGTCGCGCGCCACCGGGGCGGCATAGGGTGCGCCGACCATCCGGTTCGCGCCCAAACGGTTGAACTTCAGCCGCCGCGTCAGTTTCAGGAACTGATGCGTGTCGGTCATCGCCTTCCACTCGCTGCGCAGATCGGCCACCCGTGCCGGATCACCCTTTGGCCCCTCGACGGGTTCGCGCGGCACGAGGGTCAGCTGATCGGACTGTTCCGGCAGACACAGCGCCGCAACCAAAGCGTCAAACGCCACCACGTTCGACTCAGGTTTCAGATGCACCTTATGCACCGCATCGCCCGCCGCATCGAACACCTGAAGGCTGCGCTTCGGCCCATCCTCGCCCGCCTCGACCACCGCAAAGCCGAATTTCCAATGGCTCGGGAACATCCGCATATCAATCTCGGACCCCAGCACCATCGCAGCATGCGGACCCGAGTGGTAATCTTTGTAGACGCCGCGCCGCTCATGCACACACGATTCATTCCGGGTCAGCGCCATCACGTCGCCCAGCTCACCGATCAACGGAAACAAGGCATCTGGGGTCGCATCAATCGCCGTGGCGTTGTGACCGACATAGGCCGCAACCAGGTCAGCCTCGGTGATTCCCTGCAATGCCGCAAAATCGCGGGCGCGCGCCTTGGTATTTTCAGCGCGCAGGGCGCGAATCTGCTCGGGAGTATGCGTATGGGTCATGCCAGAATCCTAAGTTTTACGGGGGGCGCGGATCTGGCGGGCCATCGGGCCGTGGCTGGAGCGCAAGGGTCAAAACATATCTGCAGAGATATACTTGACAGTTATAGTGGGGATTTCTATGAGCTTATTCTTGACAGATCAAGTCAGAATATATCTCTGCCCGCCAGCTTGCTCCCATGACGGCAAGGCCAGCCATTCGCAGACCTGAAACAAGGAAAGCCAATGCTGCCTCGCCGCCCCGCCGCCCTGCGCGGTCAACTGCTGTTATCAAGCTTTGCGATTGCCCTGATCACCTCGCCCGTTGCCGCGCAAGAGACGGATGACGGCGTGTTTCAGATGCTGGGCCGGATCATCTTCGGCGCCGGCACCGCCAAGGTTGCCATCGACACGCCGCAAGCGGTGACGGTGAAGGACCAAGCCGATCTTGACCGCGCCCAACCCAACACGCTGGGCGATGTGCTGAAAGGCGTTCCCGGCGCACAGGCCACCGGGTCTTCGGCGCGGCCCATGGGGCAGGCGTTCAACATCCGGGGTATCGGCAATACCGAGCAAACCGCCTCGGAAGCCCGCATCGCGGTGACGGTCGATGGCGCGCCGAAATTCTTCGAGCAATATCGCCTGGGGTCGTTCTTTGGCGATTTCGAGCTGTTCAAACGCGTCGAAGTGCTGCGCGGCCCGGCCTCGTCCACGCTGTATGGTGCGGGCGCGATTGGCGGGGTGATCAATTTCACCACCAAGGATGCCAGCGACTTCATCGAAGACGGCAAGACCACCACGCTGCGCTTCAAGGAAAGCTATGCCAGCAACGGCCACACCAACAAGCAAAGCGTGATCTTTGCCACCAAACGGGGCAATGCCGAATACCTTGGATCGCTGAATTTCTCGAACGGCGGCGAGATCAAGGACGGCAGCGGCACCGTATTGCCGGGCACATCGCATGAAAGCATCTCGGGCTTGCTGAAAGGCAAATTCACGCTGGGACAGGATGATGACCAAAGCCTGACCGTGGCCTTGTCGCGCACCGACACCGATCTGGATGACGCTCTGGTGGCGCAAACCGGCGGCGCGGCCGCGGCCTTCTTCGGCACCGCTGACATCCATTCCATCGACGACACGCTCTCGCTGACCTGGAACAACAGCTTTGCCGCCAACCCGCTGTTGGACCTGACCGTGCAGTTGTCTTACACCGACACCTCGGTCGACAAGCGCAACTTCTCGCTGGGTGCTGCCTGTGCGCCGGGGCGCAATCAGGTGCTGTGCGATGGCAGCTTCGGCTATGCCACCACGACGCTGAAAGTGGAAAACACCGCCGATTTCAGCGCGGGCGGCTGGAGCAACTTCCTGACCACCGGCGTGCAACTGTCGCAGCAAAAGCGCAGCGCGACCTCGCCCGTCGGCCCCTATCTGTTCCACCCGGAGGGCACGGATCGCAAGATCGGCCTCTATGCGCAGGGAGAATTCACCTATCAAGAACGCCTGACCCTGATCCCCGGTGTGCGCATCGACTTTGGCGATGTCAGCCCCGGCGCTGGCCCACGCAGCCTTGGCGCCGACGACGTCAGCGACACCGCGATCTCGCCGAAACTGGCGGCGATGTACAAGTTGAACGAGAATTTCTCGCTGTTCGGCTCCATCGCCCGCACCGAACGGTTGCCGACACTGGACGAGCGTTATTCCAGCGAAGCGGCAAGCACATTGCCCGCCCGCTTGATCAGCCCCGATCTGAAGAAGGAAAAAGCCGACAGCATCGAGCTGGGCTTTACCGTGCAAAAGCAGGATCTGATTTCTGAAGGTGACAGCCTGCAACTGAAGGTCACCGGCTTCCACAATGATGTCACCAACATGATCGCCACCACGCCGCGGGTCGCGGGCGGGGCTGCTGTGCCTTACTTCTCAAACATCGCCTCGGCTGAACTTTGGGGGGCCGAGTTGGAGGCCAGCTATGATTCCGAATTCTGGTTCACCAGCCTGTCGTGGAGCCATGTGCGCAGCAAGGACGGCACCACGGGCCTGACGCTGGCGGATACCCCGGCGGAAAACGTGGCGCTAACCATCGGTGGCAAACTGCCCGCGCAGAATGTCAGCTTTGGCTGGACCGGCTATTATTATGACGACATCACCACCTCGTCGGCCACCACCTCGGCTGCGCATTACGACACCCACGACATGTTCGTGAAATGGTCGCCGCAAGAAGGCGTGCTGAAGGGTCTGGATGTGAATTTCGCGGTCGAAAACATGTTCGACAAGACCTATCGCAACAACCTCGCCCTCGATAATGGGGTTGGCCGCAACTACAAACTCTCTATCGCCAAATCGGTGAGCTTTTAATGCGCAGCCGTAGCGCCCTGATCATTGGGATGGGCCTTTTGGCCCATCCTGCGTTTGCGCAAGACATTGCCGCAGGTCTGACCGTGCCCCATGCCAGCACCGATCTGTTCAGCATCATCCTCTCGGCGCATTGGGTGGTGCAGGCGGTGATGGGGCTGCTTGCGCTGGCCGCCTTTGCAGCGCTGACCATCATGGTGCAGAAAATCGCCGAGCTGACCTTGGCGTTCCGCGCCCTGCGCCGAAGTGCGCTGAAGCTGACAGCCGCTACCGATCTGCCCGCAGCGGTGCGCGCCATGGCCGCCCAGCGTGATCCGACCACAATGATGGCCCGCGTCGCCTATGATGAATTCGCCAGCCTCGCCGATTTCCCGCTGGAGCCCGGCTATGCCCATGCCGCCCAACAGCGCACCCGGCTTGCGATGGATCGCATCGAAGCGGGCGCTTTGGCGCGGCTGCGCGCAGGGTCGGGCTTGCTTGCCTCCATCGGGGCCACCGCGCCGTTCATCGGCCTGTTCGGCACGGTGTTCGGCATCATGAACGCCTTCCTCGCCATTGCCGAAACCAAAACCACCAGCCTCGCCGTCGTCGCCCCCGGTATTGCCGAGGCTCTGTTTGCCACCGCCATCGGCTTGCTGGCAGCGATCCCGGCTGTGCTGATCTACAACGCCTTGGCACGCCGCATCGCCGCCTTCCGCCGTGGCCTTGCCGACGCTAGCGCGCAGATCGAGCGCCTGCTCAGTCGCGACTTGGATCGCCGCAGCGCCACGCGCCTTGCCAAATCCGCGTGAGATATCATGGCCATCACCCCCAGCACCCACCGCGATGACGACGAAGACGCGATGGCGGATATCAACGTCACGCCCTTCATCGACGTGATGCTGGTGCTGCTGATCGTGTTCATGATCGCCGCCCCGCTCTCAACCGTGGATGTGCCGGTGAACCTGCCGACCTCCTCCGCCGAAGCCACCGCGCGCCCGGAAGATCCGGTCTGGCTCAGCCTCGCGCCCGATCTGACACTCACCTTGGGCAACCAATCCTTGACCGGAACCAATCTGCAAGCCGCGCTGGATGCCCAGACCAAAGCCAAGCGCGATGTGCAGGTGTTTCTGCGCGCCGACCGTGTGGTGCCCTACGGCGATCTGATGGCCGTGCTCGATCAGTTGCGGGCGGCAGGCTATCTGAAAGTCGCCCTCGTCGGGCTGCAAAGCAAGTCCGAGCGGCAGGTCACCCCATGAGCCAACAATTCCGCAACTGTCCGGTATCCTGCCCCATCGCCGCCTCGGCGCAGCAGCCGCGCACTTGGGCGAGTTGGGCGCTGTCGGCCACCACCACCGCGCTGATTCTCAGCGCCGCCAGTGCCTTGGCGCTGACCGCAACCCCCGCCCCTATCGTCGACCAGCCGATATTCCTGACCCTGCCGCCCGCCCCGGCTGCAGCCGACACCATGGCTGCGATCTCTGATCCCTCCCCAATCGCCAGTGCCGAGGCCCCAACGCCGCCGCAACTAGACGCCGACGCACCCGAGCCCATTGCCGAACCCGATCCGCTGCCCGATCTGCCAAAGCTGCAGCCTGTGGCCAAAAATCTGCCGCAGCCGATGGCACCGCCCAAGCAGTTGGCCGATGCCAAACCGCCGACGGACGTACCCCTTCCGCAGCCAGATCCACTGCCCGCGCCCGACGCGCTGCCAGCCGCCGCCGATCCGGCTCCAATAGCGCCGGAGCAGGTAAAGCCAAAAGTTGAGCAGCCAACACCCCAGAAGGCCGAGACCAAGCCTAAACCGAAGAAAACCGCCAAGGCCAAAGCGAAGAAACCTGAAAAACCCGCACCTAAGAAAACCCCCAAGGCCAGCTCGGCCCCATCTGCAGGTGGTGCTACGGCCCCCGCCAAGGCGGCGAAAGCCACGGCGCAGGGCCAGTCACCTGCGGCCTATCAGAAGGCGGTGATGAAGAAAATTCGCGGCACCAAGAAGCGGTCCAGTCCCGGCAAGGGCAGCGCGGTGGTGGGGTTTGTGATTGCCTCCAATGGCGGCTTGTCGCTGGTGAAGATCGTGAAAAGTTCCGGCTCTGCGGCGCTGGATGCAGCGGCGGTGGATCATATCCAACGCGCGGCGCCCTTCGCGCCACCGCCCGCCGGAGCTTTGAGCAAGTTTTCGTTCGAATTTGTCGGGAAGTAACTAGCCCAGCGCGATCAAATGGTTATCCCAAGCCGTCGCATTGCGGCTCAGGGGGGCCAAACCGTCGTGGCCATAGCTCCACACACCGCCCTGCCCATCGGTCAGCCGCAAACCATCGCCCACCGCCGCCGCCCCCGACACATCGGCACGCTGATCGGTGGCCAGCCACTGACCCGCGCCGTCAAACAGCATCACCACCCCGGCAGGGGCCGAAGTCAGCGCAATCAGATCACCCGCGCGCGACACCGCAATCGAGCCGGCATAACCCTTCATCGCAAACGCCTGTGCATCCGGTGGCGGGCAGAGTTGCGGCGCGGACCCCGGCACCCACAGACCCAGCTGCGCCACGGGTTCAGCCGCATCGCCCTCCCATTGCATCGCGAAGGCCACGCCATCGCCCTGCAACGCCAGATGGCGGATCGAGTTCTGGTGCAACTCATCCGCCAGTTCTACCTGATCCAGCAGCACACCTTCCGACGACAACAGCGTCAGATTGGGGCGCATCGTGTCGGTGTTCAGCTTGGTGCGGTCGCTTGGATCAGTCTCAATCCCGCCATTCGCCACCACCAGCCGACCATCCGCCAAGCGCCGCACATCATGCGGGCCGATGCCGTGACTGTCCCATTCATCGACGCGGGTAAAGCCCACCGTCTCCCACACCCCAATCCGCCCCGCCGAACCTTCGGCGACCACTTCCGAGGTCATTAGCAAAGCCCCATCGACAGAGAACGCGCCGTGGCCGTTGAACTGACGCCCCTCAGGCGGGGTCAAGCGATACCGCACCGCCCCGGTCAAGCAATCCAACACCAGCGCAAACGTGCCCGGACGGCGGGCAAACGCCACCGCCAAAGCCTGCGACGGATGCGCCGCTGCCGCATGACCGCGCGCGGGCAGGCCGATCTCGAACAGGCTTTCGCCCGCCGCACTCAAGCCATGCAGCACAAATTCATCACCCAACTTCCCCGCAGCCAGACAAGCCGGAGAGCCGACTTCGGCCCAAGACACCCGCGGCAGGCTGGCCGCCGCCAACCCCGCCAGAAACGCCCGCCGCGTTGCCATCTTAGTCTCCATCTGCCGCGTTAAAACCAACGCCAACATCCAGTTCCGGCCCAAGTTCGGCCATCACCGTGTCAATCAAGGCACTGACGGCCTGCTGCAAAATCTCTGCCTTCAGATGGCCCTGCGGCGCAGCAACCCCGGCAAAGTTCGGATCATCCAGCGTTTCAGCCAACTTGATAGCACGATCAAACCCCGCCAAAGTCAGCGGCGCATCCGGCGTCATCGTCACCACCATCGCGCGCAGCGATTGCAACGACAGCAACACATTGCGCTGACTGCGCCCCGAGGCCACCGCCTCGGCACGTTCCGGGCGCGGTGTGTCAAACGTGCCCAAGGGTCGACCAAGCCGTTGATCTTTATCAAACTCCAGTGCCGCCACCACTTGGGTGAACAGGGTCTGGCGTACTTCGGGCCGGGTCTGGAAGGTGGTGTTGCCCAGATCCCCCGCCGTCAGCACGGTCTTGGAATAGGTGTTGATCCAGTCGTCATTGATGATCTTCGCCATCCGCGCCAAATCCAGCGTCGTCGCTTGGATCAGCGCGCAGGGGTCAACTGGCAAGGGTTCCGCCGGATACAGCAACCGCTCCAACCCGGTCAGCCCGCGTGCGGCGACCGATTGATCGGGGAAATGCGCTGGCGTCAGTTGCAGCGGATCGCCCAACAACAGCGCGCGCTGCGATTTCGCGCCCGAGCCTTTCGGATCGGGCCAGAACGCAATCGCCACCGAAAGCCCATCCGCCTCAGCCGGGCCAAAGCGCAGATGCTGCACGCCAAGCCACGCATCATAGGCCGCGTTGAAGGCGGGTTTCAGGCCGTCGGCCTTACAATCCTGCGCAGCGGCGTCGGACAAAGCCTGCGTGCTGGCCGCGAAAGCCGCGTAACCGGGCAGGATATGGTCGGACAAGGTCTGTTCAAAATCCGCCAGTGCCGGGGTGGCAAGGCAAAGCGACAGCAGCAGAGAGCGAAGCAGCATGGCTACAAACTTTCCAGAAAGGCGAGGATGGCGTCGCGATCGTCCTTCGGCAAAGCCACCACGGCATCGCGCTGCGCTTGCGCCTCACCACCATGCCACAGCACCGCCTCCAGCAGATTACGCGCGCGCCCGTCGTGCAGATATTCGGTGTGGCTCGAGACTTGTTGCGTCAGCCCAATCCCCCACAAAGGCGGCGTTTTCCATTCTTGCCCGGTCGCACGGCCTTCGGGTCGGTTGTCGGCCAATCCCGGCCCCATGTCGTGCAGCAGCAGATCGGTATAGGGCCAGATCAGCTGGAAGCTTTGCTCAGGCTGGTCATTCAACCGATCCGTGACGTATTTCGGCGTGTGGCAAGACGTGCAGCCGATGTCATAAAACACCTGCTTGCCGCGCAAAACTTTCGGATCATCGACGCCCCTGCGCTCTGGCACGCCCAGATTGCGGGCATAAAACGTCACCAGATCAAGGCTTTGGTGATCTACCTCCAGCCCATCGCGCACGCCCGGTTCCTGCCCGCTGATCGCCACCCGGCAGGCGTCCTCCACGTTGGTGCAGTCGCCCCAAGGATCGGGATGCAGCGAGGTCGCGAGCCCCATATCGCCCGCAAAAGCCCCTGCGGACTGGTCGCGGATCGTGGCTTTGCCGCCCTTGAAACCAAACCGACCCAGCATCGGCTTGCCATCCGACCCGGCGGGCACAATGCTAGCGCGGCCCGAAATCCCGTCGCCATCGGCATCATTCTCGTCGACCTTCGCCAGAATATCCGCTGCGGGGATCGCCTCCAGCAGCCCCAAGCCGATCATCTGCGGCGCCACGCGCGGCGACAGCATCACATCCTTTGCCATCGGGCCATAGGCCAGATCCGCCACGGAATACGCAGGCGCACGCAAGCTGACCACACTGCCATCGCCCAGCGTCACCGGAACCTCGGTGTAGTCGATCACCATGCGGCCCTCGGCGGCAACGCCAGTCGAGGCAAAATCCTGAAACTGCCCACCATAGGTCGGCTCATCCTGCGTTGCCAGCCAGTCCTTGATCTCGGCGGGGTTGCTGCCCCCCGGAACCGACAGCCGCAGGAACATCGACACAGCGCTTTCCTCGGGCCCTGCAGGCACATGCCCGCGCCCGTCTTTCAGATGGCAATCCTGACAGCCGCGCGCGTTGAACAACGGCCCCAGCCCATCCGACGCCAAAGTCGAGGCCGGCGACGGCACCCAAGTCTTAGTGAACAACGCATTGCCAAGGTTGAAATTCATCTGCCGATCAAACGGCATATTGCCCGAGAATTGCGAGAACGCATCCGCCGTGGGGCGCGCGCGCACCGTCGCCGCACCCCCCGATTTCGCCTCAAACGTCTCAGATTTGCTGAAATCTTTGGGGGTCGCCAGCACCCCTGCAATGCGGGCTACCTCCGCCTTGGTGCGGGGGATCACGTTCAGTGGCAGACCTTCCGGCCCTTGCGCAAAAGCTGGCCCCGCCAGCAGTGGTAGTATCAGCAGGACGCGCAGCATCCGGGTCTTCCCTATATCAGTTGGCAGCGCTGTGGTCCGTTCACCCAAGCGCCACCTGCCTACTCAGAGTGGGTTTCAGCGGGCTTTGTCAATCGCTGCTCGCGACCGACAAAGCCCCGTTAACGCAAGCGTTACTGGAACACAGCGCCCGGATTATCAAGGCTGTCCGAGCCTTCAATGCTGGTGCCGGTCAGCCCCAAAGTGGTGATCGCGCGCTCAATCGAAGCCGTCTGGGTGACCAAAGCATTCACGCCGCCCATTACCAAAGCCTCGCCTTCCTTATTGCCCGCCGCCAGCATCTGATCATAGGCCATGCCGCCATCCGACGCCGCCTTGATCGCGCCCAAAGCCGTGACCGTCGCCGCCAGTTCCGCCTTCAACTGGGTATCCACCGCCGGGTCTGCCGCAGCCACCAGTTCCGAGATCGAAGCGCCCGACACAACGCTGCCGTCAACGCGGGTGTATTTGCCGAGATAGACGTTCTGGATGCCAACACCGTCATAGTAATGGCTGTTGGCGGTGTTGTCCGAGAAGCAATCATGCTCCTCCTCGGGGTCGTTCAGCATCAGGCCCAGACGCATCCGCTGGCCGGCAACCTCGCCATAAGACAGGCTGCCCATCCCGGTCAAAATAGCCGACAAAGCCGCTTTCGGGTCTTTTTCAATCACCGCCCTCGCAGCACCGCCCGTGGCCCATTGCCCCGCCATATCCGTCAAATCGCTGACCAACAGATCGGTCGCCGCCTTCAAATACGCCGCGCGACGGTCACAGTTGCCGCCCGTGCAGCCCTCGCCCTGCACATAATCGGTGAAGGCCCGATTGCCCGCCCCCGGTCCGGTGCCGTTCAAATCCTGCCCCCACAGCAGAAACTCCATCGCGTGATAGCCCGAGGCCACATTCGCCTCGATCCCACCCGCCTCTTGCAACGTGCCCGAGATCAGGTCCGGCGTGATCGTGGTGGCATCGACCTCAACACCCGAGATGGTGAATTTCGGGTTGGCGATCACGTTCAGCGTCGCCAGATCATTTTCCTCCGACTTGCCGTAAGACGGGTCGACATAGTCGATCAGCCCCTCATCCAGCGGCCAGGCATTCACTTTGCCCTCCCAGTCATCCACCGCCGCGTTGCCAAAGCGGAACGCCTCGGTCTGCATGTAGGACGGACGCGACGCGATCCATGCCGCACGCGCCGCCTTCAGACTGTCCTCGCTGGGCGCTGCGATCAGCGCATCGACCGCCGCTTGCAACGCCTTGGCGGTGATCAGGCTATCATCATAACCCGCCGCAGCAATATCGGCGTAAGTCTTTGCAACTGCTGCCGGATCGGCGGCAAACACGGGCTGGACAGCCGAGACAAAGGCTGTGGTGGCAAGAAGCATGAAGAACGAAGGGCGCATACGGGATCTTTCCTAGTGACGCGTGGCGGTGGTGGCGAAATAGCTGCCGGTGGCGGAGGTGCGGTGGATCATATCAAGCGTCGCGCGACCGACATATGCGGCGATCTGCACGGCTTCATATGCGATGTCGGGCGGCAGCATGGTCAACGCGAAAGCCATCGCATCTTCGCGATCCCCCGCCGTGGCAGCTGCAACCATCTGCGCGAAGGCACTCTCATCCCCGCCAAGGCAGGCGCATTGGCTGTGGTGCCGCATCAACGGGCGGCGACCCAACTGCACCATCAGCGTGATCAGATGCGCGAGGTTATTGACCTCAAGCGCCGCCTGCTCGGCCCCGAAAATCGCGGTGAATTCTTCGGCGACGGCGATGCGCCCGGCCTCACCGTCGCACCATTGCCGCAGCAGTTGCACCACACCGCGCTCCAGCGGCGGCATATCGGCCAGCATCCCCACCGCAGTGCCACCGCGCACCGGACTGGCAGAGGTGGGCTTCGACGATTTGAACCAAGAATAGCTCATGACTTCCAACTGCCTTTCGAGACTGCACATTGCAACCAACGCCCTGCCGACAGGTTGGGCCTTGTCGTATTAACTGACGGATTCGCTCGGAATTGTAAATCCGATTCTTTCTGTCGGCTACTCCCAGCCAAAACCCCCATCTTGACCCCACCGCGCGTGCCATGCAGTCATGCCGCCATGACCCAAAACGCGCTCTGGCAAAACCGCAACTTCCGCCTGATGGTCGCCTCATCAGCCGCCACCAACCTTGGCGATGGCCTGATCATGGTCGCCGTGGCCTGGCTCGCCACCTTGCTAACGCATGACCCTTTCCTGATCGGCCTTGTCGCCACCGCCCGCAGCCTGCCGTGGTTTCTGTTCGCTCTGCCCGCAGGCGTGATCACCGACCGGGTCGATCATCGCCGCCTGATCATCGGGGCCGATTGTGTGCGGATCGTGATTTCCCTCGCCCTGCTGACCTTGGCGCTGACGGCCAACCCCGGCACAGCCCCCGTGCTGCTGATGGCCGCCCTATCGTTCGTCTTGGGCAGCGCCGAGGTGCTGCGCGACAACACCGCGCAAACCTTCACCCCCTCCGTTGTTGAGAAATCGCAACTGGAACAAGCCAATGGCGCGATGTGGAGCGCGGAACAACTCGCAAGCCAGTTCATAGGCCCGCCGCTGGCTGGCCTGCTGATCGGGGTTTCCATAGCGTTGCCGTTTGGCATCCAAGCCGGATTGCTGGCGGTCGCTGTCGGGCTGACCCTGAGCATGACACTGCCCAAACGCGTGCAAACCACCCCACATCTGCCCATGCTTGCCGCGCTGAAAGAGGGGATGCTCTGGCTCTGGCGTGACATTCCCCTGCGCCGCTTGGCCTTTATTCTGGGTGGCTTTAACTTCATCGGCTACGGTTTTGCCGCCATATTGGTGATCTACAGCCAACGCGTCCTTGGCCTGGATGCCTTTGGCTTCGGCATCTTCCTGACGCTTCCCGCCATCGGTGGCCTCGCCGCCACCCTGATCGGCCCGCGCATCTTGCGCCACATCACCCCCAGATCGGCCATCCTGCTCGGCATGGCCGGATTCACCGTCGCCGCCCTCGTCTTGGCGCTGCAAGCCCCGCTCTGGCTGATCGCTATTTTTTTGGTGCTCGACGGCTTTTCCGGCATGCTCTGGAACATCGCCCAAGTCAGCTACCGTCAACGCCACATTCCCGCGCCGCTCTTAGGCCGCGTCAACTCCGCCTTCCGCTTCATCGGCACCGGACCCGCAGCCTTTGGCGCCTTCACCTTCGGCTGGCTGATCTCTTGGGCGGGCTCGGGAGCCGAGCCTTGGGGCACGGCTGAAGCCGTCTTGCTGCCCTATTGGGTGGCCTTCACCATCGCCGGGGCGCTCACGCTCTATGCCGCCGCCCGCCTGCAACTGCGATAGCAAGAGCGGGAAAAAAAAGGCCGGGCACAAGGCCCGGCCAGGTCCAACAGGGAGGGTGCTGTGCCATAACCCCGACACAGCAAGGGGAACTTTCCGGTCAAAGGCGGAGACGACGCCATCTGGCCTAGCCTGATATATAGCCATTCAATCAGGCAACAATAAGACCCGTAAGTGACGAAAACCTTACCTAAAGCGACCAATTCACAACTTACGCGACCAACTTATAGCCGCCATTCTCGGTCACCAGCAGCCGCGCATTGCTTGGATCGGACTCAATCTTCTGCCGCAGACGGTAAATATGAGTCTCCAACGTATGCGTGGTCACGCCAGCGTTATAGCCCCAAACCTCGTGCAGCAGCACATCCCGCGCCACCACGCCTTGTTGTGCGCGGTAGAGATATTTCAGGATATTGGTTTCCTTTTCGGTCAACCGCACCTTCTTATCCTTGGCATCGACCAGCATTTTCTGCGCCGGTTTGAACGTATACGGCCCCATCTGGAACACCGCGTCTTCGGATTGTTCATGCGTGCGCAACTGCGCCCGGATCCGTGCCAACAGCACCGGAAACTTGAACGGCTTGGTCACATAATCATTGGCACCCGAATCAAGGCCCAGAATGGTGTCGCTGTCGGTGTCATGCCCGGTCAGCATCATGATCGGGCATTTCACCCCGGCCTTGCGCATCCGGCGGCAGAGTTCGCGGCCATCGGTATCCGGCAGGCCCACGTCCAAAATCACCAGATCAAACAGACCCGCCTTGACCTTCTCCATGCCCTCGGCCCCGGTGCGGCCCTCAAACACGTCGAAATCTTCGGTCATCACCAACTGCTCGCTCAGCGCCTCGCGCAGATCGTCATCGTCATCGACCAGCAGAATTTTGCGTAACGTTGCCATGTGGGCCTCCATCAGCCGAGCCGTTTGCTCTTGCGTAAACACATGCGCCCGCCTCACGGTTCCGACAAGATTTGCTACAATCGTCTCACGCGCTCGTGTCGCTGGCTTGGGAAATGTTTCAATCCGTTCCAGTTTCGCCTATGTAACCCGCATGAGCCTCCGCCCCTCCACCCCCGAAATCCTCGCCCGCGCCCGCGCTGACCTGCGGCTGGGGCTGCCCATCGTGCTGACGGGCGGCGGCCAAGCCATGCTCTGCGCCGCGGTTGAGGAGTTAACTGCCGACCGCCTAAGCGCCCTCCGGGCCGAGGGTGCGCCCGAACTTGTGCTGACCGCCCGCCGCGCCGAGACGCTGAAAGCCATCCCCTACGACAATGATCTCGCCCGTCTGCGAGTGCCTTCGGACGCCGATCTGCGCTGGCTGCGCGCCGTGGCCGACCCGGCTGACGATCTTAACGTGCCAATGAAAGGCCCGCTGGTGGCGCTGCGCGACGGGTCTGCCACCCTGCACCGCACCGCGATTGCGCTGGCAAAATCTGCGCAACTGCTGCCCGCGATGCTGCTGGTTCCGGTCGCCGACGCCCTCACCCTCGCCGCCCGCAACAACCTGACCCTGCTGGCAAACACCGATTGCGCCGACCTCGACCGCCTCGCCCCACTCGCCCCGGTGATCTCCGCCCGCCTGCCGATGGCCGCCGCCCAAGCGGGTCGGCTGCACATCTTCCGCCCCGACGATGGCAGCGCCGAACACTACGCGATTGAGATCGGCCGCCCCGACCGCGACAAACCCGTGCTGGCCCGCCTGCATTCCGCCTGCTTCACCGGAGACGTTCTGGGCAGCCTGAAATGCGACTGCGGCCCGCAACTGCACGCCGCCCTTGCCCAGATGGGCCATGAGGGCGCAGGCGTTCTGCTGTATCTGAACCAAGAAGGTCGAGGCATTGGTCTGGCGAACAAAATGCGCGCCTATTCTCTGCAAGATCAAGGCTTTGACACCGTCGAGGCCAACCACCGCCTTGGCTTTGAAGATGATGAACGTGATTTTCGCATCGGCGCGGAAATCCTGCAAAAGATGGGATTCAGCCAAGTCCGCCTGCTGACCAACAACCCCAAAAAGCTGGCGATGCTGCAAGCCTGCGGTTTGACGGTGACCGAGCGTGTGCCGCTGCACGTCGGCCAAACCGCGCAGAACCGCGCCTATCTCGCCACCAAAGCGGCGAAATCCGGGCATCTGCTATGAAGTCCAGCGATCTGATCCTGACGCCAATCGGCCTGCTGTTCCACAACCGCCGCTTCCCCTGCACCATCGGGCGCGGCGGCATCACCGCCGACAAACACGAAGGCGACGGCGGCACTCCGACAGGCTGTCACCGCATCGTCGGAATGCTCTACCGCCCCGACCGCATCGCCCGCCACGCCCTCCCCGATTGGGCCGTGCCGATCCGCCCGAATGATCTGTGGTCCGACGACCCCAACGATTTCGACTACAACCAACTGGTCCGCGCCCCCTATCCCTACAGCCATGAGCGGCTAACCCGCAGCGACCCACAATATGATCTGATCCTGATCACCGATTGGAACTGGGACGATCCCACCCCCGGCGAAGGTTCGGCCATCTTCATCCACACCTGGCGCAGCCCCAGCCACCCGACCGCCGGCTGCATCGGCCTCTCGCGCCCAAGCCTGCTCTGGATCGCCAACCGCCTGCGCCCCGAATCCCGGCTGATCATCCGCTGACACTTCCCAAAGCGGTTCGAGCGGCCTATTCTGTCCCAAATCGGGGGATACGATGGCCAAAGCTGTAAAACCGGACGACCAGATTTTCGCCCTGCGTATGGCCCGCTCTGCCCCTGATCTGTGGCCGATGCTCGATCAGCTTTACGGCCAGCACCCCGGCTACAGCCAATTCTGCACCGATCTGAAAACCGCACTCGCCGAAGGCTGGAAAGCCCGCCCCGCCGATCTTAAACTATTGGACCTAAAGCGAGACTTAGAACCCGACTGGTTCCAGCGCGCCGATATGGCGGGCTATGTGTTCTACATCGACCGCTTTGCGGGCAACCTGCGTGGCGTGCTGGATCACCTTGATTACCTTGAAGACCTCGGCATCACCTACGTCCATTTCATGCCCTGCCTGAAGCCCCGCCCCGGTGATTCCGATGGCGGCTATTCGGTGATGGACTACCGCAGCATCAACCCGGCCTATGGCACACTCGACGATTTCAAAGCGGTTTCAACCGAACTGCGCAAACGCGGCATCTCGCTGTGCATCGACCTTGTGCTGAACCACACCGCCAAGGAACACGCCTGGGCGCAGGCCGCCGCCAAAGGCGACAAAGCCGCGCAAGACCTGTACTGGATGTTTGACACCCCCGACGAACCCCATGCCTATGCCAAAACCTTGATCGAGGTTTTCCCCGACAACGCTCCCGGCAATTTCACCCACTACCCCGAATTCGGCAAATGGGTCTGGACCACCTTCAACGAACACCAATGGGATCTGAACTGGTCTAACCCGCAGGTTTTCCTTGAGATTACCAAGATCATGCTGCACCTCGCCAACACCGGCGTCGCCGTGCTGCGTCTGGATGCCGTCGCCTTCATGTGGAAACGCATGGGCACCCGCTGCCAGTCGGAACCCGAAGTCCACATGCTGCTGCAAGCCCTGCGTGCCTGCTGCCGCATCGCCGCCCCGGCGGTGATCCATCTGGAAGAAGCCATCGTCAGTCCGCAAGAAATGCTGCCCTACCTTGGGCGCGGCAAGCATGACGGCCGCGAAGGCAACCTCGCCTATCACAACTCCCTCATGGTGCAATTCTGGAGCGCGCTGGCCACCCGCGACACCCGTCTGATGTCGCATGTGCTGGCCAGCCACTTCCCCGACCGCCTCACCAACGCCACCTATGCCACCTATATCCGCTGCCACGACGATATCGGCTGGGCCGTCACCGACGAAGACGCCGCCGCTACAGGGATGTCCGGCGCAGCACATCGCCGCTTTCTGTCGGAATTCTACGAAGGCAGTTTCCCCGGCAGCTTCGCAAAGGGTGCGCCGTTTCAGATCAATGAGGCGACAGGCGACAAACGCATTTCCGGCAGCTTTGCCTCCCTCGCAGGCCTAGAGGCCGAAGACGAACATGACCGCGAGATGGCGATGCAGCGCATCCTGATGGGTCATGCCCTGATCGCGGGCTTTGGCGGTATCCCGTTGATCTATATGGGGGATGAACTGGCCCTGCTGAATGACCATAGCTACTTGGCCGACCCGGCCCACGCCCATGACAGCCGCTGGCTTCACCGCCCCCGGATGGATTGGGCGCAGGCCGCTACCCGCCATTCCGGCAATTCTCTTTCGTCGCAATGCTTTCTTGGCACCCAGCACATCCTCGCCCGACGCCGCGCAACGCCGGGGCTGCACGGAGCGCATCCCACAGTCATCGTGCAAACCGGCAACCCCACGCTGTTCGCGGTGCAGCGCGGCGCGCCAACCGGAGCGATTCTGTGCCTGTTCAACTTTTCGCATCACTGGCAGCATGTCGCAGGCGGATGGCTGCAAGCCCAAGGCATCACCCATTGGCACGATGCGTTGTCAGATCAGATTGTGACGCTGCATGGCGATTATCTGGCGCTGCCGCCCTATGCGCGGGTTTGGCTGACTTAAGCGTAGTTCCGCGCGCCGAAAATTGCTGATCCGACCCGCACATGCGTCGCGCCCGCCGCAATCGCAGCTTCAAAATCGCCGCTCATGCCCATCGACAGGCCCGTTAGCCCATTGCGCGCGGCCATCCCGGCCAAGGCGGCAAAATGCGGGATCGAATCTTCGCCCTCGGGTGGGATGCACATCAGGCCCGCCAAGCTCAGATCCATCGCGCGGCACGCGGCGATGAAACCGTCCAACGCCTCGGGCAACACCCCGGCCTTCTGCGGCTCGGCCCCGGTGTTCACTTGCACGAACAACTGCGGACAAGCGCCACGCGCCTGCGCCAGTTTCGCCAGCTTTTCGGCCAAAGACGCCCGATCCACCGTATGGATCGCGTCAAACAATTCTACCGCCAGTTTGGCTTTGTTGGTTTGCAGCGGCCCGATCATATGCACCTGCACGGCGTCGAACGCGGCCCTGAATCCCGGCCATTTCGCCTGCGCTTCCTGCACATAATTCTCACCAAACAGCCGATGGCCCTCTGCCAGAACCGCACGCACCCGCGCGTCGGGTTGCACCTTGCTGACCGCGATCAGTTGCACCGAGCCGGGAACCCGCCCCGCCAGAACTTCCGCCGCCCGCACCCGCGCTAAAATCGCCTGCAACGCCATGCTATCTCCACGCTTTTTGGCCCCCTGCTTGGGTCGCACTTGACCACCGCACGGCACAAAAGAAAAGAGCGGGCACAAGGCCCGCTCTTTCCGAAGTGTTTTGATCGGTTAGATCAGAACGACATACGTACGCCGAGGTCAGCCGACATGTCACCCTCGAAGCTCGAGTGGACAGCGCCAGCCAAAGTCGCGCCGCCGAGGTCGTAGGCAGCGCCCAGACCGTAAGCGGTGTCTGCATCAGTGACGCCGTCAGCCTTAAAGCCGTCTGCCGAAGACACATAAGCACCCAGGGTGATGCCGTTGACGGTGTAGTTGCCGTACAGCGTGACGGTTTTGCCGACAGTAGCCAAACCATTGTCGTTGTAGTTCAGGCCAACGTTTGCAACGTCGTTGATTGCGTAAGCCGCGCCAACGAAGGTGATGTAGTTGCCTTCGATGCCAGCGCCTTTGTCAGCGTAAGCAGCTGCAACGGTGAATTGGCCGAAGGTGTAGTCAGCCGCGATCGAGGTTTCGTTCGCATCATCGCTCGATACAAACTGATCAGCTTGAACATACGAAGCTTTCAGGTTCACGCCCGAAACCGAGTAAGCTGCGTAGATACCAACGCGATCAGCATCGTAGCCGCCGCTGCTGAACGAGAAGAACGAGCCTTGCGGATCGCCGTAGGACGATTCGGTGAAGCCGATTTCCGGATTGTACATCAGAGCAACCGAGTCGATTGCGGTGTTGGCGTTACCAACTTCGACGCGGACGCCCGAAGCTTCAACGTACAGCATTGCGGGCGAGAAGTAAGCGGCGCCAGCGTTGTTGTCTTGGAAGCGGATACGACCACCGTAGGTAACGCCGTTGTCAGCTTCAAATTTTGCGTTCACGTTGATACGCAGACGATACGCCAAGTAGGTGTTGGAGTGCTGAACACCACCCGCAACATCTCCATCATCGAGCGATTCGTCATAGATCAGACCGAAACGGCCCGAACCGCTCAGGGTGACTTCAGCAGCAGCTGCACCAGCGGTTGCTGCCAGCAGGGCGGTGGTGAGAAGAAGTTTTTTCATCGTGTTTCCTCGTTTTTTCTCAAAGACGCGACCATACTCAAGCGATGCTGAAGCAGGTATGGCGTTGTTTTCCTCTGCCACGGCCCTGATTGCAACGGTCCGCGCTGCAATCGGGCCAATCGCACACTCGGTGATGCACCCTTGCCACAGTGCAGAGCCCCGGCGCTTGGACAACTCTACACGCGCGGCAAAGGCTCTGCGACGCAGAAACCCGCATTTGATGGGAAAAGCCTTGGCACGCCCGAAGCTGTCAGTATAAACAGCGACAGGTTGGCATGGGGAAACCGGATGATGTTGCGTGGTATCATTGCTCAAGCGCTGACGTTCGGGGTGGTGGCTGCGCTTTTGACCAGCATTTCCGCCTGTGGCATGCTTGGCAAGGCGGGCGGCGGGTCTTACGACCCGAAAGTACAAGCCCAACTGTCGCGCGAGAACCGTGAAGCCGCGCGGGGCCGCCAAACCGGCATCGGCCAGTTGTTCCGCAAATCCGACAACCCCAACACCACGGTCGAGGTCAACAAATACATCTGGAAGGCCAGCCTTGATGTGCTGAACTTCCTGCCCATCGAATCGGTGGACCCGTTTACCGGCGTGATCGTGACCGGCTATGGCACGCCTCCGGG
>CAYLYV010000001.1:0-93516 GCA_964387655.1 uncultured Cypionkella sp. | reverse complement strand
GCAGAGAAAACGCCTCGGGGGGGCTGTGCCAAGTAAATAGTTCCTCTCGTCAGGCGTTTGTGGGGTGTTAAGCGGCAAATACACTGCACCCAGGGCCACCGAAGCTCCGTGCACCGCCAAGGCCATGGGTGATTTTGCCACCTGCACCGCAACGCGATCCCCCGTCACAACCCCCGCCGCGCGCAAGGCATGGGCCGCGCGGGCGACCAGTGCCAGAAAATCCTGCCCCGACAGGCTGCTGCCATCGGGCAGGATCAGCAGGCGGTCTTGGCGGGAAGCGAGCGGCGCGAAAAGCGCGTCAAACAGGGTGTTCGGCATGGAAGTCTCCAAGGGATGTGTCTTTTTGGCATGCGCGCGTGTGCCGCTCAAGCATTTGGAAACGTGCTGTTTCCGAAAGCGTCGCCTGTGTCGCGCAAACTCCGCGTGTGCGTCACTTTCCTGCCGCGGTTCGTCGCCATCTTGTGCCTGTCGAAAACACACCAAACAGGAGAGTGACATGAAATTCGGAATTGCCCTGTTTGCACGGTTTGGGCTGTTCGCCCGCAAAGAGCCTGCCCCCGATATGTTCGAACTGCGCCTGCAAAAGCACACCACGCGCGAGCAACGGCGCGCGGTGCAATCGACCCTGTTCAGAAGTTGACGGTAACGCCCGGAAGCCGCAACTCTTTCATCAGGTCGCGGACTTCCTGACGGGCGGCAATGTTGGACAGGTTCAACTGATCAACGCCGGTGTCGCGCAGATCAAGTAGGGTCAGGCCGCGCGGGAACAACTCTCGGAAGATCACACGCTCGGAAAAACCGGGCGAGACGCGAAAGCCGATGCGCTTGGACAGTTCTTCCAGCGCGGCCCCGACTTTCTTCTTGTTGTGCATCTGTTGCGCGCCAAGGCGGTTTCGCAAAACGATCCAGTCGATCGGCTTTAGCCCCGCCTGCGCGCGAAACTGCCGCGCATTCCAGACCATCTCGGAGTAAATCGACGGGCCTTTGACGCGGCCGGTTTCGGCATCGACACGGGCCAGCAGATCAAAGTCGATAAAACTGTCGTTCAGCGGCGTGATCAGCGTATCGGCCAAGGAATGGGCCACCTGCGACAGGCGGGTGTGGCTGCCGGGGCAATCGATGATGATGAAATCCGATACCGGTTCCAGCGCCGCAATCGCCGTGGACAGGCGGTGATCGAAGGGATTTTCGCCCGGTTGCAGGGCGGCGGGTTCGGCCTCGGGCAGGTCGCGGTAATCGGGGGTCGGCAGCGTCAACCCCGCGCGGGCCAGATAGGCGCGGCGGTTTTCAATATAGCGGCCAAAGCTTTTCTGCCGCAGATCAAGATCAAGCGCGCCAACGCGGTGGCCCATCCGGCACAGTGCAGTTGCCACATGCATACAGGTGGTCGATTTGCCCGACCCGCCCTTTTCGTTGCCAACAACGATGATATGCGCCATGTGGTGCTGCCTTTGTAAGTCCAAGTATGGGACTTTCTATACGGTCCTGCGCGGGCCGAGGAAAGCACGAATGGGCTGGCGGGCGCGGGGGCGGATTGCTCCTTTGCCAAGCAAAAGGGCGCGCCGATGGCACGCCCTTTGTCCGTAACGCAGCGGTTGGATCAGAAACCCAGACCGGCGTATTTGTTCTTGAACTTCGACACGCGGCCGCCGGTGTCCATCAGTTTGGCCGAGCCGCCGGTCCATGCCGGATGCGCCAGCGGGTCGATGTCCAGCGCCATCTGGTCGCCTTCTTTGCCCCAGGTGGTTTTGGTCTGGAACACGGTGCCATCCGTCATCTTGACGTTGATGAGGTGGTAATCGGGGTGGATGCCCTGTTTCATCGGTCCGGTCCTTATTCAGCTTTGGCTTTGTAAGTGGTGTCTTCGGCGATACGGGCCGACTTGCCGCGACGATCGCGCAGGTAGTACAGCTTGGCGCGACGCACGCGGCCACGACGGACCACTTCGATGCTGTCGATGTTGGTCGAATAGAGCGGGAACACGCGTTCCACGCCTTCGCCGAACGAAATCTTGCGGACGGTGAACGAGGCAGAGATGGTCGCGCCACCTTTGCGGCCGATCACGACGCCTTCGTAGGCCTGCACGCGCGAACGGGTGCCTTCGGTCACTTTATAGCCGACTTTCACGGTATCCCCGGCTTTGAAATCCGGGATTTTCTTGCCGAGCGCAGCGATCTGCTCGGCTTCGATGATGGCGATCAAATTCATCGCAGTTCCTTTGTTTGCAGGGTTTTCCCCGACGTGATGCAGCCGTAGAGCTTCTGGTCTTCGATCGGGTCGCTATCTTGAAAGATAACCCCGCCAGAGATGCGGCTAGCTTTTGTAGTCCGAGCTTCGGGCCAGACTTGCGGAAGAAGGCAAGGATTGCGACCAAAAGGAATCGGGCCCGATGGGCTTTTGACCCCGGACTACGGGCGTATAGGGTTTGTGAAGGGAGGGGTCAAGGGGCCTCGGGTGTCCACGCGTGGACAGGAGTGACGTGTATATAAAATCAATGGGTTAAGCTAT
This sequence comes from uncultured Cypionkella sp., assembly GCA_964387655.1. Taxonomy (GTDB): domain Bacteria; phylum Pseudomonadota; class Alphaproteobacteria; order Rhodobacterales; family Rhodobacteraceae; genus Cypionkella. The sequence goes on along the minus strand of CAYLYV010000001.1, from coordinate 91,008 downwards.
TGCGATTAAGGATTTGTTAATCTGTTTGAGGTCTTTCGTCGGATCGGCGTTCGTTCCCTGCGGCATAGCGCGGTAAAGCGACAAGGGCATCGTTGAAAGCACGCCGGATTTCAGTTTGACTGAAATTGGCGTCCCAAAGTTCTGTGACTGCACAAACCATAATCTCGGACAGCACGTCTATTTCAGCGGCAGGTTTGCACGCGCGCAATTCCACACAAGCTTGACCAAGTTCGTATGCCACATTTGATCGTTGACCGTTCCAAATTGTGTGCGGATCAAGAGGTTCATCCACAGTCACTTTCACTTCTCCTTATGAGGCGTTGCGGAGAGATTCACTTGCTTTTTACCATGCTACGCCTTCCGGCGCAGATAGGCTTGCCACAGATCAGGGCGGCGCGTCTTGGTGATCTCCTCGGCCTGCGCTTGGCGCCATTTGGCGATGGCGGCGTGGTTGCCGGATTGCAGGACTTCGGGGATCGGCAGATCGTTCCAGATGGCGGGACGGGTGTATTGCGGGTGCTCCAAGAGGCCATCCGAGAAGGATTCCTCGACGGTAGATTCGTGATTGCCCAGCACCTTCGGCAGCAGGCGCACGGTGGCGTCGATCAACGCGGATGCTGCGATCTCGCCCCCGGTCAGCACGAAATCACCAAGGCTGACTTCTTCGATGTCGTGGTGATCGAGCAGGCGCTGATCAACGCCTTCAAACCGACCGCAAAGCAGGGTCACGCCGTCGCAGGCGGCGAAGCGACGGGCCATCGCCTGATTGAACGGCTTGCCGCGCGGGGAAAGGTAGATCACTGGCCAGCGGTTGCGGTCACGCGGGGTGTGTTGGGCCGCGTCGCTCAAGGCGGCGTCCAGCACATCGGCGCGCAGTACCATGCCCGCTCCGCCGCCTGCGGGGGTGTCATCGACGTTCAGGTGTTTGCCCTGCCCGAAGCTGCGCAGGTTGATCACGTCCAAGGCCCAAAGGCCCAGATCCAGCGCCTTGCCGGTCAGCGAAATCCCCAAGATACCGGGGAAGGCATCGGGCATCAGGGTGATGATTTTGGCACGCCATGCGTCTTTGACGTGCAAAGGCTCCTCCATCAGATCGCGCGGTTTCAGGCTGGCGCGGATCGAGATGCGGCCGTGCGATTTGGTGGCAGGGGTGTCTGGTATATCGCTCATAGCGACTTTTAGCCTGCCCTGCCCGCGCCCGCTAGGCCAAACCGTCCTCTGGTTGGGCGGCATTGGTCGCGGCGATCAGGTCGCGCAACGGGGTTTCGGCGGAAGAATTGAGGTATTTCGCCAGCCATTCCGCCAGCAGATCGGTGCTGGGGGATTTGCCCCAGATGTCCGGGTCTTGCGGCAGGGCATCGCTGAGGCGGGTGGCGAACAGGCTGATCAGATCGGGATCTTCGGGCAGCAAGGCCAGTGCCAGCGTCGGGCCATCGCCGGGCACATCGGTGATCAAGGCCGGATCGGTGCTGTGCAGGATCAGGGCGATAATTTCGGCGCGGGTGGCATCTGCACGGGCGCGTTCAAACAGGGCTGTGCGGATATGGGCAGGCTCGGCATGGGCGGAGAGCGCCAGCAGATGTTGAGCGATGGTGGCGGGGGTGGTGTCGTCTGGCAGATCGGCCAAGGGCGCGATCATGCGGCGGGCGGTGTTCAGCTCACTGCGTTCCACCGGATTGCCGGGATGGGCGATCTGATCAATGGCGTGATCAATAAAGCTGTTGATTTCATTGACTTTCCACGGGTCCCAGATCATCCGGGCCAGAGGGATCGACAGGAAGGAAATCGCGACGGGCAGCATTTCGGAATAGGGTGGGATGAAGCCCAAAGCACCGCCAATGCCACGCCCCACGCCGAACAGCAGGGTCACGAACAGCAGTTGGAGGGCGGCATTGCTGAACAGAGTGGCCCAAGCCTGATACTGCGTCCAATCGTGGAACTGGCGCGGCCAGTTTTGCGGGCGAATGATGAATTGCCAGAGCAGGAACAGCAGGGTGAAGACGGGCACCAAGGGCCAGCCATAGCCACCCAAGCCTGCCATCAGTGGCCCGATGTAAAGCAGGGCGGTTGCGCCCATCAGCCATCGCATACGGTTGTGCATATCGCCCCTCTTGCAGCCCTGCGCAGAGTGGCGTGATGGGGGATTTTAGTCTAGCCCCCAGTTTTGGTCTGATCGGGCTCCGTCTGCCCTAAAGCGGTTTTTAATCAAGACCTTCTGGCGGATCAACGATGATGCGGCCCGCGGTGAGGTCTACGGTGGGGACGGCTTTGAGCGTGAACGGCAGCAGCAGGCCGGATTTCAGGCCGGGGCCCGCGATTTCGATGAGATCGCCCGCGCCGTGGTTGTGTACGGCCTGCACACGACCAAGTTCTTTGCCGCCGGTGTCAAATGCGGCAAGCCCGATCAGATCGGCGTGGTAGAATTCGTCATCGGGCAGATGCGGAAGTTTTTTCTTGTCAACATATAGGCTTACGCCTTTCAGCGCATCGGCCTGCTCCTTGGTTTCGACGCCTGTGATGCGCGCACCAAGGCCGCCTGCGACGGGGCGGGTGAGTTTGATTTTATAGCTGGTCTGGCCGTCTTCGCTGTAAAGCGGGCCGTAGGAGGCAATCGCCTCGGGGTCGGTGCAGAAGCTTTTCAGCCGCACTTCACCCTGCACGCCGAAAGAGCCTGCGATGGCGCCGACGCAGATATGGTCTGGGTTGGGCATAGGCTTCTCCGGGATGAAGGGTGGCGGCCTTGTTGCCAAGGCCGCCGATCAGATTATTCAGCAGCCGGTGCTTCTGCACGAGCGGCTTTCTTTTTCGCCAGTTCGGCCATGCGCTTGCCGGGGACAGCCGATTTCGGGTTCGAGCGGACCTTTTTGGTCAGCACGCCTGCGGCTTCCAGCATACGCGCGATCCGGTCGGTCGGCTGTGCGCCTTGGCCCAGCCAGTATTGCACGCGCTCCATGTTCATTTTCACGCGCTCTTCGCTGTCTTTGGCCAAAAGCGGGTTGTAGGTGCCGAGCTTTTCGAGGAAGCGGCCATCGCGTGGGTTGCGGCTGTCGGTGGCGACGATCGAATAGTGCGGGCGCTTCTTGGAACCACCGCGGGCGAGGCGAATTTTCATGGACATGGTGTAGTCTCCTTGGGTTTGGTTGGAACCGCGGCTGCGGTTATTTCTGCAGTTGTTCGTGATGCCTGATGACTTCGGAGATGATGAAGGTCAGGAATTTCTTGGCGAATTCAGGGTCGAGGTCGGCTTCTTTTGAAAGCCACTCCAGCCGTTCGATCTGGCGCGCTTCGCGGGTCGGATCGGACGGGGGAAGATCGTGTTCAGCTTTCAGGCGACCCACGGCCTGGGTGCGCTTGAAGCGTTCGGCAAGGGTGTAGACCAGGATCGCATCGAGGCGGTCGATGGATTCGCGGTGGTCTTTCAGCACCTCGGCAGCGCGGAAGATGGCGTCGGTCATGGCAAGGACTCCGGTGCGGGATGGCGCCAGATCTGGCTGGCACCGAAGGTTTCGTGGGTGAAGCTGCCGTCGCGGGTGCAGCCCATGCGGCGGGCAAGGGCTTGGCTGCGCTGGTTGTCGTCGGCGATCAGGCTGATGGCGGTTTTCCAGCCCAAAGCGGTGTAGGCATGGGCGCGGGCCGCAAGCGCGGCTTCATGCGCGAGGCCACGGCCTTCGGCAGAGGCCTCCCAGATCGACCAGCCGATTTCCGGCTCGGGCCAGCCTTCGGGGAACCATGGGCCGGCCATGCCAAGGGCGGCATCGGTGGATTTGTCGGCCAGAATGAACATCGAATAACCGCGATGCAGCCAATGCCCGGTCAGATGGCCAAAGCTGCGCCATGCCAGCACGCGGCTGATGGGGCCGCCGACGTAAGCGCTGCGGGGCGAGGCGAGGAAAGCCGCCATCACCTCAAAATCAGCAGTTTTCGGGCCGCGCAGGCGCAGCCGTTCGGTTTCGATCACCGGGATACCGACAAGTTCGATCATGCCAGCCCCCGCAGATCGTGCCGGATCACCACATCGGTAGGATCCGCGCCGGGGGCATCGACCTGCACGCCGCCGAGGCGGAGGCCAAGGGCGATGGAGCGGGCGTTGCCGGGGTCGATGTAATTGTCGATGTGGTCCCAGCCGAAGGTTTTATGCGCCCACGCCATCACGGCGCGTGCGCCTTCGGCGGCAAGGCCGCGGCCTTCGGCATGATCGACCACATACCAGCCGAGTTCGGGTTCGGGATAGCCCAAGGGTTGGTAGACGCCGACTTCACCGAGGTATTCCCCGGTCAAACGGTCGTCCATCGAGAACGGGCCAAAGCCCATCAGCGGCCATTGCGCGACTTCGGAGGCGAAGATCTTCCACGCCTGTTCCGGTGTGTAAGGCCCACCTTCCCAGACCGCGCGGTCTGAGGCGTAGAAGGCTTGGCGATGCGCGAAGTCTTCATAGCGCGGCATACGCAGGCGGAGGCGTTCGGTCTCGATCACCGGGGCGGTGGTGTGGGCGATATGTTGCGGGCGGGTGATCATGCAGCACCTGCCAGATCACGCCGCATTTGCGATGACTCGCCCCAAGTCGACAGCCAAACCACCATCGACACAGAGGCGCGGACCAATGCGCCGAACGCCCGGGTCACGGCAGTGTCGCCGGTCTTTTCGCTGCGGGCGAGGTTGAGGTGGCCTTCTTCCTCGGCTTGGATGCCTTTGATAAGGGCATAGAGATCAGCATCGCGCGGCCTGAGCCAATCCAACTGATCGGACAGGTGATGATGCACGGTTTCTTCAACCGCTTCAGTGCAGACCCAGATCAGGTTCGGCCCGAACAGCGTTGAGACAGCACCAAGCACCCAGCCGCCCATGCTCCACAAATACATCGCCCGACAGGGGCGGCCCTTGCGCGCCGACAAAGCCGCGCGGAACAGGCGACAATGTTCCACCTCATGCGCTTTTAGCTGCGACAACGGCAGCACAAGGCGCGGCCACAACAACCGACAAACAGCAATCTGCGCGCCATAAATGCGAATCGCGCCGTATTCTCCGGCGTGATTGACACGGGCGATCCTGATCGCGGAAAGGCGGTCGGCGGGCATCATTTCTTCTTCATCAACCCCGAAAGGCTGGAGGGCAGCGACAGACCGCGCGGCATGCCGGGGAAGCCGCCGCCCATGCCAAGGCCTTGTTTCATGCCTTTGGCGGCTTCGGCCATGGCTTCGGGCGACATATTGGCCATGTCGGGCATACCGCCCTTGGCACCGATCATCTGCTTGATGGCGTTTTTCATCGCGCCCCCTTTGCCCATTTTCTTCATCATATCAGCCATTTGCTTGTGCTGTTTCAGAAGTTTGTTCACTTCGGAAACCTCAAGCCCGGCACCTGCGGCGATGCGTTTTTTGCGGCTGGCTGCCAAAAGGTCGGGGTTGGCGCGTTCTTTCTTGGTCATCGAATTGACCAAGGCGATCTGGTGGGTGAGCATTTTGTCATTGAAACCAGCGGCTTCGGCTTTCTTGGCCATGCCGCCCATGCCCGGCATCATACCCATCAGGCCCTGCATGCCGCCCATTTTCTGCATCTGCTCAAGCTGGGATTTCAGATCGTTCATGTTGAACAGACCCTTGGCAAAGCGTTTCGCCATGCGCTCGGCTTGTTCCGCCTCAAAGGTTTCGCGGGCCTTTTCGACCAGTGCGACGATGTCGCCCATGCCAAGGATGCGGCCAGCGACGCGTTCAGCCTCAAACGTCTCCAGCGCGTCCATTTTTTCGCCAAGACCGACGAAACGGATCGGCTTGCCGGTGACGGCGCGCATCGACAGGGCGGCACCGCCGCGACCGTCTCCGTCCATCCGGGTGAGGACGACGCCGGAGATGCCGACTTTGGCGTTGAATTCGGAGGCGACGTTCACCGCGTCTTGCCCGGTCAGACCATCGACCACCAGCAGGGTTTCGCGCGGTTGCGCGATGTCGCGAACGGCTTGGATTTCTTCCATCAACACTTCGTCGATGTGCAGACGGCCAGCGGTGTCGAAGAACACCACGTCATAGCCGCCCATCGCGGCTTGGGTCTTGGCGCGTTTGGCGATCTGAACCGCGGATTCGCCTTTGACGATCGGCAAGCTGTCGACGCCAATCTGGCCCGCGAGGATTGCCAACTGCTCCATAGCCGCCGGGCGGTTGGTGTCGAGCGAGGCCAGCAGCACGCGCTTGCCGTTGCGCTCTTTCAGGCGTTTCGCCAGTTTCGCCGTGGTGGTGGTTTTGCCCGAACCTTGCAGACCCACCATCAGGATGGCCGACGGCGGGTTGTCGATTTTCAGCGCTTCGGGTTCGTCATCGCCCGCCAAAACGCGCACGAGTTCGTCGTGGACGATCTTGACGACCTGTTGGCCGGGGGTGATCGATTTGGTGACGGCTTGGCCAATCGCACGGGTTTTCACCGCCTTGACAAAGTTGCGCGCGACTTCCAGCGAAACGTCGGCTTCCAGCAAGGCCACGCGGACTTCGCGCAGGGCGGTGTCGACATCCGCTTCGGACAGCGCACCGGCTTTGGTCAAGCGATCAAATACCCCACCAAGGCGTTCTGACAGGCTTTCAAACATCGCGCTCTCCTAGATCAAAACCCCTAGATGGGGTGCTACGGCGGGTTTCCCAAGACCAATGCGAAACGGCACCTGTGGGCGCAACGCGCTGACAGGTGGCGATCCCGGCATAAGCCAAGGGACCGGAAGCGGTTGCCTCCGGGGGAATTGGGTTGGGCGATACGCCGTTGGGGGCTGGGAGTCAAGCGCGGCTGGGGGATCAGCGTTTTTTCGGGCGCTTCTGGCTGGGTCCGGTCTTTTGGTTCAGCCACGTGTTGATCTGCTGCACGGCGATCTTCGCGCCTGAACCCGAGCGGAAGATTGCGGACAACGGCAAGGGCGGGCCAGAGCTGAAATTCAGCACCGCGCGGTGACTGGGCCCGGCCCTGCTGTCGCCGTCATTGGCACTGGTTTCCAGCACGGCCTTTGTCACGTCGGCCAGCGGGCGAAATTGTTCGCGCGCGCCGAGGACCCCGACGCTGCGCAGGGTCAGGGTGTTGCTGGGGCGGTCGAACACCGCCACCTCTTGCCGCACGAAGACGATAAACACCGCCCCGAACAGGCCAAACAGCAAGCCGAGGGCGGTCAGATCGCTGTGATCATTTGAGAAGACCTTCGCCAGCCAGATCGCCGCGAACAGCAGCATGGCCGCGGCCACGCCAATGCCCAGCACCACCGGACGCGCGCGCAACACCAAACGATCCGGCGATGAGGAAACGAGTTTCATGGCCCCTCTGAAGCCTGATGGCACCCCCTTAGCATCCGCCTAAGCAGCACTTCGGGCAAGCCTTATGTCAAAACCGACAAACCTCTTGCTTTATCGGTGAGCTTTGCTGATTTATGTGCGCAAATGCACAGGGGATCTGCTCGATGGATAACTGGGACGAGATCAGGACCGCGTTTCAGGTGGCGCGGATGGGCACGGTTTCCGGGGCGGCCGAGGTGATGGGGGTGCATCATGCCACGGTGATCCGCCATATAGATAGTCTGGAAAAGCGACTGGGGGCGAAGTTGTTTCAGCGCCATGCTCGCGGTTACACGCCAACCGAGTCGGGGCGGGATCTGTTGTCGGTGGCGCAGACCACCGAGGATCAGTTTGGCCAACTGGCCAGCCGGATCAAGGGGCAGGGCGAGACGGTGGCGGGCGAGTTGGTGGTGACCTCGATCACCGGCATCGCGCATCTGCTGGCGCCGGTTTTCGCGGCCTTCCAAGAGGCGCATCCGGCGGTGGTGATCCGGTTTCTGACCGATATGCGCCTGTACCGGCTGGATTACGGCGAGGCGCATGTGGCCATCCGGGCGGGGGCGACACCGCAGGAGCCCGATAACGTCGCGCTGCCTTTGGTGAAGATGCAGATCGGGCTTTATGCGTCCAAAGCCTATGTCGCGCGGCATGGTCTGCCGAACAGCGAAGCCGAACTGATGCTGCACCGCTTTATCGGCGTCGATAACCCTGACAACCGCGCGCCGTTCTATCGCTGGCTGCGGGAACGGGTATCACAGGATCGGCTGACCTTCCGCGTCAACGAACCTGCGGCCTCGGAAGCGGCGGTCAAGGCGGGGATGGGTCTGGGCTTCATGCGCGCGCATGAGGCTCGGACAGACCCCGATCTGGTCGAGGTGATGGCCCCGATCCCGGAATGGGACTCGCCGCTCTGGATCGTGACGCATGTCGATCTGCACCGCACCCTCAAGGTGCAGAGCTTCCTGAGCTGTTTGCGGCAATCCGCAGCAACTTGGTGCAGTCTTTGAGGCTATCACGGTGAGGCTTTGGGAAGGATTAGGTCCACCGCAACGCGGTCATGTTGCGATGCTGGCGTTTTCGGCTTTGGTGGCGGGCAGCTTTAGTCTGGGGGCAATGGCGGCGCGCTCTGTTTCGCCTTCGGCGCTGACGGTGGCGCGGTTTGCTTTGGCGGGCGGGTTGGTGGGGCTGGCGGCATTTTTGACGGTGGGCGTGCCGCGTAAGACGTGGGTGGCGCCATGGCGCTATGTGGTTTTGGGCGGACTGCTGGCGTTATATTTCGTGCTGATGTTCTGGGGGTTGCAGACGGCGGAAGCCGTGCCAACGGCGGCGGTGTTCACGCTGACGCCGCTGATGGCTGCGGCGTTTGGCTGGGTGCTGTTGGGGCAGATCACCACCGGCCGGATGGCCGTGGCGCTGGTGATCGGGGCGGCGGGCGCGTTGTGGGTGATCTTTCGCGGTGATCTGGCGGCGCTTGCGCGGTTTCAGGTGGGCCGCGGCGAGTTCATCTATTTCTTCGGCTGCATTGCGCATGCGCTGTACGCGCCGATGGTGCGCAAACTGAACCGGGGTGAGCCTGCGCTGGTGTTCACCTTTGGCATGATGCTGGCGGGGTTTGTGATTCTGTGCCTGTGGGGCTGGCGCGATGTGCTGGCAACCGACTGGGCAGCTTTACCCGCAATCGTCTGGATTTGCTTGATTTATGTCTCAGTCGCGGCCTCGGCGATGACCTTCGTTTTGCTGCAATTTGCCACGCTGCGGCTGCCTTCGGCCAAGGTGATGGCCTATACCTATCTGGTGCCGTCTTGGGTTATCCTGTGGGAACTGGCTTTGGGCCGCCCTGCCCCGCCGATAAATGTGCTGGGCGGCGTCATTCTAACCGCTTTGGCCTTAATCCTGCTGTTGAAGGATGAAACGGCATAGCGTAAACGTTTTCATGGCTGACATGTTAGCGCTAATAGTGCTGGATGCGATCGGTTCTGGGGAGGACATATATGTATATCGGGCTCGATCTGGGCACCTCGGGGCTGAAGGGCATCCTGATGGATGAGGGCCAGCGCGTTCTGGCCGAGGCGACGGCACCTTTGACGGTAGAGCGCCCTGCGGAGGGGTGGTCGGAACAGGCCCCGGCCTCGTGGATTGCGGCGGCGGAGCTGGTGCTGGGTAAATTGGCCGCGCATGGTTTGGGGGCGGTGAAGGGCATCGGGCTTTCCGGCCATATGCATGGCGCGACTTTGCTGGATGCGTCTGATGCGGTGCTGCGGCCCTGTATTCTGTGGAACGATACCCGCAGCTTTGCCGAGGCGGCGGCTTTGGATGCAAAGCCAGAATTTCGCAACCTGTCGGGCAATATCGTGTTTCCGGGCTTTACCGCGCCGAAACTCGATTGGCTGCGCAGGCATGAGCCTGCGCTGTGGGATAAGGTCGCCAAAATTCTGCTGCCAAAGGATTATCTGCGGCTGTGGCTGACGGGCGAGCATGTGTCCGAGATGTCGGATGCCGCTGGCACGGCGTGGCTGGATACCGGCAAGCGCGACTGGTCGGATGTTTTGCTGGCGGATTGCGGGCTTTCCCGTGCGCAGATGCCGCGTTTGGTCGAAGGTTCGGACGTGTCGGGGGTGCTTCGGGGAGAGTTGGCTGGCCGGTTCGGTATGGGCGCGGGCGTGGTTGTGGCGGGCGGCGGTGGCGATAATGCGGCCTCGGGCGTCGGCGTTGGCGTGGTGCGGGCGGGTGAGGCGTTTGTGTCTTTGGGCACCTCGGGTGTGCTGTTTGCCGCCAACGATGGCTATCAGCCCGATCCTGCGACGGCGGTGCATACCTTCTGCCACGCTTTGCCGAACACTTGGCACCAGATGGGCGTGATCCTGGCCGCGACCGATGCTTTGAACTGGTATTCAAAGCTGGTCGGCGCGGATGCTGCGACCTTGACGGGCGAAGTGGGGCCGCTGCAAGCACCGGGCAAAACCGTGTTCCTGCCCTATCTGGGCGGCGAGCGCACGCCGTTGAATAGCGCCTCGATCCGGGGCGCGTTCACCGGGCTGGAACATGCCACCGACCGTCAGGCCGGCACGCGCGCGGTGTTGGAGGGCGTAACCTTTGCCTTCCGCGACTCGCGCGATGCCTTGGCTGCGACGGGGACGAAGCTGGAGCGTTTGCTCGCGGTGGGCGGCGGTTCACGCTCTGACTACTGGCTGCGCGCGATTGCGACGGCATTGGATTGCCCGGTCAGCCTGCCGGTGGCCGGTGATTTCGGCGGGGCGTTTGGGGCTGCCCGCCTTGGCCTGATGGCCGCCACCGGGGCTGGTGCCGAAGTGGCCACCCTGCCCGAAATCGCGCGGGAGATTCTGCCCGACCCCGCCCTAAAAGACGCCTTTGATGCGGGCCATGCCCGTTACCGTGCTGCACAAACTGCGATCAGGAGCCTCGCATGACCGATTTCTTCAAAAACATCCCCGCGATCAAATATGAGGGCGAAGGCTCGACCAACGAGTTTGCCTTCCGGCATTACGACCCCGATGAGGTGCTGCTGGGCAAGCGGATGGAGGATCATCTGCGCTTTGCCGTCGCCTATTGGCATTCGTTCGCTTGGCCGGGCGGCGACCCGTTCGGCGGGCAGACCTTTGATCGTCCGTGGTTCGGCGACACCATGGCTTTGGCCAAGCTGAAGGCCGATGTGGCGTTCGAGATGTTCGATATTCTCGGCACCCCGTTCTACGCTTTCCACGATGCCGATGCGCGGCCTGAGGGCGCGACTTTCGCGGAAAGCTTGCGCAATCTTGAGGAAATCGTTGATTACCTTGGCGAAAAGCAAGCCTCGCATAAAGCCAAGCTGCTGTGGGGCACCGCCAATATGTTCAGCCACAAGCGCTGGATGTCGGGTGCTGCCACCAACCCGGACCCGGAAGTCTATGCCTATGCCGCAGCCACGGTGAAATCCTGTCTGGATGCCACGCATAAGCTTGGCGGTGCGAACTATGTGCTGTGGGGCGGTCGCGAGGGGTATGAAACGCTGCTGAACACCGATCTGAAAGCCGAGCGCGCGCATGCCGGGCGGTTCCTGCAATCGGTCGTCGAGTATAAATACAAGATCGGTTTCAAGGGCGCGATCCTGATCGAGCCGAAGCCGCAAGAGCCGTCGAAGCATCAATATGACTATGATGTGGCGACGGTTTACGGTTTCCTGAAGGATTTTGGGCTGGAGAAAGAGGTTCAGGTCAATATCGAGCAGGGCCATGCGATCTTGGCCGGGCATTCGTTTGAACATGAGATTGCCACCGCCGCGGCTTTGGGGATTTTCGGTTCCATCGACATGAACCGCAATGATTACCAATCCGGCTGGGACACCGACCAGTTTCCGAACAACCATGCCGAAAAAGCCGTGGCGTTCTATGAGATCCTGCGGGCAGGCGGTTATACCACCGGTGGCACCAACTTTGACGCCAAAGTGCGGCGTCAATCGCTGGACCCGGAAGATCTGATCCTCGCGCATGTCGGCGGCATGGACACCTGCGCGCGGGCGCTGAAAGCGGCGGCCTATCTGCTGGAGGATGACACGCTGGAAGCGGCGCGGCGCGCGCGTTATGCCGGGTGGGAGCGTGAGGGGGCGAAAGCGATGCTGACGCAGCCGCTGGAGGTGATCGCGCAGGCCGTGGTTGCAAACAACATCAACCCGCAACCGCGCTCGGGCCGTCAGGAACGGCTGGAGAATCTGTGGAACCACTACATCTGAGCGGAGGCTTGGTAAGCGACCGGGGGTCCCCCCCCCGGACCCCTGTGGAATATTTGGGCCAATGTGAAAGTCGTTGTTAATGAGATAAGCGCGGCCAGCGGTGCAATGTCATCGCTGGCCGTGACGTTTTCAGGGGAGCACCCTTTGTTGAAGCGAGCGGCTTTCGCGGCAAAATCCAATTTATGAAACTGTTTCGGGAATGGCTATCGGTGCGTCGAGGTCCGTCAACGCCACAGGAAAAATCCTGCGGTGAGGTGTTTGCTGGGGGCTGCAGATGCTCTAGCCTTGCGACAAAATGGCAGGAGATCACGATGGCTTGGCAGCAATATCTGGACACGGAACAGGCGCGATTTGTGCAAGAATTGCTGGCGTTTGTGCGGATACCCTCGGTGTCGGCCAAGCCCGAGAATATCCCCGATGTGATGCGCGCGGCGGAGTGGGTGGCGGCGCGGTTGACGGCGGCGGGGGTCGAGGGAGCAGAGGTGTTGCCAACGGACGGGCATCCGGTGGTGTGTGGGCATTGGCTGCATGCCGGGGCGGATAAGCCGACGGTGCTGATCTATGGGCATTTTGACGTGCAGCCGGCCGAGCCGTTCGATCTGTGGGACAGTCCGCCTTTTGAACCGGAGGTCAGGGATGGTCGCGTTTGGGGGCGCGGGGCTTCGGACGATAAGGGCGGCATGTTGGTGCCGATTTTGGCTGTGGAGGCGTTGCTGAAAACCACCGGGCGCTTGCCGGTGAATGTGAAGTTTTTCTTTGAGGGGCAGGAGGAGATCGGCTCACCCGATCTGCCACCGTTTGTGAAGGCGAATACCGATCGGCTGGTGGCGGATATGATTTTCTCGGCCGATGGGCTGCAATATGCGCCGGATCAGCCGCAGATTGTGGAGGCGTTGAAGGGGCTGGTGAAGGCCGAGATTGTGGTGCGGGGGCCAAGATCGGATCAGCACTCGGGCCTGCACGGTGGCGGGATTGCCAACCCGGCGATGGCTTTGGCGCATGTGTTGGCCTCGATGAAATCGGCGGACGGGTTGGTGACGGTCGACAGGTTTTATGACGATGTGGTCGGGCTGACCGAGGCGGATCGGGCGGCGATTGCGCGGATACCGTATGATGAGGCCAGTTATCTGGCAGAAACCGGTGCGCCTGCGGTGTTTGGCGAGCCGGGATATTCGACGCGCGAACGGCTTTGGGCGCGGCCGACGTTAGATGTCAACGGGCTGACCAGTGGGTGGCAGGGGATAGGCTCGAAAACCGTGCATCCGGCGGAGGCGCGGGCGAAGATCACCTGTCGGTTGGTGGCGGCGCAAGATCCGGCGAAAGTTCTCGCAGCTTTGGCGGCACATGTGCAGGCGCATTGTCCGGCTGGAGTGACCGCTGCACTGGAGCCGGGGCAAGGCGGGGCGGGGCCATTTTTGGTGCCATCGGGGCATAATGCGACGGGCATCGCGGCGCAGGTGTTGGAGGAGGTTTATGGCAAAGCGCCGTATCGGACGCGGTTGGGCGGATCTATTCCGGTGATGACGACTTTGCTGGAGGTGCTGGGGGTCCATGCGGTGATGTTTGGCTTTTCGCATGATGACGAGAATCTGCACGCGCCGAATGAATTTTTCCGGCTGGAGGCGTTTCGTAAGGGGCAAACTGCATATGGACGGTTGTTGGAGCGTTTGGGGGCGTGAGAAAACCAGTGGCGGGGTGAACCCCGCCCTACCCATGGCGCGGGGTTCAGGACAGGGCCGCGAGCAGATCCATCGCGGTGATCTGGTCGAATTGGACATGACGGTGCATCAGAGTTTCGGCCCCGGTGGCGTCGCGGGCGAAGATCAGGGTGGCGATGGCGCGATGCTCGGCGGCAGAGGTGGCGATGGCCCCGGCGTAACGGTAGCGGGCGCGGTAATAGGCCAGCAGTTTGCGGGCGTTGGTTTTGATCATCTCGGTCAAGAACGGGTTGCCTGCGGCCAGCGCCACGCATTCGTGAAAGCGCAGGTTCAGCTGATAATAGGCGTCGGGGTTGGCGTCGCCTTGTTCTGCGGAGAATGTCTCACAGGCTTGCACGGCGGCTTCCAGTGCTGTGGCCCATGACACTGACAGACGGCGCGCGGCGAGGCCTGCGGCTTGGCCTTCGAGTTTGGCGTGAACTTCGAGGATGGCGAGGAATTCCTCAAGGCTGGGGCGAAACACCGTCGCCCCCTTGCGCGGCAGGCGGCGCACGAGGCCCATGGCTTCGAGTTGCAGGATGGCTTCGCGGACGGGGGTGCGCGAGACGGTGAATTCAGCGACGAGTTCAGCCTCATCAATCACATCACCGGGGTTGAGACGGCCTGTGTCGATCCACAACAGGATCTTGTTGGTGAGGGTTTCGGTTTGGCCTGCCATGTCTGATCAAAAGACCGAAAAGGCTGTCACGTAAAGGGGGATAGCGGGAAAACTTCATGTGAAGCGCAGTCGATTGTTTCGCAAATGCAACCAATGGCAGATCGCCGCGCCATGGCTTCCGCGCGATGGCTGCATGAAAGAAACCGATCTGTAGCGCGAAAGCCGCAAATGTGGCTGAATTGAGGGGGAAATCTGACAAATTCAAAGCAGGCTTGGTCTAAGCACTGGAAATCATATCGAAGGATAGATATTCGTGGCTCAATCAGCCTCCGAAAGTGGGGCGAATAACACGCCGGACACTAAAGTCTGGGTTTTTGAGGCGGAGCAGTAAGATGGTAAAAGCGATTGATTTCGCAGTCCGCAATGTTGCGGGCGGTGCGCAGCATGGCAGTGTTGCAGGCGATAGTCAGGGTAATTTCATTCAAGTCGGCTCGGGGGACAGCGTTTCGCTGAACCTCGCGCGCGCAAGCGTGGTGGGGTATGAACAGCAGGGCGGCGATTTGCTGGTCAAGCTGTCGGATGGCCGCAGCATCGTGCTGAGCAACTATTTCAACGAACAGCCGGGGGATGTGAACCATCTCTACCTGTCGTCAGAGGGTGAGATCACCGAGGTGATCATCCACGAAGGTCAAGATGGCGTGCTGGCGGCGGATTACGGCTCGGTCGGCGGCTGGGATAAGTGGAGCCCGCTGGACGATCTGCGCTTTACCCAAGCGGATAGCATCTCGGATGTGGCGCTGGTCTCGAACGAACCTGCCGGGATGGCGCCGTTCGTGCCGGGCCTGCTGGGCTTGGGCGGTTTTGGCGCGATTGCAGCCGGGGCTGGCGCGATTGCGGTGATCGGTGGCGGTGGCGGCTCGGGTGGCGGCGGTGGTGGCAGTTCTGACAAGACGCCTCCTGCAGTGACCGTGACGGAAGGCACCAAATCGGTGAACCATGTTGAGAACGGCGCGGATTATACCAATGGCGTGACGATTGGCGGCACCAGTGAGCCCGGTGCGACGGTTGCGGTGCTGGTCAATGGCCACACCCAGACTGCCGTGGTGGACAGCAGTGGCAACTGGACGGTGACCTTTCCGACGACGGAAGTGGACCCCGGCGAATATGAAATTCCGGTGGTGGTGAAGGCCACAGATACGGCGGGCAACTCGACCACGGTGAATGACACGCTGGTGGTGGATACCGTACCGAACCCGATCAACTTTGATGCGGTGACCGGCGATGACAAGGTGAACTTTGTCGAGAACTCGACCGGGTTGGTGGTGACGGGTACTTCGATTGCGGGTGCTTCGCTGGATGTGACGTTGAACGGCGTAACGAACACGGTTGTGGTCAGCGCGGATGGGCATTGGACCACGACGTATCCGACGGGCACCCTGCCCGCCGGTGAATATACCCAAACGATCACGGCGACGTCGACGGACACCCACGGCAACGTGTCAACCTCAACCCATAGCTTTGCGGTAGATACCGAAACCTCGGTAACTGTGGATAGCGGCCAGTCGGGCGGCGATGATGCGATCTCGGGCTCCGAGGCTGCGGCTGGGGTGGCCTTGACCGGCACGGCGGAAGCGGGCGCAACGGTCGTGGTAACGCTGGAAGGCCTGTCGCATACCGTGACGGCAAATGCCTCGGGCGTTTGGTCGGCGACCTTCACCACCAGCGAAATCCGTCAGGGCACCTATGACTCGGTGGTTTCTGTGACTTCGACCGATGCAGCGGGTAACACAGCTTCGACCACGCATGACCTGCATGTCGATACCGAAACCACTGTGGCGATCACTGTCGGCCAAGCGGGTGGTGATGATATCATCAGCGGCGCGGAAGAAGCGGTTGGTGTGGCGCTGACCGGGACGGCTGAAGCCGGTGCGAGTGTGGTTGTGTCGATGGATGGCGTGAGCCATACCGTGATCGCCAGCAATGCGGGCACTTGGACGGCGAATTTCTCGGCCAGCGAAATCCGCTCGGGCACTTATGCCACCACCGCGACGGCTGTGGCGACCGATGCCTTGGGCAACACCGCCACGACCAGCCATGTGGTGAATGTCGATACCGAAGTGGTGCCGTTTGATCGTGCCACCCTGTCGACCGGGGCGGATACCATCCTGAACGCGGTCGAAGCCACCAGCGGCTTGACCGTGACGGGCCATGTCGAGGCGGGCTCGACCGTGATGCTGACGTTCGGCAGCGGCGCGCAACATGCGGCCACTGTCGCAGCGGATGGCAGCTGGAGCTTCACCATTCCGGCGGGAGAAATTCCGGCGGGGGAGAACTCGGTCACGCTGACGGCGGTGGCGACGGACCCTGTTGGCAACGTCTCGACCCTGACCGAGCAAGTGGCGGTCGATACCATCGTGCGCAACTTTGCCGGTGCGCCGGTGATTGCGGGCGATGATATCATGAACGCGGCAGAGCAGGCGGCGGGCTTGACGCTCACCGGCACGTCTGAGCCGTTCTCGACGCTGGTGCTGCATCTGGCCAATGGTTCGGAAGTGACGACCTCGGTCGGCGCGGATGGGTTGTGGAGCGCGACTTTCCCGGCCTCGTCCTTGCCCACCGGCGAAGGCAACACCACGGTCACGGTGACGGCGACGGATCATGCGGGCAACACCGCCAGCTATACCGACAGCTTCCACTATGACACCGTGATGCCGAATGATCCCTGGATCACCAATGATGCGGGCACGGGCAACCTGATCTCGGGTGTGGCTTCGGCTGTGTCGCCGGATACGCTGACCTATCACGCGGTCTCGGCCACGGGTGCGGCGATTGATCTGGCAACCACCGCGCAGTTTGATGCGGGCGTCGATGTGAATGGCAGCAATGTGCAAAGCCACTGGGCGTTCTTCACCGCTCCGGTGGCCGATGGCAGCTATCTGGTGATCAATGACACCGATACAGCAGGAAACGAGCAAAGCACGCTGTATCTGCGCTCGACCACCGATGTGACAGTCGATCTGAACCGCGAGGGGCTGCAAGGCTTCGACTTTGGCACCATTGATCTGAGTTCGTCTCATGCGACCCTGTCGCTGACCGAAGCGCAGATCAACAGCCTGACCGGAGCGGATCACCAGATGGCGATCCGTGGCGGTGCGGATGATCACGTCAACATCGTGGGTGCGATCGCAGGGCCGCATCAGGTGGTGAACGGCGAGAGCTACACGCTTTACACGCTGGGCAGCAGTGGGGCTTCGGTGTTGGTTGACGACGATATCAACGTCAACACCGCTGTTTGATCAGGAAAACGGGCGATGCCCAAGAACCGCAAGAACGGGTCCGGGAACGGGGTGAAATACCTCGTCCCGGCGCTGGCAGGGCTTGTCCTGCTGACGGGTTGCATGGGGGGGCCAGAGGCGCCCTCGATGCTGCAAACGCATGAACAGGCGGGGCCGAGTGCGGTGGGGGCCCTGGGGCAACCAGCGGGCGCGGGCCTGATCGGAAATCTACAAGGGCGTCGCTCGGTTCTACCGCCGGGCGGCGCTTATGCGAAAGTGTCTGACGCGGTGATCCATGCCAGCGCCGGGGCGGCAGAGGCCGAGTTGCGGGTGGCGCGGCTGAAAGCCAATGCGCAATCGAAGAACTGGCTGCCGTCGATTGGGCCTTCGGTGAACCTGTCCTCGCTGGGGGGCTTGGCGGCGAGTTTGCTGCTGGAGCAGGCTTTGTTCGACAATGGGCGGCGCAAGGCGGAACGAGCGTTTGCTTCGGCGGATGTCGAGGTGGCAGCGGTTAGTCTTTCCACCGCAATGAACCAGCGGGTGTTTGAGGGGCTGTCGTATTACGTCAACGCGCAGCGGGCGCGGGCGCAGGCCGTGGTCGCGCAGGCGGCTTCCGGTAAGCTGCAGGAATTCAGCGGGATCATGGCCAAACGCGTGGCGGGCGGTCTGTCGGATGGCTCGGAACAGCAGGTTTTGAACCAGCGCGTTGCCGAAATGCAGGCGACGGTGGCGGTGGATTTGCAGACCGAGTCCAGCCAGATGGCGCAACTGGCGGCTTTGGCCGGGCAACCTTTGGGCGGGATCAGCGGCTTGGATAGCCTGCCCGATCTGGGCCAGTCGACGGCCGAGCCTTTGGCGGTGGTCAAAGCGCGGGGCGAAGGTGCGCGGGCGATTGCGCAAGCGCAGATGCAACTGGCCGGGTTGAAGTTTGGCCTGTCGGCGACGGCGGGTCTGGATGAGGGCGGCGTCAATCCCGGTGTGAAGCTGAACGGCGCGGGGCTGTTCAATCCCGGCGCGAAGGACAATATCGCCGCCTTGCAACAGACAGGCGATGTGGTGGACCGTCAGACGGCGGAAGCCACCGAGACCGCCAATCGTCGCATCGTGGCGTTGCAGCAGCAGAAGGCCAATCTGGCTTCGCGCCGTGCGCAAGGCGACGAGGTGCTGCGGCAGACGGCGGCGAACCTTGATCTGTTCACCCAGCAATACAAGGTCGGGCGACGGACTCTGCTGGAGTTGGTGGGGCAGTATGACGCCTACGCGCGGCTGCAGCGTGATCAGGCCTCGCTGGCCTATGACATGGCGCTGATTGATCTGGAAATCGCCCGGGATCGTGGGTTGCTGGTAGATGGGGCACGGATGTGAATGACCGGGTTGTTGCCTTTGACATAAATGCGGGCCGCGTGGCTGCGGCTGGATTGGTTGCAGAACGCGCGGGGGCGGAGGCGCGGGTGCCGCAGGGTCGGCATAACGCGCGGGCGCTGAGCCGGGCGCAACTGGCGACGGTTTATGCCGGGCTCGCGGGGGTGGAACTGGCGGTTTCCGATGTGGTCGAGCAGATTCAACTCGCCTCGGATGCGGGGCAGTTGGGCTTGCCAGAGGTCGCGCGGGCACTGCGGGGCTGCGGGCTAAGCGCCAAGGTCGATGCGGTGACCGCACCGGGAATGGCGCATTGGCCCGCCTTGGCCGAGATGACCTCGGGCCAGATCGTGTTGGTTTTGTCTGAAACGGCGGATGGGGTCGAGGTTTACGACACCAGCGTCGATAATATGCGCGCCGAAGTGCCACATGAGGATTTCGCGCAGGTTTATGCCGGGCGGATTTTGCGGCTGCGAACCTCGGTGGCCGAATTGGAAACCCGGCATGTCGAGGCGGCGAAGACTCCGCATTGGTTCTGGGGCGAGTTCAAACGCTACAAGCGGCAGTTGGGCGAGGTGGCCGCCGGGTCGCTGGTGGCGAACCTACTGGCGGTGGCGGTGTCGCTGTTCTCGATGCAGGTCTATGACCGGGTGATCCCGTATCAGTCGGAACCGACGTTGTGGGTGCTGGCCTTGGGCGCGATGCTGGCGATTGTGCTGGAAGCCGCGCTGAAACTGGCGCGCTCCGGGCTGATGGATACCACCGGCAAGCGGATTGAATTGTCGGTGCAGGCGCGGCTGATGGACAAGCTGCTGGGGATGAAACACGGGCCGGGACAGCGCAGCCCGTCGTCGTTGTTCGCCGCGATGCGCGAGTTCTCCTCGGTGCGTGAGTTCTTTACCGCCACGACGATCGGCACGATGGCGGATTTGCCGTTTATCCTGATTTTCTTGGCGCTTGTGGCCTCGATTGGCGGCAATCTGGTGTGGATATTGATCGCGGGCGGCGTGCTGATGGTGCTGCCGGGGTTCCTGTTTCAAAAGCGCATGGTGGCTTTGACGGCGGCAACACAAGGCGCTTCAACCCGTGCGGCGCGGTTGCTCTATGAGGCGATCTTTGAGGCCGAAACCGTCACCACGCAACGCGGGGAAGACCGGATCAAGCGGATTTGGGCGGAGCTGTCGACTCTGTCGGCGGTGAAATCCTCCGATCAGCGACACCTGACCGCGATGCTGGGCTATTGGGCGCAGGGCGTGCAACAGGCGACCTATATTCTGGCGGTGGTCGCCGGGGCCTATCTGGTGTTCGCGGGCGATTTCACCGTGGGCACGATCATCGCGATTGGGATTCTGACCGGGCGCACCTTGGGACCTTTGGCGTCGTTGTCCTCTACACTGTCAAAATGGACCAACGTGAAGGCGGCGTTGGACGGGTTGGAAGCGATTGCAGGGTCCCATCAGGCCGAGGAATCCGGGCGGCACTATCTGCGCCGCGATAAACTGGTGGGCGCGTTTGAGTTGCGCCATGTCGAGTTCCGCTATGATCCGAAAGCGGCGGCGACGGTCGAAATCAATGGGCTTTCGATCCCGGCCGGGCAGCATATCGCGGTTTTGGGCGCGAATGGATCGGGCAAATCGACGCTTTTGCGGGTGCTGGCGGGGCTTTATGAGCCTTCGGCGGGACGGGTTTTGATCGACGGAGTTGACCTGAACCAAGTGCATCCGCGCGATTTGCGCAGGGGCGTGGGTTATCTGGGGCAGGAAGTGCGGCTGTTTGCGGGCACGTTGCGCGACAACCTGAATATGTCGCAGCTGGAACGCGATGACGACCGCTTGTTCGATGCGCTGGATTTCGCAGGGCTGGGGCCGTTCGTGCGCAGCCATCCGCGCGGGTTTGATCTGGAAATCCGCGAGATGGGCGAAGGCCTGTCGGTGGGCCAGCGGCAAAGCATCGGCTGGGCACGGATGTGGCTGCAGAACCCACGGGTTGCGATTTTGGATGAACCAACGGCGGCGCTGGATCAGACCTTGGAGACGACGCTGGTTTCGCGGCTGAAAACTTGGCTGGAGGGGCGCACGGCGATCATCGCGACGCACCGGGTGCCGATTTTGCAACTGACCAACCGGGTGGTGATCATGCAAAACGGGCGGCTGGTGGTGGATGGACCGAGGGAAGCCGTGTTGGCACATCTGAACGGCGGCGGGATTGCAGCGCAGGCCCCTGCCCCGGCCGCAGGCGTGGCGATTGGCAGCATCACCCCGGTGAAAAAGCCGTTCACCATGCAGGTCGGGGGAGCGACGCCATGAGCCTTGCCACCTATGACGAAGATTTCGCCGAGAAAACCCGTGGCCCCAGCCGCACGATCTGGATGATTGTCGCGGTGATGGTGGTGTTCGTGGCTTGGGCCTCGGTCGCTTGGGTTGATGAAATCGTGCGGGCGCAGGGCGAGGTGGTGTCGTCGAGCCGCCCGCAGATCATCCAGAATCTTGAGGGTGGGATTCTTGCCGAATTGAACGTCGCCGAGGGCGATGTGGTGGAACCGGGCCAGACCCTCGCACGGCTTTATGGCACGCAATATCAGGCAGCGGTGGATGAATTGACGGACGAAATCGCCACGCTGGAAATCCGGCGTTTGCGGCTGGAAGCCGAGATGAATGGCGCGCCGGGGTTTGATGTGCCCGACAGCTTTGCGAGCCGCGTGCCGGCTGTGGTGGCCTCGGAAAAAGCGTTGCTGACGGCGCGGCTCAGCGAGTATGACGCCCGGGTGGGGGGCGCGCGGGCGGTGCTGGAGCAGACCTCTAAAGAGGCGGAACTACTGGAGAAAATGTATAAACAGGACATCGCGCCGCTGATCGAAGTGACGCGGGCGCGGCGGGACAACTCGGATGCGAAAAACAAGCTGTCTGAGGCACGCACCACGACCGAGATGGAGCGGGCGACGGATTATGCCAAGACCGAAAGTGACCTCGCGGGGCTGCGGCAAAAGCTGAAACTGGCGCAGGATCAACTGTCGCGCACCGTGCTGGTGGCACCAATGCGCGGGGTGGTGAACAAGCTGTCGATCACCACGATTGGCGGCGTGGTGAAGCCCGGTGAGGAGATTTTGCAGATCATCCCGCTGGATGACGCTTTGTTCATCGAGGCACGGGTGAAGCCGCGTGATATCGCCTCGGTGCGCGAGGGCTTGGATGCAACGGTAAAGCTGTCGGCCTATGATTACACGGTTTATGGCTCGCTGAAGGCGAAGGTGGTGTTCATCTCTGCGGATACCTTCAAGGACGAACGCGCGCGCGATCCGAACGGCGATCCGCATTACAAGGTCACCCTCGCCGTCGATCAAACCAAATTCACCGAGCGGCAAAAGGGGCTGGAGATCAAGCCCGGTATGCAGGCGGATGTGGAGCTGGAAACCGGGGGCAAGACGATTCTGACTTACCTCACCAAGCCGCTGTATAAATCGAACGAGGCTTTACGCGAGCGGTAGCATTGCTGGGCAAGCCGCCGGGGGGTGCTTCGCCCCCGGACCCCCAGAGGATATTTGAGCAGAGAGGATGACCAAGTAAGAGGTCGATCTGCTGTTTAAGAAATAGCTAAAATCCAATCCCTTAAGGCTTGGTAAAGTCTGTTCGGCTAACCTGACCCCGGGTGTGAAACATGGGTGTGTGATGGCCGGGCAATCAAATGCCGCGCCAGTCATCATCAAGCGGAAGAAGATTATCAAAGCCAGCGGTCACCACGGTGGGGCGTGGAAAGTGGCCTATGCTGACTTTGTGACGGCCATGATGGCCTTCTTCATGCTGATGTGGCTGCTAAACGCGACAACGGAAAAACAACGCAAAGGAATCGCGGATTATTTTAGTCCGACCATCGCGGTCAGCCGGGTTTCCGGTGGTGGCGATAGCATGTTCGGTGGCGATTCAACGTTCGCCGAGGAGGCCCTTGCCCAAAATGGCACAGGGGCCAGCCTCGCGCAGTCGACCGAAAGCAACAAGGCGCGTGGCGAGTCAGGCTCGGCTGAGAAGAACGCAGAGGCAGCGGCAGAACAGGGCCGGATGGCGCAGATCGCGCAGACCCTGATGGCGCAGGGCGGCGAAAGCATGACCATGCAGCGGATGCTGCGGCATGTGGTGACCAAAATCACCGACGAAGGCTTAGTGGTTGAAATCTTTGATCTTCCCGATGCGCCGCTGTTCGTGGATGACACGGCGGAACCCACGGGGGAGACTCGCAAGATCGCCGGATTGATCGCCGAGGTGCTGGGCTTGGCCGAGAATAGAATTGCTGTAAATGGCCATGTGCGCACCTTGCCGATCACCTTGAAAGACAACCCCGCGTGGGATCTTTCCACCGCACGCGCACAAGCGATGCGCGCTTTGCTGGAAAGCGATGGCATAGCCAGCGCCCGGATGGCGCGGATCAGTGGCCATGCGGATCGCAAGCCCGCCACGCAAGACCCAACGGCAATCCGCAACAATCGGCTGGAGATTATTTTGCTGCGCAAGGACCGATGAGATGCGTAAAATTTGAACTGTTAGGGCGATCTTAAGGCGCATCAGGCAGGTTCGATCAGACACAGGTCGAGGCCGCAGAAAGGCGCTTTCCATGACGATTTCTTCATCGCTGAACGCGGGGGTGGCGGGGCTCAATGCCAATGCCAACCGACTTGCGACGATTGCCGACAATATCGCGAACTCCTCCACCTATGGCTATAAACGCGCAGAAACCGATTTCCACTCGGTGGTGCTGAATGGCAGCGCGAAGGCCAGCTATTCGGCGGGCGGGGTGCGTGCCTCGAACATACGGTTGATTGATGAACGCGGGCCGCTGATTTCGACCGCCAATGCCACTGATCTCGCGATTGATGGCCGGGGCTTTCTGCCGGTAACCGAAGCAGGGGCGCTGGACAGCACCGACAGCACCTATCCGATTTCACTGGTGACAACAGGCTCGTTCCGCCCCGATGCCGACGGGGTGCTGCGTACTGAAACCGGGTTGGTGCTGATGGGTTGGCCCGCGAACCCGGATGGCAGCCTGAGCACCTATCCGCGCGATACGATGGCGGCATTGGAACCCGTGCGGATCAACGCCAATCAATATATCGGCAACCCCACGTCAGAGATGACACTGGGCGTGAACCTGCCCGCCTCCGCCAGTATTGCCGGCGCGTCGGGCGATCCGCATGATCTGACGGTGGAATATTTCGGCAATCTTGGTACCTCGGAATCGCTGGATTTCAGTTTCACGCCGACGGTGCCCGCCACGGGTGCGTCAAACACCTGGACGATGACGGTGCGTGACAGTGCCTCGGGTGGGGCGGTGATTGGCGAATATACGCTGACCTTTGATCCGTCACAAACGGCGGGCGGCACTTTGGCTTCGGTTACGGCGGTGTCGGGCGGGGCCTATGACACGGCCACCGGCACGATCCCGCTTTCTGTAGCGGGCGGCAGTATTTCCCTGAAAGTGGGCGAGCTTGGCCAACCGAATGGGATGACCCAGCTGTCCAGCGGCTTTGCCCCAGTGTCCATTAGCAAAAACGGCTCTCCGGTTGCCAGCCTGACCTCGGTTGAGATTGATGAAAAGGGTGATCTTTACGCGATTTATGATCAGGGCTTCACCCGGCGGATTTACCAGATTCCGGTGGTGGATGTGCCGAACCCGAATGGGTTGATGGCGTTGAACAATCAAACCTATCAAATCTCGGCGGCCTCTGGCCCGTTCTATTTGTGGAACGCGGGCGATGGGCCAACCGGCACAGTGGTGGGGTTTTCGCGTGAAGAATCCTCGACCGATGTCGCGGCAGAGCTGACGCAACTGATTCAAACCCAGCGCGCCTATTCCTCCAACGCCAAGGTGATTCAGACCGCAGATGAGATGCTGCAGGAAACCACCAATATCAAACGATAAGAGGCTTGAATGTCGATCACTGCTGGCCTTTCCTCGGCACTTTCCGGTCTTAACGCGGCAGCACGCGCGGCGGAAATTGTCTCGTCGAACATCGCCAATGCGATGACCGAAAGCTATGGGCGGCGCGAATTGCAGTTGAGCGCACGCGCCATTGGCGGTTCGGGTCAGGGCGTCAGCGTCGCAGGCGTGGCGCGGCGCGGCGATCCGATCCTGCTGGGTGATCGCCGCTTGGCACAGGCGGGCAGTGGTGGACGCGACGCGACGGCAAGCTTTCTGAAACGGGTCGAGTCGGCGCTTGGGACGGTGGATAGTGCCACGTCGCTGGGCAGCCGGATCAGCGATTTCGACACAGCGCTGCTGGAAGCAAGTTCTCGGCCCGAGTCCGAGGCAAGGCTGTCGAAAGTGATGGACTCCGCCAAGGCGCTGGTGGGGCATCTGGCGGCGGCGGGTGTGGATATTCAACAGGCGCGCTCGGATGCCGATGATCAGATCGAAAACCAGGTCGCGCAGGTGAATACGGCTCTGGCGTGGATCGCCGATCTGAACGGCAAAATCCGGGCAACCTCGGGCTCTGGGCGGGACAATTCGGCGCTGATCGACCAGCGCCAGCAGGTGATTGACAGCATTGCCAAGATCATCCCTTTGCGGGAAGTGCCGCGCGACAAGGGTGAGGTGGCACTGTTCACCACGGGTGGCGCTGTGGTGCTGGATGGGTTGCCCGCGCAACTGGGCTTTACTCCGGTCGGCGTGGTGGTGGCGGGAATGACGCAAACCAACGGTGCTTTGTCGGGCTTGACGTTGAACGGCAAGGCGATCTCGACGGCGGCTGAGGATGGACCGATTTCCGGCGGCACTTTGGCCGCGCAATTCGCCATCCGCGATGATCTTGCTCCGCAAGCGCAGGCGAAACTTGATGCCACGGCCCGCGATCTGGTGGAAAGGTTTGCCGCTGCCGGGCTGGACAGCACGCGGGGTTCTGGCGCGGCGGGGCTGTTCACCGATGGCGGTGCTGCTTTCAACGCGAACAATGAAACGGGCCTTGCACAGCGCCTGACCGTCAATACCGCCACTGATCCGGCACAGGGCGGCGCACTTTGGCGGCTGCGCGATGGTCTGGGGGCCACCGCGCCGGGGGCGGCGGGCAACAGTCAACTGCTGAAAGACTTGCAAACCGCGCTGACCGCCCCCCGCACGCCCGTTTCTGGCGGTTTCATGGCCGGGGCGCGCAGCTTTTCAACTTTGGCGGCGGATATGGTCTCGGGCGTTGCCACTGCGCGGGTCACGGCGGAGGATGATGCCAGTTATTCAGCAGCGCGGCTGGATACGCTCAGCACGATGGAGTTGGAGCAAGGCGTTGATACCGATCAGGAAATGCAATCGCTGCTGGTGATTGAACAAGCCTATGCCGCCAATGCCAAGGTGATTTCCACCATCGGCGAGATGATGCAAAAACTGCTGGAGATGTAGGTATGGCTGCTGTTTCCTTGGGCGATATGGCCCGATCTTCCATGCTGCGGCGACATACCGTTGATCTGAAGCAAAATCTGCAGCGGCTGACCAATGAAGCCGCCACCGGCCGCGTCAGCGATACCGCTGCACGGATCTCGGGCGATTTGGGGCCAATTTCGAGCATTGACGCCTCGCTGGCCCGGCTGAAAGGCCACAGTGCCGTGACCTCCGAGGCGGGGCTGTTTGGGGGGGCGATGCAGACCGCGCTTGGCACTGTGGATAATCTGGCCGGGAACCTTAGCAACTCGTTGATTTCTATATCAACTGGCGGGACAGCCTCGCTGATTGACGCTGCGGGCAAGGATGCCGAGCAGAAATTGCAAACCACATTGTCGGTGCTGAACACTCGGTTTGGCGACCGCACTCTCTTTGCAGGACAAGCAACCACAGGCGCTGCCATAGTCGATTCTGACACCCTCCTCTCGGCGCTGACAGCAGCCGTTTCTGGTGCGGTCAGCGCGCAAGATGTTGAGACCACAGTGAACACCTGGTTTGCAAGCCCCTCCGGTTATGACGCGATCGCCTACCAAGGCGGCGATGCTTTGGCCAGCTTGGCGATTGCGCCGGGCGAGGAAGCCCGTATCGACGTCACCGCCAAAGACCCCGCCTTACGCGACACGATCAAGGGCCTGGCACTGGCGGCTTTGCTCAATCGCGGGGTTTTGGCGGGCCAAAGCGCAGGGCGGCAAGACCTTGCGCGCCGGGCCGGGCTCAGCTTGCTGGAGAACAAGACAGATCGCACCAATGTGGCCGCGCGAATGGGTCTGGTTGAGGCGCAAATCGACGCGGCAGCGACGCGCAATTCGAATGAAACCTCGGCCCTGCAGATCGCGCGCAATGGCATCACCGAGGCCGATCCCTATGAAACCGCGACGCGTCTGGATGAAACACAGGCGCAACTGGAAAAGATCTACGCCCTCACCGCGCGGCTTTCGCGCCTCAGCCTGCTGGATTACCTGAAATGAGAAGACTGCTCTGCGCCGTCATGGTCAGCCTGCTGTCAAGTGCCGCATGGTCCGGCCCGATCCGGATCAAGGATCTGGTGGAGTTTGACGGCGTGCGGTCCAACGATCTGGTGGGTTACGGCTTGGTCGTGGGCCTGAATGGCACCGGGGATGGTTTGCGCAATGCGCCTTTCACCGAAGAAATTATGTCAAATCTGCTGGAACGGCTGGGCGTTAATGTCACGGGCGAGCAGTATCAACCGAAGAATGTCGCGGCGGTGTTCGTGACCGCCGCATTACCGCCCTTTGCGCGGGCGGGCGGGCAGATTGATGTCACGGTTTCGGCGATTGGCGATGCGAAAAGCCTGCTGGGGGGCACGTTGATCATGACACCGCTGAACGGCGCGGATGGCCAGATCTATGCGGTGGCGCAGGGGGCGATCATCGCGGGCGGCATTTCCGCGGATGGACAGGCGGCGAAAGTGGTGCAGGGCGTGCCGACCGCAGGGATGATCCCCTCGGGTGGCCGGGTGGAGCGTGAAGTGGAGTTTGACTTTACTCAACTTGAGTCGATGCGGCTGGCGCTGCGCGAACCCGATTTCACCACGGCCGAGCGGATAGAATCTGCGATCAACACCCAGATCGGCCGCGGCTCGGCCGAGATGTTGGATGCAGGTACGGTGCTGTTGCAAACCAACGGGCGCTCGCCGGCGCATCTGGTCAGCCGGGTGGAGAATATTCTGGTCGAGCCTGAGACCAGAGCACGCGTGGTGGTCGATCAACGCTCTGGCACCATCGTGATGGGGCAGGATGTGCGGATCAGCCGGGTTGCGGTGGCACAGGGCAATCTGACGCTGCGGATTGACGAAACACCGATGGTGTCGCAGCCGAACCCGTTTGCCGAGGGCGAAACCATCGTGCTGCCACGCACATCGGTGGATATTCAGAACGAACCCGGCACCGGATTGGCAGAGGTATCCGGCGGCACCAATCTGTCCGAGGTGGTGGCAGGACTGAACGCTTTGGGGGTGGCACCCCACGATATGATCGACATTCTGAAAAGCATCAATGCTGCCGGGGCACTGCAAGCCGAGTTCGTGGTCAACTGAAACGGGCGAGACAGCCGCCCGGTTTTGGTTGCATCCGGTCAGAAGTAACTTCGCACCAAAGCGCTGGACACAAGGCTCCAGCCATCGGCGACCACGAAAAACGCCAGCTTGAACGGTAGCGACACCACGGCAGGCGGCACCATCATCATGCCCATCGACATCAGCACGGCGGCGACGACAAGGTCGATGATCAGGAACGGCAGGAAGATCAGAAAGCCGATCTCGAACGCGCGTTGAATCTCCGACAGAATGAACGAGGGCACCAGCAGCGACAATGGCGCATCGACCGGCAGAACCTGCGCCACATTGGGGCGCAGATTTTGCAGCGCGGCAAAGGTATCGCCATCCAACCGATGCGCCATAAAGCCGCGAAACGGACCCAGAATCAGCGGAATCGCCTGCTGAATGTCGATGCTTCCCGCGTTCAGCGGCTCCACGCCTTTCACCCAAGCTTCGGTGAACACCGGATCCATCACGAACCATGTGAGAAACAGCGCGAGGCTGACGATCAGCATGTTGGGCGGCGATTGTTGCAGCCCAATGGCTTGGCGCAGGATTGACAGTACGGTGACGATGAAGGGAAAGCAGGTGATCATCACTGCAAGGCCCGGCACGAGGCTCAGCACGGTCATCATCACCAGCAACTGCACCGAGCGGGTCGACAGCGAACTGCTGTCACCGAAGTCAATCGACAACCCCTGTGCCAGCGCCGGGGTGGTGAACATCAGAAAAATCGTCAGCGCCAAACCTGCGCGTTGCATCATAGCCCGCCCCGCAGATTCACGACTTCGGTCAGCCGGACGGCGAGTTGGCCGGAACTATCGCCCTCCAACTCCTGCAACTCGCCGCGGGCGATCAGCCGATCGCCAACGTAAAGCTCTACCGGATCATCCACCCGGCGATCCAGTGCCAGCACCGCATCGCGCGACAACCGTAGCAGATCACGCACCAGCGGGCGGGCTTTGCCGACCGAAATCGTGACTTCAATCGGTACTTGGCCAAACGGATTGCCATCTGACAATTCATCCATTTTTTTCCTCCTGCTCTGGAATGTCAAAGAAGCCGCGCACGGCGGCGGTGATTTCGGCGGTGGCACGGTCAAGATTGACCTGCGTTTCGGTGCCGCCAAACTTCAGATAAACTTGCCCTTCGCTGAGGCTGGGTTCTTCCGTCACGATCAACGGCAGGCCGGTGGCCTGTTCCAGCAAAGCCTCGACCGGCACACGCGCGGCGGGGTTCAGCACCAGTGTGATCGGCGTGTCCGCCAGCTTTTCCGCCGTTGGCATCACAACCTCCAGCACCACCTGCGACAGCGTTTCGCGCGCCAGCGCGGGCAAAAGCCGCCCGACCATCTCGCTCATCAAGGGTTGCAGGGCGCGCAAAACATGCTGGCGGGCCTCATGAAAGGTGAAGGACAGACCTTGCAGGTTGCGCGCCAGATCGGCCTGCACGCGGGTTTGGTCATCGGATTGCGCCGCTGCTGCATCCTCCCAGCCCGCCGCATAGCCGGAATCGTAGGCGGCGAGTTTGGTTTCCTCTAGGTGCATGGCATCGAGCACAACCGTCTGGCCACCACTAACCGATTGTTCTGTTTCAAAAACCTCCAGTCGCAACGCCATCAGCGCACCTCCTCGTCCACTTCCATCCAGCCGCGCAGAATTTCGACGGATTCGGTTTGGCGATCTTCGATCAATTGACGCAGACGGCTCATCGGGTCTTTTGCCGCGTCCGCCCCCGGCACGCCCGAGACTACCGACAGTGGCGGTAGATCGGAGCCATCGTCGATCTCGCCTGTCAGCACGCGTGGGCCATCGAAACTGGCAACGCCAGGCAAGGCCAGCGTCGGCATTGGTGCGGGCAAAGCCTGCCTGCGGCTGGCAGAGATCAGCACCGGGCGGATCACGAACAACCCGAGGATCAGCGCCACCAAAGCCAGCACGGCGGTCTGGATCAGCGTCATCAGATTGATCTCACCAAAGGAAAACATGCGGGCTGCGGCCACTTCGCCCGCCTGCGGCAAAGGCTCAAACGCCAGCGATTTCAGCGTCAGAATATCTCCGCGCGTGGTATCAAGACCTGCGGCAGAGGCGACAAGTTCACGCAACACCCCCAGTTCATCCTCGGGGCGCGGCTGCAGGCTGACCGTGCCATCGGCAGCCGTTACGGGAACACCATCCACCAGAACCGCGACCGAAATCTTGCGGACAGAACCGGGTGCCTTGATGAGTTGCCGCTTGGTTTCTGAAACCTCGTAATTCACCTTCTCGCGGGTTTCAGAATTGTTGCTTTTGCCATTGCCCCCCGCAGCGCCTTGATTGGCTGGCAGATTTGAGGCCACGGTGACATCACCACCGGGCTGCGTGCTGGAGCCAGTTTGCTGCATGGTATCAGTGGAAATTGCGACACGGCTTTGCGGATCAAAGCTGCGCTCGGTGATCTGTTCGGCATCGGTGACCACGTCCACCGCTACCTCAACCACCGCCTTGCCCGGCCCGACCCTTGCCGACAACAGGCGTTCGACATTCTGCTTGATCTCAGCGGCCTTGCTGTCCGCTACGATTGCCGGAGCCGCCTGATCGGCGTCCGAGGCGATCAAACCGGCGACAGAATCAATCACCGCCACCTCATCCGGTGTCATTCCGGGCACCGAAGCCGCAATCAGATGCCGCAACGCTTTGGCTTGAACGGCAGGCAGGCTGCCCCCGATCGAGGTGATCGTGACGCTGGCACTGGGCTTCACATCACGCTGAAACGGTTGCGATGGCGCTTGGGCAATATGCACCCGCGCGGCACGAATCTGCGGGTTGGAGAGAATCGTGCGGGAGAGTTCGCCCTCCTTCGCGCGCCAATAGGCCGCATCAAACATTTGCGCGGTGGTGTCAAAGCCGGAGAGCGAATCAAGCAATTCATATCCCGTGCCAGAATTCGCAGGCAGACCTTCCGCCGCCAAGGTCATTCTCAGGGAGTCGCGTTGGCCTTCATCGACATAAATCGCCTGACCCCGGACTTCGTATGTCACCCCTTTTTGATCCAGCGCAGTGATCACATCGCCAGCAGCCGCACTATCCAACCCCGCATAAAGCAAAGACATTCCCGGCGTCCCGGCCATGCGCGACATCGCCATAACGGCCAGAAACATCGCCACGGTCGCTCCCAGCACAACAAGCCGTTTGCGGCCATCAAGGCCTTGCCAAATCTGCCACAGGTTCTGCACGATCGGTCTCCGGTGAGGGGCTTCTGCCCGATAAACCCAGCTTTGACGGATGGGCCTTAACAATCGGTTAGTGAGCCTGGGTCTATGTTTGGTCTGCAAGCAAAGACGGAGGGCCAAGTGGCCGAAGCTGAACCGCCGCAAGACGCGGCACCAAAAAAGAAGTCGAAAAAGCCTTTGCTGATCGGGCTTGTGCTGGCTTTTCTGCTGGGTGGCGGTGGGTTTTACGCCACTTGGTCAGGGATGATTCTGGCCGGCGGGGCGGGCCATGCTGAAGGTGCAGCCGAACCCAACCCACTGCCCGATATCAGTTTTGTTCCTGTGGAATCGGTGATCGTCTCGATCGGCCCCGGCGAAGATGGTCGGCATCTGCGCTTCACCTCGCAGCTGGAGGTCGCAGGCAGTCACGCGGCAGAGGTCACCACCCTGCTGCCGCGCATTGTCGATGTGATGAACGGCTATCTGCGCGCCATTGATCCGGCTGAATTTGACGATTCTGCCGCATTGCTGCGGATGCGCGCGCAGCTGTTGCGCAGGATTCAGATTGTCACTGGCGATGGCCGGGTGCGCGATCTGCTTGTCACTGAATTTGTGCTGAACTGAAGGAAAGCCAATGGTGTTGATCGCGGATATTTTGATGGCGGCGGGCTCTTTCGGGGCGGCGATTTATTGCTATGTGCTGTCGGGCAGGTTGAAGAAATTCACCACATTGGAAACCGGCATGGGCGGCGCGATTGCGGTGCTGTCGGCGCAGGTCGATGACATGACGCGGGCGCTGGAACAGGCGCGCACGGCGGCGCATGGCTCAGCAGATGGGTTGATCGCGCTGACCAATCGCGCCGAATCTGTGGCGGGTCAGTTGGAATTGCTGGTCGCGTCTATGCATGATCTGCCTGATCCTGCAGCCCCTCCCGCCAATGTCGAGGCTGAAGCCGTAGAGGCCGCCCGAAACCTACGCTTCGTGCGCAGGCGGGTGGCGCGAACGGATATGGAGGCGGCGGAATGACAAAACCCCGTTCCCGCAGTGGTCGTGGTACGTTACTGATTCTGACGCTGTTTTTGGCCGCCTCTGGTGCCTTGCGCGTTGGTTCTGACGTGGGCGCGGCGCTGGCAAATTCCGTGGTTGAAACAGCTGTGCCCGCTGCCGATCCGCAAGCCTGCCCGGCCACCCCACTCGCTTTGGCCGAAGCATTGTCCGCGCGCGAAGGTCAAGTCGCCGCGCACGAAACCTCCCTCGCCGACCGCATGGCAGCCCTCGCGCTGGCAGAAGCCGCGATCAAGGCCCGGATGGATGAAATGACGGTCGCCGAGGCAAGCCTGAAGAGAACTTTGCAGATTGCTGATGGTGCCGCAGAAGCCGATTTGACCCGGTTGACCGCCGTGTATGAAGCGATGAAGCCCGCAGATGCCGCCAAACTGTTTGGCGAAATGGCCCCCGAGTTTGCCGCTGGATTCCTGGGCCGGATGACTCCGGGGGCTGCGGCGGCGGTGATGTCAGGGATGGATCCGGCGAAAGTCTATTCGATTTCCGTGCTGATTGCCGGGCGCAATGCGATGGCTCCAAAGAACTAGAGTCAGTCTTTCTTAACCCGGCTCTGCGATGCTGCGGGGTAGGAAATTGGGGTGGGTCAGCCATGTTCGGAATCATCGGTATCGTCGTCATCCTCGTGATGGTGTTCGGCGGCTTTGTCATCCACGGCGGCCATCTTGCCCCGATCCTGGAGGCACTGCCATTTGAGATGATCATGATCGGGGGGGCGGCGCTGGGGTCTTTTCTGGTGTCGAACGATCTGGCTGCGGTCAAACATACTGCGAAAGACGTCGGTAAAGTTTTCAAAGGGCCAAAATGGAAACCCAATGATTTCCGTGATTTGCTGTGCCTGTTGTTCGAGTTGATCCGCATCGCCCGTGCCAATCCAGTGGGGCTGGAGGAACATATCGAAAATCCGCATGAATCGACGATTTTTGGCAAGTATCCAAAAATCCAGAAAGATCACGAAACTGTGGACTTAATCGCTGATACCTTTCGCGCCGCCTCGATGAATTATGATGATCCGCATCAGGTCGAAGAGGTCCTCGACAAACGGGTTGAGGCAGCACTCGCCCATGCCATGCACTCCAGCCACGCGCTGCAATCCATGGCCGATGCCCTGCCCGCGCTTGGCATCGTGGCTGCGGTTCTGGGGGTGATCAAGACGATGGGATCATTGGATCAACCCCCGGAAATTTTGGGCGAAATGATCGGCTCGGCTTTGGTCGGCACCTTTCTGGGGGTGTTTCTCGCCTATGGTCTGATGGGCCCCTTCGCGGCGCGGGTGAAAACGGTGACCGAGGATGACGGCCATTTCTATCAGCTTGTGCGCGAGGTGCTGGTGGCCAATCTGCACCGCCACGCCCCGAATATCTGCATCGAAGTCGGCCGCCAAAACACCCCGCATCATGTCCGCCCGAGCTTCGCGGCGGTTGAGGAATCTTTGCGGGCGTTGAAGCAGGAGGCGGCATGATTCGGCTGATTTTCGCGATCTGGCTTGCCCTGACAACCATGGCTGCAGCCACACCCGTCGTGGTCAAATCTGGTGAGCATGACGGCTTTACCCGCTTGGTGCTGGAGTATCGCAACCCCGTCGATTGGCAGGTGGGTAGAACGGATGACGGCTACGCACTGCGCATCGCCGACAATACGCCCAGCTATGATCTGACCGAGACATTTAAAGTGATCGGTAAAAGCCGCCTCGCCGGGATTTCTGTCGATCCCGACAGTGGGCTTCTGAACCTTGCCATCGCCTGCGCCTGCTACGCGATCCCGTTTGAATTTCGCCCCGGCATCGTGGTGATTGATTTGCGCGACGGCAGGCCACCCAAGGGCTCTTCGTTTGAGCAGCCGCTGACGCAAACAGCACAACCCAAAACCGACACCGAGCCTGCGCCCCCCGACACCACGACCCCTCACTACGATTGGACCGATCAAGCTTTGGCGCAATTGCGTAAAGAGCAGTCCGAAGCCGCAAACACCCCCCCGCTTTCCCCACAGCCCAGCAGTGATCCCGCCTTGCAGCCACTGCACGATTCCTTGCTGCACCAGCTGAGCCGAGGCGCGGCCCAAGGCGTGGTCGATATGGCAAAATTGCAGCCCGATGAGACGGTAAATCCCACATCAACACCTGAAGCTCCCCCCTCGGTTCGGATTGGCTTGGGCGAATTGCCCGGCATATCCCTGTCAAATGGCCTGCCTGATCACGACATGATCGGTGCGCAGGGCCAAGCTTGCGTCGAATCCGACAGGCTGAGTGTCGCAAGCTGGGGCGATGACAGCCCGGTCCTTACGCAAATTGCCAAATCGGCCGAGGGCTTGATTGCCGAATTTGACAAACCAGACCCCGCCGTGCTGCAACGGGCGATCCAGTTCAATCTCTTCATTGGCTTTGGTGCTGAGGCTAAGCAGCTGATGCAAGCCTTCCCGATGGATCTGCCCAACAAGCCACTGTGGCAAAGCATGGCACGACTGGTGGATGGCCGCCCCGATCCGGGCTCTGCCTTTATCGGCCAAGAAGCTTGCGATAGTGCGGCTGCACTCTGGGCCATCCTCGCACAGCCCAAGCTGGACGCGAGCTATCATGCCAACACCAATGCCGCTTTTCTGGCGTTCTCTGCCCTGCCCATCGGCTTGCGTCGCGATCTGGGCCCGGTTTTGGCGGATCGCTTCATGGCAATCGGGGCCAATCACGCAGCAGCGCGTGTGCGCGACGCGATCTTGCGGGCTCCGGGTGGGTCGGGTCCGGATGCAGCGCTTCTGACGGCTAAAATCGAGATGCACCAAGGCGATGCTGCGGCGGCCGAGGTGACGCTACAACAGATGGTCGCCGATTCTGGCCCCGGCACGGCGGCGGCTTTGATGGCTTTGGTTGAAGCGCGCATCGCCCAGGATCTGCCGATTGCGCCCGATATGGTCGCGGCGCTTGAGGCTGTGGTCAAAGAACAAACCGGATCAGCTGCGGCCCCCGCTGCGATCCACGCGCTGTTGTTGGCGAAAGCCGCCTCGGGCGATATGGAGGGTGCCTTTGCTTTGTTACCGGATGCGCCCGAAGCCGAGCCAAAACTTTGGCGCATCCTGTCGTTGTTGGGGACAGATGACGCCGTTCTGGCATATGCCGTCTTGGTTTCCGCTGCGCCAGCGCCAAAGCTGGCGCCCGAGTCTGCGGCAAAGCTTGCCGAGCGTTTGTCGCACATGGGCATGGCAGATAGCGCGCTGCAATGGCTGCGCGATCAACCGCAGGTCGACCCGATTCTGTCGGCACAGGTTCAGTTGCAACGGCACGATGGACGCGCGGCGTTGCGGGCGTTAACCGGCCAGGATTCGCCCGATGCCCTGTCTTTGCGCGCACAAGCCATGCAGCAACTGGGCGATGAAGCCGCCGCCGCACAAATCTACGCGCAGTCGGGGGATACTGCGGCCGAACAGCGCGCGCTTGGCATTGCTGAAAACTGGGTGGAAATTGGCACCCGTGGCAGCGATCCGTGGAAGCATCTGGCGAGCCAATTAACCCTACCAGCAACAACCAAGACAGGTCCCGCTAATGTCGAGGGGCCGCTCACGGTTGGGAAACGGCTGATCGATCGCAGTGCCGCCACGCGAAGGGACATCGACGCATTGCTGACGCAAGTCGCCTCCCCTTAATTCAAAATCGCCGGTTTTGGTTACGGTTTAGCAAGATTCTGCCCCTAACGTTTCGCTATCGCCGACACAAAACGTGACGGATCAATCGGGTGAAACCCCATGCCAAATTGGCTCACTTCATCACAGCTTCGCGGCGGCCTCGCCACCGCGGTGCTGACGCTTTTGTTATCCGGCTCTGCGCACAGCCGCTCTGACACCGACGTTTGTGACCGCGCAGCACAGCATGCCGCTCAAAACAGCTCTGTGCCGCTAGAGTTGCTGATGGCCATCAGTCGGGTGGAAACCGGACGCCGTTCGGAGGGTGAAACGCAACCCTGGCCTTGGACAATCAATCAAGCTGGCCAAGGCCATTGGTTTGACACTGCGGATCAGGCGATCAGCTTTGCGAATGATCTTCTCGCGCAGGGTGAGGAAAACTTTGACGCGGGGTGTTTTCAGATCAACCTGCATTGGCACAGCAAGAATTTCGGCTCGCTTGAGAATATGTTTGACCCAGAAACCAACGCCACCTATGCCGCGACGTTTCTGACCAGCTTGTTGCAATCCGAAGGCGGCTGGCCCGAAGCTGTCGCCGCCTACCATTCGCGTAACCCTGATCAGGCACAGGCCTATCTGGCCAAGGTTGAAACCGCTCTGAAGGATTTACGTGCGACGGATGCGGTCCGCCCTGCCGCAGAAGACGTAATCGCTGCCGCAGCACCTGCGCCCCACGTCAATCGCTTTCCGCTGCTTCAGCAGGGAGCGCGCGGCTCGGCCGCTTCCCTTGTGCCGCTGACCGAAGGCGTCATGCCCCTGTTCGCGGCGCTGCCATAACATGCCGAAATTCCAACTGACCGCTGCTTCATTTTACCAGCCAACGATCTGGCTGGCACTGGCGCTGATGGCCGTCATCATGATGATGGTGCTGCCGATGCCCGCCTGGGTGCTGGATCTGGGCCTCGCTCTGTCCTTTGCTTTGGCAATTCTGATGCTGACGGTGACCCTGTTCATCGAACGGCCGCTGGATTTCTCCGCCTTCCCGACCATCCTGCTGGCATCATTGATGCTGCGACTGTCGTTGAACATTTCCTCCACCAAGCTGATCATCGGCCAAGGCCACACCGGAACCGACGCCGCAGGCCATGTGATACAGGGGTTTGCCGAATTCATCATGGGTGGCAACCTGTTGTTGGGTTTGGTGATTTTCTGCGTGTTGCTGATCGTCAACTTTGTGGTGATCACCAAAGGTGCGGGCCGGATGGCCGAGGTTGGGGCTCGGTTTGCGCTTGACGGGATGCCCGGCAAGCAGTTGGCGATTGACGCCGATATGGCCGCAGGGGCGATTGACCATGCCGAAGCCAAGCGGCGGCGCGAGATGGAACTGGCCGAGACGACATTTTTCGGCTCACTTGATGGCGCATCAAAGTTTGTCAAAGGCGATGCCGTGGCGGGCCTGCTGATCACCGGCTTGAACATTGTGATGGGGCTGGTGATGGGCACCGTGATGCACGGGATGCCGATTGGGCAAGCCTTTGAAACCTATGCCATTCTGACGGTTGGTGATGGCTTGGTCAGCCAAATCCCTGCGGTGATCATCTCGGTTGCGGCGGCATTGCTGCTGTCTCGCGGCGGGGCAAAGGGGGCTGCCGATGTGTCGTTCTTTGCCCAGCTTGGTCGCTATCCCGGCGCTTTGGGCACGGTTGCGGTGCTGATGGCGCTGTTCGCTTTGGTGCCCGGCATGCCGTTTTTACCGTTCATGAGCGGGGCCGCGCTGATGGGCTGGGGGGCTTGGGCAATGTTGCGCAAAGCCCAACGCGCCGCCATTCTGCCCGAACCAGAGATTGTGGCACCAAAGCGCAAATCCATCGGCGATGTGCTGGATTTTGATGAAATTCACATCGAGTTTGCCCCGAATTTGGTCGGCATGGTGCTCGATCCCGCCACAGGCCTTGATGTGCGGATTTCCAACATGCGCACCCATGTCGCCGCAGCCTTTGGCCTGATCCTGCCCGAGATCCGCCTGACCGATGAGGCAAGCCTGACGCCCGGCAGCTACCGGATTCGCCTGCAGGGGGTGGAACGCGTGCATGATCGCCTGATACCCGATAAGGTCTTGGTTTTGCTGTCAGATGGGGTCGATGCCCCGCCCGGACAAGACGTGCGGGAACCGGTTTATGGCGCAACTGCACGCTGGATCAGGCCGGACAATCAGGAAGAAGCAGCATTGGCGGGCCTGACCGTGGTCTCGGCGGCAGAGGTTCTGGCAACGCATCTGTTGGAAGTGATCCGGGGCAATCTCGCGCGCCTGTTGTCCCTACGCGGCCTGCGCAAGCTACTGGATGAATTTGCCACCCTGTCCGACACCGCGCGCGGCGAGGCCAATCGCCGCCTGTTGGACGAATTGGTGCCCGACAAGGTTCCGGTCGACCTGCTGCTCACCGTGTTGCGCTTGCTATTGGAAGAACGCGTGTCGATCCGCAACTTGCCGTTGATCCTGGAGGCTATCGCCGAGGCGCGCAGCCTTGGCGTGCCCGAGGCGATTTGCGAGCATGTGCGGCAACGCTTGGGGTTCCAACTGGTCGCCGAGTTGAAGCGCGAAGACGGCACCATCCCATTGATCCAACTCGCCCCGGATTGGGAAAAGTCCTTCGCCTTGTATCAAATCGACGGCGATCGCGGCCAGCGCGACGTGGCCTTGCCGCCCGATCAGTTCAGCCGCCTTGCCAATGCCATCGCTGATCGGCTGAACCGTGCCGCCGAGACGGGAATTTACCCCGCACTTGTCACCTCCACCCTGCGTCGACGGTTTCTGCGCACGGTTTTGGGTGCCAAGGGCCTGTCTGCACCAGTGCTTTCCTACGAAGAAATCGGCATAGAGGCGCGGCCCGCAATGGTCGGAATCGTGCCGCCATGAATGATCTGATCACGCAGATGAACGCGCTGACCGGAATCGGTGCCGATTTGCTCTGGCTCGGCCTCTTGGTATTCATGCGAGTGGGTTCGGCGATGTCTTTGCTGCCAGCCTTTGGCGAGCAAGCCGTACCGCAACGGGTGCGGGTGGTGCTGGCGCTGGCGTTTACGGCGGTGGTGGCCCCGGCCCTGCAAATCGCGCCAGATCCGGCTGAGGCTGGCGTGCTGCCCTTGCTGATTGAGGTGGTCATCGGCCTGATGCTGGGCGTGGGTTTGCGCCTGTTTATCCTCGCGCTGCAAACTGCGGGTGCGATGGCGGCTCAGGCCACCACTCTCTCGCAAATGTTCGGCGATGCCGGACCCGAACCGCAGCCCGCCATCGCCAACCTGCTGGTGATGGCGGGCCTTGCCATCGCCGTTGCAACCGGGCTGCATGTGCGGGTGGCCGAGCTGCTGATCCTGTCCTATCAGATCCTGCCGGCGGGTCAGCTTCCCGGTTCCGCAGATGCGGCGCATTGGGGGCTTTCCCAGATTAGCCATATGTTTTCACTTGCGTTTCGTCTCGCAGCACCTTTCACCATCGCCGCACTGCTGTACAATATCGCTTTGGGCATCATCAACCGCGCGATGCCCGCGCTGATGGTCTCGATGATCGGCGCGCCTGCCCTCACGGCGGGCGGTTTGGTGCTGATGGTGCTGTCGGTGCCACTGGCTTTGGCGCTGTGGGCGCAAGCGCTGCACGGCTTTCTCGCAGCACCGTTTCAGGCTTTGCCATGAGTGAAGACGATGATGACAAGTCGTACGAACCCTCGCAGAAACGGCTGCAGGAAGCCCGCAAGCGCGGTGAAATCCCAAAATCCGCCGATCTCAGCACGGCTGCAGCCTATGCCGGGTTTGTCCTGATTGGGCTGGTCGGTGGCGGCAGTCTGTTGCAGCGCTTTGGTCAAACCGGCTTGGTTTTACTGGATCAGGCCGATCGGCTGGCTCCTCTGCTGTTTGGTCGCGCCTCCGCGCCGGTCGCAGGCATGGCCGCAGGCTTTGTCACAGCCGCGCTGCCACTGTTGGCGGCGCCGATGCTGGCGGTGGTGCTAGCACTTTTCGCCCAACGCGCCGTGCATTTTGCGCCGGAAAAACTGGCTGTAAAATGGTCGCGCATCTCGCCGCTGGCCACGGCGCGGCAGAAATTTGGCCGTGAGGGGCTGTTCGAGTTTGGCAAAAGCTTTGCCAAGTTGCTGACCGTCGCGCTGATTTTAGGCATACAGCTCTCCAACAACGCCGAGGATATTCTGGCAAGTCTCGCGTTGCAGCCCGCGCAAAGCGCAGCGTTGATGTTGAAGTTACTGCTGCATTTTATGGTCTTGGTGGTGATCACCACCACTGTGTTCGGGGGTGTTGATTACATGTGGCAGCGGATGCAGCATCTGCGCCGCAATCGGATGTCGCGCAAAGACCTGATGGATGAGATGAAAGACTCCGAGGGCGACCCGCATGTCAAACAGCAGCGCCGCCAGCGCGCGCAGGAAATCGCCACCAATCGAATGCTGCAAGACGTGGCCAAAGCCGATGTGGTGGTGGTGAACCCGACGCATTACGCGGTGGCGCTGAAATGGAGCCGTAAGGGCCGCGCCGCGCCGATTTGTGTCGCCAAAGGTGTCGATGAGGTCGCCGCCCGCATCCGCACCAAGGCTGTCGAGGCTGGCGTGCCGCTGCAATCTGACCCGCCCACCGCGCGGGCGATCTATGCGACGGTCGAGATCGGCCAGCAGATCCGCCCGGAGCATTATCGTGCCGTCGCCGCTGCGATCCGCTTCGCCGAAGCCATGCGCAAACGTCGGAAGGTTTATGTGAAATGAGCCAAAAACAGCAACTCGCCAAGCTGGGGCAGCTTGCAAACCTGCTGCTCGACAGCCGTTTGGCGGTGTTACAGGCCGCCGCGCGGGCAAAGCTGGAAAGTGAGGCGCGTCTGGCTGGATTGATGGTGACGCCGCCCGTGGCCGAGCAGATTTCAGAGATCGCGGGGGCTTTGGCGGCGCTGAGCTATCAACGTTGGGCCGATGCGCGGCGGGCCGAGTTGAACATGCTGCTTGCCCGCCAAACCGTGACCTGGACGGAAGCCCGCGACCATGCATGCGAGGCGTTCGGCAAAAAACAAGCGCTTGGCGGGCTAGCCACCAAGCTTGCCACGCGAAAACCAAGAGCGGATTAAGGCTTTTTACGCCTTAGCTGTCTTGCCGCGCGATATCGCTGATCAGCACATCCGAGACATTCAGTCCGATCGCCGTCTGCGCCGCCTCTAATAACGCCTTGCGCAGCAAAACCAGATTGGCACCATCGGTAAAAGAACCATCAAAACCGCCAGAATTGGCGTGATCAAACAGCACTTGCAGGAAGGCATCGCGCAGCTTGGGTTCTCGGGCGTAGATGGCTTCGGTGGTGCCCGCGCCAACCTCCAGCGTCAGCGCCAAGATCACCATCGAGACGACTCTGCCCTGCTCAACCACCGGGATAACGAATTGATTGGTCAGCTTGACATATTCCGGACCACCCTCAGCCGTCTCATCCTTGGGCGGCGCGTCGGGATGTTCCGCTTTTGCAGCTTCTGTTGACGCGCCCTCGCCTTCGGCCACAACATCATGTGCAGCTTCATCCGAAATAGTCACGGGCGGGGCGGGGCGCAGGAAAATCCCCGCGCCCACGCCAATGCCGAGGCCGATCAGACCCAACAGAACGGGGATAAGTTTGCGGATCATGCTCAACCTCAGAACGGCAAAAGGACATCGGCGACCTGCTGGCCATAGCGCGGCTGCTGCACATCGGTGATCTGCCCGCGCCCACCGTAGGAAATCTGCGCGCCGGCGATCTTGTCATAGGTGATCTCGTTCTGGCGTGAGATATCGACGGGGCGGACATAGCCCGTCACCAGTAAAACCCGCATCTCAAAGTTCACCCGCACCTCCTGCTGGCCCTCAATCCGCAGCACGCCATTCGGCAGTTGCTCCACCACCGTCGCCGCCACCCGCAAGGTCAGCTTTTCATTGCGCTTGACGGAGCCGTCGCCCTTATAGCTGGACGAGGACGAGGTATTCACCGCATCGTCCAAAGTAGCCCCGTCAGGCAGGTCTGGGTTGACCGATTCCGGCACGCCAAACAGCGACGGTACAGCCATTTTGTCCGACCCGGCCCGACTGCGGCCCGAGGCGTTCTTGATCTCGGCGCTGTCGTTGATCTCAATCACCACGGTCAGAATATCGCCGGTGCGCGCCGCCCGCCTGTCGCCAAACAGCGAACTGCTGCCCGCGGTCCACAGCGAGGACGCATCTGTCGGCCCATTTTGCGGCGCGTTTTCGGGCAACGGCGCTGAATACATCGCGTGATGTTGGTAGCTGCCCTCCAGCGGGGTGAAATCCGGCGCACGGCCGACCTGTTCCAACCGGCCACAGGCGGTCAGCAGGGTCAGGGACATAAGCATAAGACGCATGATTGCTCCGTTAGAAAGAGGGGCCGACGCGCAGCACGCCGTCAGGGCCAATCAGGCCTGCAACCTTTGTGCGCGAGGTCAGGTTCATCACTTCAATGGTTTCACCAACCCCACCGCGTGCCAGCGCGCGACCCTCGGTCAGAATGCTTAAGCCCCCCGCGCTGTAGGACAGCGGCACGATCTGATTGCGCGCGATAATCGCGCTGGGGCCGATTTGCGCGGGCAGAATCGGCTTACCCGCATAGATCGCGACGCGGGTTTCTTGACCAATCACAGCGCTGCTATCCGTCAGCGCATCCGGAATATCCATCGCCACCAGCGTCATATCTTCCGCTGACAAAAGACTATGGGCACGGATGGTGCGGGTGGCAACAACGCTATCGGCCAGTGCGGGAAACGCGAGCAAAATCAGAAAAAACCGCCACATCACCGCACCTGCGTGGTAGCCGACAGCATCT
Organism: uncultured Cypionkella sp.; assembly: GCA_964387655.1. GTDB lineage: Bacteria > Pseudomonadota > Alphaproteobacteria > Rhodobacterales > Rhodobacteraceae > Cypionkella. The sequence continues at coordinate 47,854 of CAYLYV010000001.1, read as the reverse complement.
GGTCGGCGGCGGTGATCACCTTGGCGTTCAGCTCGTAGCCGCGCTGCGCCTTGATCAGCTCAGTCACTTCGCGCACGGAATCCACCGTGCTTTCCTCCAGATAGCTTTGCCGCAGCGTGCCCAAGCCATCTAAGCCCGGCGTGCTGACGTTGGCAGGCCCCGAGGCCGGGCTTTCGACGAACAAATCCGAGCCGATCGCCTCAAGCCCCTTATCATTGGTGAAACCAGCCATGCTCAGCTGGCCCAACAACTGTGGTTGCACCTGATTGCTAAAGCTGGCGTAAACCTCGCCATTGGCGTTGATCGAAATATCGCGCGCATCCGACGGAATGGTGAGGCCGGGCGAGACCTGAAAGCCGTCATTGGTCACAATCAACCCATCCGCCGTGCGCTTCAGCGCACCATCGCGAGTGTAAGCGGTGCCGCCCGTGGGCAGGGTTACCTCTAGATAGCCCTTGCCTTCAATCGCCACATCCAGATCGCCGCCCGTTGGCGTCAAAGTGCCCTGCCCCAACACCACCGAGACCGACGAAGGCCGCACCCCCAAACCCATCTGCACCCCGGTCGGCAGCACAGAGCCGTCCTGCGCCGAAACCGTTCCCGGTCGCGCAAGCTGTTGATAATGCAGGTCAGCAAAGTCGGCCCGGCGCGGATTATACCCGGTGGTCGACATGTTGGCGAGGTTGTTGGCCACCACGTCCACCCGCATCTGTTGCGCGCTCATCCCAGTGGCTGCGATTTGAAGGGCGTTCATCGTGATCTCCTATCGGCCCAGCGTGTCAATCACGCCGCGCATGCGTTTGTCTTCCTGGTCCATGAAACTCTGTCCCAACTCATAGGCGCGCTGGACCTCAATCATCCGGGCGATTTCCTGCACCGGCTGCACATTGCTGTCTTCCAGATAGCCTTGCATGATCGTCCCACCGGTCGCGGGCTGCAGAGAATCCGCCGAAAACAGCGTGCCGGATTGATGTTGCAGGCTCAGCGGATCACCCGGTTGCCACAACCCGATCTTCGCCAAAGGCGCACCATCTGCCGAGACCGAGCCATCCTGCGCAATCGCCACTTGGCCCACCCCGGGCTGGATCACCACCGCCGTGCCGCCCTCGTCGAGCAGCGGGAAGCCATCATTCGTCACCAACTCCCCGGTGGCCGAGGGCGTAAAACTGCCCGCCCGCGTCAGCCGAGGACCATCCGGGCTTTGCACCTGAAAGAAGCCTTCGCCCTGAATAGCCAGATCAAACGTGCCGCCGGTTTGGGCAATGCCTGCTTGGGTCAGATCGACCACCCGCGCATCGCCCGTCGCCATCGACAGCGAGGGGCCATCGCCTACACCTTTGACATATTCTTCAAAAACAACACCTTCTCGGCGAAATCCGGTGGTTGAGATATTGGCGATGTTGTTCGCCACCACCTGCATTTCGCGCATCAGCCCGGATTGCCGGGTCAGTGTCGTGTAACTTGCGGCGTCCATCTCAGCCTCCCGCAATCATCGGAATGATCCGGTCGTGAAAGAAGGCAACAAGCGTGGCGGTCATGAAACTCATCGAGGCCCAGAACACCACCAGCATCGCGCCCACTTTCGGCACAAACGTCAGGGTGTTTTCCTGAATCGAGGTCAGCGCCTGAAACAGCCCGATGACGACCCCCACGATCAGCGCCACCCCCAGCAGTGGTGCCGACATCAGCACGGCAACCCACAGGCCTTGGCGCAAAATGTCGTAAATCGTCTGGTCGCTCATACCGGCATCCTCAGGATTTCCTGATAGGCCTCGACCACCTTGTCGCGCACCGTCGCCACCGTCTCGACGGCCAGTTGCGAACTTGCCAGGGCCTGCACCAAAGCATGTGGATCGGCATTTCCGGTCATCGCGGCTTGGGCAGTTTGCTCGCCCTGCGCCAAAGTGTCAGCAAAGCTGCCGATCACCCGGCCAACCATCGCCTCGGCGCTGTCCGCAGCGGGTTCTGGTGCCGCTGCGGATCGCGCCAAGGCATAGGTCTGGCTGGCAAGCGATGTTCTGATATCCATTCTGGATCTCCTATCTGCGCAAGAGCTCGAACAGGCTCTGCGTCATTTGCCGCGCCTGATCGAACAGCTTGAGGTTTGCGTCGTAGCTGCGCTGCGCTTCGCGCGCGTCAGCGATTTCGATCACCAGATCGACGTTCGACCCATCATAGTGACCGCTGGCATCCGCAAGCGGATTGCCCGGATCATACACGCTTGTCAGCGGGCTTTCATCCAGATGCACGGGCGTGGTTTCAACCAAGCCCGTCTGCATAGCCTCACGGAAACCCACCAGTTTTCGGTGGTATCCCGGAGTGTCAGCATTGGCGATGTTTTCCGAAACATGCCGCAGCCGTTGCGCCTGAGCCTCCATTCCAGAGGCGGCGAAACTTAAAGAGGTGGAAAGATCACCCATCTATCGCGCCCGCCCCAAGCTAGCGCGAATGATCTCGGAGGTGTTGCGATAGATCGCCAAGGCCATGTCGTGATCTTGCCGGATCGTCGCGGTTTTGACCATTTCCTGTTCCAGCGAAACCGTGTTGCCGTTGGGCGCGCCCGCACCTTTGGCCCGGCGCAACATCGGCTCTGCGGCCTGATCTTCGGCCGTCATATGCCCCGCCCGCGTCACCCGCATGGCCGTGCCGCTGTCCTGATAAGTCTCGGCAAACGACGGCAGGTCCATCGCCTTATAACCGGGCGTATCGGCGTTGGCGATGTTCTGTGCGGTCACCCCCATCCGGGCACCGGCGCGTTCTGCCATCGCATTGGCCATACTGGTCAGCTGAAGTTTTTCAAACATCGGGATTCTCCCTGCATCGCTTCACTAAGGCTTAAGGGTGATTCCTTTAGAAAGGGTAAGCGGTGAACAAAGAGAGAATCTGATGGACCAAGTTTTTGCAGGTTTACGCGCAGAAATCGCAACCGTGGATGCCGCCCGCCCTCTGGGCCGGGTTGCAGAGGTCGCGCGCGGCATCGTGCGGATCACCGGGCTGGAGCGGCAAGCGCGGCAGGGCGACCGGGTTATGATCGCCGGCTGCTTGGGGGGGGAGGTACTTAATCTCTCGCCGCAGGGTCTGATCGTGCTGACTGAAGGCCCCCCTGATGGCCTCGCAATGGGGGCCGAGGTGGAATTGTTGGGTGCCGCTGGCCTTGCGCCCGAGGATAGCTGGATCGGCCGCATCGTCGATCCTTACGGGCGACCGATGGATGGCCGCCCGCTGTTTCGCGGCGCGCTAGAACGGCCTCTGCGTGCTGCGGCCCCTGCGGCTGCCCAACGTCGGCGGCTGGGGGAGCGGTTATCGACTGGTGTTGCCATTTTCGACACGCTTCTGCCTTTGGTCCGCGGCCAAAGGATCGGGCTGTTTGCGGGGTCGGGCGTCGGCAAATCCTCACTGCTGGCGAAATTCGCGCGGGGGGTGAATGCGGATGTGGTGGTGATCGCACTGGTTGGCGAACGCGGGCGCGAGCTTCGGGAGTTTGTCGAACGGGTTCTGGGGCCGGAGGGCATGAAACGTTCGGTTCTGGTTACCGCGACTTCCGATCAATCCGCCCTGGCGCGGCGGCGTTGTGCGATGGCCGCGATGTCAGTGGCCGAGCATTTTCGCGCTCAAGGTCTGCATGTGCTCTATCTCGCCGATTCGATCACCCGTTTTGCCGAGGCGCATCGCGAGGTGGCCTTGGCCTCGGGCGAAACGGCAGCGCTGCGGGGTTATCCGCCCTCGGTCGCGCAAGCCATCATGTCCTTGGCCGAGCGCGCCGGGCCGGGGCCGGAGGGCGAAGGTGACATTACGGCAGTGTTCTCGGTGCTGGTAGCGGGTTCAGATATGGAGGAAACCATCGCCGACATTCTGCGTGGCGTTTTGGACGGTCATGTGGTGATGGATCGCAAAATCGCCGAGCGTGGCCGCTATCCCGCCATCGACCTCTTGCGTTCCGTCTCGCGCAGTCTGCCCGAAGCCGCGACCGAGGCGGAAAACGCCCTGATCGCGCAAGCCCGCCAGCTTTTGGGCGCATGGGATCGGGCCGAGATGATGATCCAAGCTGGGCTTTACGCCAAGGGTTCCGATCCTTTGGTCGACGCGGCAATCAAGGTCTGGCCTGTGCTTGACGGCTTTCTTGCCGAAAATGCGCCGCTGGAAGGCATTGCGGGCAGTTTCTCCCGTCTCGCCGCTGCGATGGGCGTTAAGTATAGCGCGACCTGACACTGTTGGAAATTTGCTGCATGATCGACAGCGCTGCACTGCCGCTGCCCGACTGCGCAAAACTCTGCGCTTCGGACCGCACCAGAAACCGCCGCATCAGCCCCTCCACCTTAGCCGGATCGGTGAAATCGGCAATCGCATCGGTGCCCAGTTGCGCTTTGGCCTTGGCTTTGAACGCCGCCAACTGCCGATCCAAATCCAGTGTGCCAATGCTGGTTGGCAGGCCGAGCGCCTTTTCAAAAACGCTGCGCAGCGGTGCATTGCCCAGCACGATGAACCATTTGGTATTCTCTGAACTGCTGGTTTTCGCAGCCAGTTTCGGCAGTTCGCGCTGCGCATTCAGCGCCAGCCGCAGATCATCATTCTGCGCGCCCACCGCCGCCTCAAACTGCCGCGCTTGGTAGGCCGAAATGATGCCGTCGGCAAAGGTTGAAATCTGCGTGCTGGGCACCGCGTAATCGCCAAAACCAAACGCCTGCGACAGTTTCTGATACTGCTTATCCGCCAGCTTATTGGCCAAGGTTCCGGTTTTCAGCGTGCCGTCTTGCAGCACTTTTTGGATGAAGAACTTATTCTCAACATCCTTCTCCAGCCCAAACGCCCCCAATGCCACCTTCAGCAACCGCCGATCATCGACCAGTTGCGCCGCCGTTTTGATCTTGCTGATATTGGCGCGAAAATACGCCTCATCGCTTTTCACTTCCGGCGCAGAATTAAAAGCCTTGGTCTGCGTCGCCATCGTGCGCTTGAGATACGCCCAGCCCGCATAACCGCTCAGCGGGATGGCTGGGGTATAGCTCATGAGGCATGGGCCGCGAACAGACGTTCTTCACGCGGAAGCAAACCGCGCAGTGCCTTCAACGCCTGATAATGCTGATCCTCCAGCACTGCGGCTGTCGCCTGCGCCAGCAATAAACGGCTGTCGTGGTCCACCAGGACCTGACTCAACTGCTCAATCCCGCGCAATAGTGGTAGCCGCGCATCCTTTGCCGACGTATCGCCCGACAACACCAGTTGCGCCAGATAGCACACCCGCCGCACTGGAGTTCCGGCCTGCTCAGGGTGGATCGCATCGCGCAGCCGCAGGATGTTCGCGTTGGGTGTCATGATCGCCAGCCGCGAACGTTTCTCGCCATTCTCGATCACCGCCCCATTGATCAACACCCGCTCATGCGGCCCGAGTTTCAGGACAAGGCCACTCATACCCCACCCCCATCGCCGCGCAGGCCACGCATCACGGCGGTGTTGATGTCCACCAACACCTCAACCGAGCCTTTGTCATTGCGCACCGCACGGCTGTGCAGATTGGTGAATTCATACAGATAGAACAGTTGCGCGCGCAATTTTGACGGCAGGCTGTTGCTAGAATCGGCCACGTCCGATGCCAAAGTCGACCACAGCCGCAGGTTTTCATCCAAAGCGGCGATCAGTCCGGGGAAATTGTCGCGCCGTGCGGCGGCGGCTTGCGACAAGCGCTTGGTGATACGGGCCAGCAGTTCATATTCAAGCGAACGGGCGGTCTTTTGCGGTGCCTCGGGCCGTGCATAGACCGAGCGCGCCGCCGTAAAGTGAGCTGTCACGGGCTTTCCTTCCTGGAAATCTGAGGGTCAGAGAACGGGGCCGGAGGCGTGATCGCCCCCGGCCACCTCTATCAACGGAACAGAGCCAGGATGTTCTGCGGTTGCTGGTTGGCAATCGACAACGATTGCGTCGCCAGCTGTTGTTGCACCTGCAGTGCCTGCAGCCGCGCCGAGGTTTCTTCCATGTCAGCATCCACCAAAGTGCCGATGCCTGCCTTCAACGCGTCCGAGAGTTTGCCAACAAAATCCGCCTGAATCTCGATCCGCTTTTGCGACGAGCCAAATTCAGAGGCCGCATCAATCGAGGTTTGCACCATCGCTTCAATACTGCCCAAGGCCGTCGCTGCACCAGAGGAGGTGGTGACGTCAATCGACGCCAGCGCGCCAAGCCCGCCCGAGGAGGCGTTCTTGAACTGACCGCTGACCGAAAGATCTTTGGTGCCGGCGTTGGTGAAAGACAGCAAACCGGGGCTGCCCGAGTCGTAATCCACCGTCAGGCCGGAAACCCCCAGCGCGTCGATGGCGTTTTTCATCCCTACCGCCACCAGATCGGCGATGGTGTTGGCACCGCTGGTCACATCATTGGCCGACACGGTGTAAGATGCAGTCTTGTCGCCGATCCGCATACTGACCTTGTCACCCGCCGCCCAAGCGGTTGCACCATCTTGGATGGTGATATCGTCGGTGCCACCGCCCTGATCCAGCGTCAGCACGAAAGTATCCGCATCGGTGGAAACCGTACCCCCGGTCGAGGCCCCGAACACATCATTGGCCGCATATGCCCCCGTCGAAAGGTTTTGGGCGTTCACCGTGATCGAAGACGAGGTCACTCCGGTGCCGCTGCGATCCAGCGAAGACAGCACATCCACCGAGGTTTGTGAGCCGTTGATCAGATTCAGCCCGTTGAACTGTGCCGCCCCCACCACCGAATCGATCTGGCCTTTCAGCGCATCAATATCGGTTTGAATCTTGGTGCGGTCGACGTTGCTGCCTTGTGCCGCCACGATCTTGCCTTTGACCTGTGTCAGCAGACCCGTCACGGTTTCCGAGGCTTCGCGCGCCACCGTCAGCGTCGACGAGCCCAGATTAAGGCTATCCGAGATCCCCTTGAAGCCTTCGACATCAGATTCCATCACCTTGGAAATCGCCCAGACCGCCGCATTATCCTTGGCGTTGGCAACCGATTTACCCGTCGAAATCTCCGACTGGGTCTTGTTCATGTTGTGGTTGATGCTTTTCATGGTCTGAAGCGCGACCATGGCACTGGTATTGGTCAAAATGGACGACATAGACTGTTCCTTCGCGATCTGCCTGCGCTTTGCGCCCAGCATGGTGCGCCATCTTGCGATGGCTGATTTGGCGTTCTACCCGCTGCACCCAAAGGCCTGCCCCAGATGCGCCACCCCGTCGTGGGATGCAGGTTGAATAAACAGCCAGAAGTTCTAACAGAGTTCTAATGTCGCCCGACCATATGCAGCGGATTTGAAGCAAACCTTCACAACCGCCGCGACAGATCGCGCTGACCACTCGGGCCCGGACGTTGACCGTTCTCGTCATAAGTCACCAGCCCGCTTGCAATTTGCCGCACATCCTTCAGCCGCTGCATGGCCGCGCGCACGCCCTTTGCCGCAGCCCCCGCACTGGTCGCGTTGCGCTCGGCTTTGCGTTGCAGCCGACACAGGATCTTTTCCCCCAAATGCGGAGGCAAATTGGCCAATGCCGCATCCAACTCGGGCGATATCTGCCCCAACGTGTCATAATCCGCCGCCAGAATCGCCGCGTGCATCGCGTCCATCAAGCCTTCAATCTGGATCTCAGCCTGCATGATCTTGACCCTTCGTCAGTGCGTGAAATACTTGCTCGGCCAGCCCGATGCCGCCGTTTTCCACCATCTGCCGGGCCTGTTCATCGCGCAGGAAAGACCCAAACTGATCCTCGCCAATGCCGCCGCCGAAACCCTCCGGCGTTTTGCCAACCCCGGCATATCCCAGCATTTCTGACAGAAAACTGGCCTCCAATGCCTTGGCCTGCCCCATCATCGGATTGTCATCGGCAGACTTGCGCAAGAGTGGCGTGGGTAGGGTTGAGGAGATGTCCATCAAAGGCTCCTGATCGTTCGGATTTTTCCTAGTATCGGCGATGGCGGTAAACAGGTGGTAACCAATCAGCGGAATAAAGGGGGCCAGAGCGGCAGAAGTCGGTGAGAGATGATTCCCACAATCCATCAAGATTTACATATTCTGGCTTTGGGCCCGCGCGGATTGGCCGAGGATCGTTCGGATGCTCCGGGCTTTCTCGCAGCGCTTGCGGCGCAGGATGACAGCCCAAGCCCGCCCACCACAGCCGTAACCGCCGAAGCCTGCCTTGCTGCCGGCATGGTCATGCCCACCCAGCCAATTCTGCAAACCCCGCCGATTCTGGCGGCGGGGCCAGTTCTAACGGCTCCGCCTATTTCGCCCCCCGATGCAGCCGCCACATATCCAACAGCCGTCGTTCCAACAGAACTAAGTCCATCAGCGCTGACCTCTGCGCCGACTGTCCCGCAGACGACGCCGATCTCCACCACATTGCCCTTGGTGCTGACACCAGAAAACAAACCGCAGCCTACGACTTTCGGGGCTGTGGAAATCCCGGCTGTCAGCATCTCAAAACCAGACCTGCCGCTTACGACGGGCGAACCCTCGGCTCCTATCACATCCCCCGAAAAACCGCGCCACACCGCTCCTGCCGAGGCAATCACCCGCCCCGTCAACGCCCCTATCCCTATTCCGACACCGACACCGCCACCACAAAACGCCAGCGCCCTCGTAGGCAAATCAATAGCCGCCCCGACAGTGATCATCGCGAAGACCAGTGTCGCCGCCGCAGCCTTGGCTCCACAAATCACTGCCGCAGAAATCATCGCCCCGGCGCAAACGGCCGATCAGCCCACCAATAAACCCACCCGCCTAAACCATCCTGCGATGACGCTCGCCCCCCTGCGCGCCGAAGCAACCGCCCCCCCGCTTCAAGCGTTTCCCGCTCATGTTTTGGCCGCTCAAACCCCGGAGGACCCTATCCAAGTCCCTCCGCCACCCCCAGTGCCAGAGCAGCCCAGGTCAAGCATTTCCCCCGCAGAATCCGCATGGCAAACCCGTCTTCAAGTTGCTGTGCCGCTCAAGGTGCGCCCCAAACCAAACACCTCACCTGATCGGATGCGGGTTGATGCACGCGGGCCCAAAACGGATAGCCCCAAAGTGGATACCTCCCCCTCTGCATCCGCGCCGCCTGAGATCCATAGCATTGATCTCAAACTATTTTCTTCGCCAAACCCGTCAGAAAATGTGGCACTGTCCCCGCAAGCCGCTGACAGCCCAACGCTGCAAGCGCCCCTCGCTGACATCACGCCTCCCCAACAGTCAGCCGAGCCAGCTTCGATACGGTCATCCCCAGCCATGACGCCCAAACCAACCCCCGATGCTGCCGTAACCCCCAATCCGCCCCCAGCATCATCGGATCAAACCCTGCTCCAGCCTCCCCCCGATCAGCTTCCCCCGCGGGCAAACCCGGCACTGCAACCGATCTCCCCGCACCAAACGGTACAAACGCAAGCCCTGCTGCCCTCCCTCGCCACTGCTGTTCCCGCACAGTTCCTCCACCACGCCGCCGCCGCCGCGAAAACCGGTGGTGTGGATGTTCTGCTGCAGCCCGAGGAACTCGGTCACGTCAAGTTTCAGATCCAGCAGCACGGTGAAACCGTCCGCATCCTGCTCAGCGCCGAGCGTCCGGAAACCCTTGATCTGCTGCGGCGGCACTCTGATCAGTTGCTGCAGGAATTCCGTCAATCTGGGTTTTCACAAGCCTCGCTCAACTTCGGCCAATGGGGTCAGCAACAAAAATCCCCCATGCCACAACCCGAACTTGCTGCACTGTTCGACGCAGACATCGTCGAAGCGCACCCCACGTCACGACTTCTGCCTGCTCCCGCTGCCGCACCCTCCGGGCAGGGACTTAACCTGCGCCTCTGAAGCTATCGCGAATGCGAAAGTACATGAATCCAGTGAACCTCAAAAAGCCCTTGAAAGGAGCATCCGATGGAAACCTCCACTGTCACCGCCGCCCAGACCGTAGCCAGTAGAACGCCCTCCAAAGCTGCCATCTCGGCAGATTTTGATACGTTTCTGAAGATGATGACGACGCAGATGAAGAACCAAGACCCGACGAAGCCGATTGATTCGGCAGATTATGCGGTGCAACTGGCGACTTTTTCGGGGGTCGAGCAGCAGACCAAAACCAATCAACTGCTCGAAGGGCTGACCAGCCAGTTCGGCGTTCTGGGCATGGCGCAACTGGCGGCTTGGGTCGGGCAAGAGGCCCGCTCGGCCGCCCCGGTCTATCTGGGGGATGATCCCGTCACCATCAGCTATCAACCGAAAACCCATGCCGATCGCGCGGTTCTGGTGGTGAAAAATGCGCAAGATCAGGTGATCTCCCGCGAAGATGTCTCGCTAAAGGGCGGCACCTATCAATGGCTTGGCGCAGATGCTGCGGGCAATCCGCTGCCGAATGGCATCTATTCCCTCAGTCTGGAAAGCTATAGTGGCGAACAGCAGCTGGGCGAGGCCGCAGCCGTCGAATCCTACGCAAAAATTCTGGAAGCCCGTGGCGGTGCCAATGGCCCAACGCTGGTTTTGGCGGGCGGGGTAGAGGTGAACGCCACCGAAATCACCGCACTGCGCGTGCCATAGCTAAAGGGTATGCCCCAACCAAATCCCCAGCGTGAACACCACGAACGCCGCCACACCCAGCCGCAGCACCAGCAACCGGGGCCGGGGTTTCACCGGCGGCGGGCTCTCGGCTTGCGCGATCAAAGCCGCCTCTACCAGTCGCGGCAAGCGCGGGCCAAACCGCGCCAGCACCCGCGCCGTCTGCGCCAGATCGCGCAGCATCGCGAGCGGGCCAACATTGCGGCTGACATAGGTTTCCACCACCGGTTTGGCGACCTGCCAGATGTTGATATTCGGGTCCAGGCTGCGCGCGACACCTTCCACCACAACCATGGTGCGCTGCAACAAGATCAGCTCGGTGCGGGTTTCCATGCCAAATCGCTCTGTCACTTCAAAGAGATAAGACAACAGCCGCGCCATCGACACCCGTGTCGCCTCCAGCCCGAAGATCGGCTCTCCCACTGCGCGCAACGCCCGCGCAAATTCGTCAATGTCGCGGTCGGGCGGCACATAGCCCGCCTCAAAATGCACCTCTGCCACCCGGCGATAGTCGCGACCGATGAAGCCCATCAGAATTTCGGCATAGACGCGGCGGGTATATTCATCAATCCGCCCCATGATGCCGAAATCATAGGCGATCAAATTGCCATTCGCCGCCACCTTCAGATTGCCCTGATGCATGTCGCCGTGAAAAAAGCCGTCGCGCAAAGCGTGGCTGAGAAACAGTTGCAGCACCCTGCCGCCCAAAGCCTTGCGATCCAGACCCGCCGCATCCAGCGCCGCGTTGTCGGCAAGGTTAATCCCCTCGGCCCAATCCAGCGTCATCACCGAACGGCCCGACAGATCCCAGACCACTTTTGGCACCTGAAACCCGGCGTCAGTCTTGGTGTTATCGGCAAATTCCGAAGCCGCCGAGGATTCCAGCCGCAAATCCAGCTCACCCAGCACCACGCCTTCAAAATGCGTGATCACATCCAACGGACGCAGCCGCCGCGACGAGGGGGACAGAAATTCAATCGTCCGCGCCGCGAAATAGAACGCGTCGATATCGCGGCGAAACGCCCGCTCAATCCCCGGACGCAGCACTTTTACCGCCACATCCTGGCCATTGCTGCGCAGCGTCGCGCGATGCACCTGGGCAATCGAGGCCGCCGCCACAGGCTCGGAAAAGCTGGAAAACACCTCATCCACCGGCAGGCGCAATTCTTCCGCCACCATCGCTTTGGCCACATCTGTCGGGAAGGGCGGCAGCTTATCTTGCAGATATTTCAACTGCATCGCCAGTTCTTCACCGACGATATCGGGCCTTGTCGACAGAATTTGCCCAAACTTGATATAGGCCGGCCCCAAAGCCGTCAGCGCCCGTGTCACCGGCGGCAAGCTGGTATCGCCCTTCAGCCCCAGCCATTTGAACGGCCAACCCAACAGTCGTGCGGCAAAGCGCAGGCGCGGCGTCACCTGCATCGCCTCCAGCGCCACCGCCATCGCGCCGGTGCGCTCAAACGTTGCCCCGGTGCGGATCAGCCGCCAGATATTATGCGGTCCTCTCACAGCTTCCAGCCCGAGTGCAGCGCCGCGATGCCCATGCTCAGATTGCGATATTTCACCTGATCGAACCCAGCGCTGCGGATCATCGCCGCAAACGCCTCTTGCTCAGGAAACTTGCGGATCGACTCCACCAGATACTGATAGCTGTCGCGGTCGCCAGCCACCACCTGCCCCATCACCGGGATGACATTGAAGCTATATTTATCATAGACCCATTGCGCCAAGTCATTGGGAATCCGCGAAAACTCCAGCACCATCAGCCGCCCGCCGGGGCGCAACACCCTAAACGCTTCCTTCAAAGCATCGCCAATCCGCGTCACATTCCGGATGCCAAAGGAAATCGTGTAAACATCAAAGGAATTATCCGCAAACGGCAGCGCCATCGCATCGCCCACCACCCAGTCGAGCCGCGCCGCCATCTGATCAGCCTCAGCCCGCTGCCGCCCTGACACCAGCATCGACTCGGTCAGATCACAGACCACCGCCGTCGATCCCTCCGCCCGCTTCATGAACCGAAACGCCACATCGCCCGTGCCGCCCGCCACATCCAGCAGCCGCTGACCGGGCCGGGGTGCCAGCCAATCCATCATCGCGTCTTTCCACAAGCGATGCATCCCGCCTGACATCAGGTCATTCATAATGTCATACTTGCTGGCGACCCGCGTGAACACGCCATGCACCATCCCGGCCTTGTCGGCCTCGGGCACGGTTTGATAGCCGAAATGCGTGGTGCTGTCGTTCATCTCTTGCCGTCCTGTGATTGCACCCCCCTTATAGGCACGCGCGGCGCAAGCCTCAATGCGCCGATCTGTCACCCGAGGTTCCATGCCCGAACTGCCCGAAGTCGAAACCGTCCGCCGAGGTCTGCTGCCCGCCATGGAAGGCCGCCTGATTGAACGGGCCGAGGTCAACCGCCCCGATCTGCGCTGGCCCTTGCCCGCCAATATGGCCCAGCGCCTAACGGGCAAGCGCGTTCTCGCCCTGCGCCGCCGCTCAAAATACATCCTCGCCGATCTGTCCTCCGGTGAAACCCTGTTGATCCATCTTGGCATGTCAGGCCGTATGCTGGTCTCCGGCATCACTTTGGGCGATTTCTTCCATGACCATGCCGCCCCCGAAAAACACGATCATGTCGTGCTGCACTTGGAAGGCGGCGCGCGCGTCACCTTCAACGACGCCCGCCGCTTTGGCGCGATGGATTTGCTGCCCACGGCCACAGCGGAAACCCACCCTTTGCTTGCTGAAATCGGCCCCGAACCTCTGGGAAACACCTTCAACGAAACTTACCTTTCGGCCAAACTGCAAAACCGCAACACGCCGATCAAATCCGCCCTGCTCGATCAGCATCTCGTCGCGGGCCTTGGCAATATCTACGTCTGCGAAGTGCTCTACCGCGCCCGCATCGCCCCCAACACCCGCGCCGGAAGCATCGCAAACGCAGGCGCGCTGGTGCCGATCATCCGCGAAGTCCTGCTGGAGGCCATCGAGGCAGGCGGCTCCAGCCTGAAAGACTACCGCCGCACCGATGGCGAGTTGGGCTATTTCCAGAAAGCCTTCGCCGTCTATGGTCGCGAGGGTCAGCCTTGCCAAACCCCCGGCTGCACCGCGACAATCGCCCGCATGGTGCAATCGGGGCGCTCGTCCTTCTACTGCCCCACCTGCCAAATCTAAGGAACCGACATGCCCGAGACCCTGCTGATCGAAACCCAAAACCATGTCGCTCTGATCCGCCTGAACCGACCCGAGGCCTTAAACGCATTAAACCAACAGCTTATGTCCGAACTCGCCACCACCCTACAGGCGATGGACAGTGACGAAGCCGTGCGCTGCATCGTCATCACCGGATCGGAAAAAGCCTTCGCCGCAGGCGCCGACATCCGCGAAATGGCAGGAAAAACCTTCGCCGAAGCCTTCGTCGGCGACATTTTCGGCCCCGAAACCGAAGCCATCCAGCGCATCCGCAAACCGATCATCGCCGCTGTTGCAGGCTTCGCACTGGGGGGCGGTTGCGAACTCGCCATGATGTGCGATTTCATCCTTGCCGCCGACACCGCCAAATTCGGCCAGCCCGAGATCAACCTCGGCATCATCGCAGGTATGGGCGGCACCCAGCGCCTGACCCGCGCCATCGGTAAGGCCAAAGCGATGGAGATGAACCTGACCGGCCGCATGATGGACGCCGCCGAGGCCGAGCGCGCGGGCCTCGTCAGCCGCATCATCCCCGCCGCTGATCTGATCGACGAGGCGCTGAAAACCGCCGCCAAAATCGCCGCCAAATCCGCCATTTCCGTGCGTGCCGCGAAGGAATCCGTTAACCGCGCCGAGGAAACCACCCTGCGCGAGGGCCTGCTGCACGAACGCCGCCTGTTCCATGCAATGTTCGCCACCGAAGACCAAAAGGAAGGCATGACCGCCTTCCTCGAAAAGCGCCCGGCTAAGTTCACCGACCGCTAAACCCAGCCCTCACCCCAAATACCTCGCCGCCCCGGCCTTGAGCCGGGGCCTCATCGCGCGCAAACCCAACCGCTAAAGCCAACCCTTCCACCTAAAAAACGCATAGGTCAGCACCGCCGACGCCACCATCATCACCAGCGCCATCGGATAGCCCAGTTTCCACGCCAGTTCCGGCATGACATCAAAGTTCATCCCATAGAGGCTGGCGATCAGCGTCGGCGGGCTGAACAGCACCGCCACCACCGACACGATCCGCACCGTGGTGTTCTGCGCAAGGTTGATCCGCCCCATCGTCGCATCCGACATCAGCCCCAACCGGGATGACAGAAAATCCGCATGCACCTCCAGCGCCTCAATATCGCGCAACTGCCCCTTCAGCACCAAACCCAGTCCTTCCGTGCCCAAGCGATGCCCCAGCATCTGATCGACATAGTTCAGCGCCCGCCCCAAAGTCAAAAGCGCCAGCCGCACCCGACCCAACCGCTCGCCCTCCGCCCCCAGATTGCTGAGTGCGCTTTCCAGATCCTTTTGCTGATGCCCCTTCGCCCCCGGATGATACGTCTGACGTGACACTTTATCCAAACCCGTGCCCGCGATTTCCAGATGGTCCGCCAGCCGCCCGATCACTTCCTCGATCAGCCCCAGAAAAATCCGGTCCGGCGTCGAGCAGCCTAGGCTGCTTTTCCCCGCCCGCGCCGGATAGGTCTCAAACGGACGCGGCGCATGATGGCGCACTGTCACCAGCCGCGCCTGCGCCACTGCAAAGCACACCGGGCTCATCACCTGTTCGCCCAAAGCATCCTGCCCCGGCAAAACCACGGTCAGATAATCAATCTCATCCTCGTGGTAGAGACGGTTAGAGATTTCGATTTCTTCCATATCCGCCAGCGTCGGCACATCAATACCCAAAGCCCGCACCGCGGCTTCTTCCTCCGGCGTCGCGCGAAACAGATCAATCCATTCGGCATGTTCCAGCGCCGCGCCCTGGGGCAGCACCTCCAACCTTTTGTCGGCAAAATGATAACCCGTCAGCATCCGCGCCCTCCGCAAGACAATCCCCTTGCCTAACGCCAAATGCCGCGACGGCCAAGTCACCGTTTTGCGCGGCCAGCCCTGACCCAGCGCCGCAGCAAATCCATAAAACTTATCTAAAAATGTCATCCTCTGCGCACAACAACTCACGGGGGTCCGGGAGGGTGAAACTCCGGCTTGGCAAGTCAGGCCCACGACCGTACCCCGCCGCGCCTCTAGCCCATGCGTCAAACGGCAAACCCGCGCCAAAGCCCGCCCGCCTTCGCCACCCTGATCTCCGCCTTCGCCAGCGCGTCATTCATCCGCACCTTGACCGCATCAATATGGCCGCGCTGCGCCCGTCTCTGACCTTGCTGTCGCCCCGCAAAAACGCCCCTCAGCCAATCCGCCATCCAAGCCCACCGGCATCGGCTGGAGGTGACGTCGCAGAACCATCCGGGGCGCGTGCTGGCGGCGGACACCGCCACTCCCACGGCCCCTTCAGCCGCCTGCGCAAGAAAGCTCTGGCGAGGCCCAGGCCTCCCCCAATGATCTGCCGCCTCTGGACGTATCCTTGACAACCGAGCCACTGACCGCCCCCGAGCTGGCGCAGCTTTTTGGCTCTGCGGGCGGAGCTGTAAACGCGCGTCCTGCGGCGGCGCGCTGCTGCGCGCAAAGGTTAACAAACCGTGAAGGTGAACCTGCAACTTATTGAAATATCATATGCTATCCGTTTGTCCACGCGTGGACAGCCATTCAAACCTTCACAATTCCCGCCGCCACCCACTCATCAAACCGCGCCAATACCGCATCCGAAAACGCCGGATCATTGATATGGGCGTCCAATTCCACCAGCTCCAGATTCGCCGGGCAGGCGGCCCGCATTTCCTCACAAAACGCCGCCAACCCCGCCGCATCCTCCAGCGGAGCCCCCGGTCGATCCCACTCATGCCCGCCCTGCGTGGGCAAGAAAAACACCACCGGCCCCGCAGCCCCCGCCAGCTTGCCGCAGATTTCCCGCGCCACCAGCCGCCGCTGATCCGGGGTCTGAACCACCGAGGTCAGCAGCCGATTGTGGGCATGGGCCGGGGTGTCCTTGAAGGGATCCGGCAGGGGCTGCCATGCCACGAAGTCGATCAGATCATAACACCCCATCGATACCATCTGCGGGATTCCCGCCCGCCCCGCAGCGGTCATCCGATCCGCCCCCGCCGAGATTGCCGAGCCAAACAGATGGTTCCCCACCTCTTGCGGTGCGAAATCCATCACCGCCGCGAACGCCCCCTCGGCGGCAAGGCTTTCAAACGCCCGCCCGCCCATCCCGGTGGCGTGAAACACCGCCACCTCAAACCCCCGCGCCTCCAGCGCCGGTTTCAGGGCCACCATGTAGCGCAGCACCGTCTTGCCGAACCCGGTCATCCCGATCAACGGCTTCGCGCCCAGCGGAGCCTCCACCGCCCGCGCCGCCCCCAACACCGCCCCCGCCGCCTGAGACAACGAGGCCTTGCAGACCGAGTTCAGCCCATAGAGCCCCCCCGCCCACAGGATCATCTGAATATCCGCCGCCAGCCGCGCAGGGGGAATCATCGGGCTGAAGCTGACGGTGGAGACCACATATTTCGGCACCCCCAGCGGCAAGGCCCCGCACAGATCCAGCGCGAGATCAGTGCCCATCGACCCGCCCAGCACCAGCACGCCATCGAACCGGCCTTCCCGATGCAGCCGTGCCGCCAAAGCCGCCGCCCCCCGCGCCATCGCCTGCATCGCGACGTTTTCATCCTCCGCCGCGATGATCGTCGCAATCGTCGTCCCCGCCTCGGCCACCACATCATGCTTTGACCAATCCGTCGGCACATTCGGATCACCCAGCACCGAAACATCCATCGTCAGGGCCTCACCGCCCTGCTTGCGGATCACCTCGGCCAGATAGGTGAGTTCGTCGTCTTTGGTGTCATAGGTGCCGACGATCAGGATGCGATTGCCCATAGTTTCCCCAAAACAGTCTCTATTACAGCTGAATCCAGGCGGTTTTCAGATCGGTATACTTGTCCAGCGCGTGCAAACTCTTGTCGTGGCCATTGCCCGATTGCTTCACCCCACCCAACGGCACCGAATTATCTGACCCGCCGTAGGTGTTCACATGCACCACCCCTGCGCGTATCCCTCGTACCATCCGATGCGCGCGGCTGAGGTTTGAGGTCCAAACGCCCGAGGCAAGCCCGAAGTCGCTGGAATTGGCCAGCCGCAACGCTTCGGATTCGTCCTTGAACGGCGTAACCGCAAGGATGGGGCCGAAAACTTCCTCACGGTAAAGGCGGTGTTCTGGACGCACCCCAGTCACCACGGTCGGCTCCATGTAATAGCCGCCAGTTTCCAGCAGCGTACGATTGCCGCCCAGAACGATTTCGCCGCCTTCCCTCACGGCATCGGTGATGAAACCAAGATTGCCCTGCAACTGCACATCGGAATTCACCGCGCCGATCTGGGTGGCAAGGTTCAGTGGATTGCCGATCAGCATATTTTCGGCACTAACAGCCAGCATAGAGACGAATTCATCATGCACCGACGCCTCAACCAACAGCCGCGAGCCTGCCACGCAGACTTGCCCGGCATTGCGGAAGATCGCCGTTGCGGCGGCTTTTGCAGCGGCGGCAAGGTCGGGGGCATCAGCGAAAACCACGTTTGGGCTTTTCCCGCCAAGTTCCAGATAGCATCGCTTCAGGTTGGAGCGCGCCGAATATTCCAGCAACCGCCGCCCGGTTGACCCCGACCCGGTGAACACCATCACATCGACATCCATCGACAGCGCCAAGGCCTCACCCGTCACCCGCCCCGGCCCGGTCACAACATTGAACACCCCCGGCGGCACACCGGCCTCTAGCGCCAATTCGGCCAGTTTCAGCAAGGTGAGAGACGCAGTTTCCGCTGGTTTCAGCACAATCGAATTGCCCGCAGCCAATGCAGGCGCGATCTTCCACGACCCGATCATCAGCGGGAAATTCCAAGGCACAATCGCCGCCACAACCCCGACAGGTTCGCGGTGGATCAGTGCCAGAATGTTGTCAGCGGTCGGTGCGATCTGGCCGTAAACCTTATCAATCGCCTCGGCATAATAGCGGAAGGTGCCAGCGGCACTGCCCGGCTCGGCTTTCAACGCCATGCCAATGTCGGTGCCATTGTCGCGCACCCCCAAAACCGCCAGTTCGAGACTGTTTTTCTCAATCAGATCGGCCAAACGGTGCAGCACGGCCTTACGGCCAGCGGGCGGCATCCGTGACCAGATGCCAGCCTCAAAACTCGCCCGCGCCGAAGCCACCGCCCGCGCCACATCCCCCGCAGAGGCAGCAGCCGTTGTGGTCAGTTGTTGCCCGTTGATCGGGGACAAAACCACCGTCTCCCCCGCCTCACCCTCCTGCCATTTGCCATCAATCAGCAGCTTGCCCGCAACCACTGGAACAGCGGCGAGACGATCGATATCGGCTTGGGTCGGCGCGGCCATGAGAGACTCCTTAGGCATGAAAAAGGGCGGCCGTTGCCAGCCGCCCCTTGGGTTTCAGATCAGGCTTTGGATTTACCCAAATCCTTGAACCGTGCCGGATCACGGGTGGCCAAGGCCGAAGCCAAGGCAAAACCAATCACCCCAAACAACGGCACCAATGCCGGGATCGCCCAAGACAGCATACCTTGCGACCCGGTCAGTGCGCCAAAATCGCGGAAGATGATGAAGAACAGATAGGCCATCACCGCACCGGTGACCAAAGGCAGCACTTTGGTCGAAAGCACGCTCTCACCCATCGCGTCCTTGGCAAAGAATGCGATCACGGCGAAAGAGGTCAGGGCCATCAGGCCCAACACGCCCAAAGTGCCCATCTGGGTCATCCACACGAACAGGTTCAGCACCGGATCAAGTCCCTTGGCCACGAACAAAGACACCACAGCCAGCGCGATCACGGTTTGCAACACAGATCCGATATGCGGGCTTTGAAAGCGCACATGCGTAAAGCCAACCGCATCGGGCAGAATACCTTCGCGCCCTGCGACGAACTTATACCGCGCCACAGCGTTGTGAAACGCCAGCACCGCTGCAAAGATCGAGGTCATGAACAGCACGCCCATCACCGTGGTCAGGGTGCTGCCGATATAGGTTTCCCCCAGAATGAACAGAAACGCAGCGGGGTCCGGCAAACCTTGCAGTGTTGGCAACAACTGATCCACGCCAATGCCCATCGTCATCAGCCAAGAGGTCACGGTGTAGAAAATACCGATGGCCAATACCGAAATATAGGTGGCTTTCGGCACCGTCACCGAGGGGTTCTTGGCTTCTTCCGAATAGATGGTTGTGGCCTCAAAACCGATGAAGCCCGCAAAGCAAAACAGGAAGCCGATGGAGGGTGTGCCCGAGGTGATCTGGGTCCAAGTGAAAGGTTGCAGGTTCAGGCCAGCAGCGCCGCCCTTGATCAGGATCGACAGGTTCAGCAGCACAACGATGGCGAACTCAGCCAGCACCAGCAGCATCAAGACTTTGGCGGACAAATCGACCTGCCGATAGCCCAACACCGCCACCAAAGCGATGGCGATATAGGTCCAGACATACCACGGCAGCTCCAGCCCGAACTGCGCGAAGGTGCCCGAGGCCACCGCGCCAAGCAGGCCCATCAGGCCAACCTGCATCGCGTTGTAGGACAGGATCGCGACCATCGCGGCGGCACCGCCAAAGCGCCCGCCAAGACCTTGGGCGGCGAAGGCATAGAAGGCCCCTGCGTTCTTCACATGCCGTGACATCGCAACATAGCCGACCGAAAACGCCAGTAGGATCAGCGTGACGATCAGAAAGCTGCCGGCGATGCCTGCGCCGTTGCCAAACAGCATCGAGGGCGGAATACCGCCGCCCGCCCCGGTCAAGGGTGCCGCTGCCGAGACCACCAAGAAGGTGATTGCGCCGACACCCAGCGAGTTTTTCTTCAGTTGGTTGGTAGGAATGCCAGCGTCAGACATGCTGCACTCCCGGATATGCGGAATTTCTCATGCGCGTTCCCTTCCTGTCGGTTGGCTGCCTCCGTTCAGCGGCGGCTATAGGTTGATTTCATCGGTTTGTTATTTGAACCATTGGTTCGATTTTATTTGACATCACCCGCGACATTCTGTCAACTGAAATGAACGGACTGACCTGCGGGGTCGGATCAGAATGTTGGGCGCAAAATGGGTACTGTCTCTAAAGCACTGGAATTGCTGGATTACTTCACCAAGACACGACCGCTGATCGGGTTGTCGGATATTGCGCGTTTGGCCGACTTGAACAAAGCCACCTGTTTTCGCCTGCTGACCGAACTTGCCGAAAATGGCTTTGTCGAGCAGGTCGGCACCAGCCGCGAATATCGGCTTGGCCCCAGTGTTCTGCGTCTGGCGGCGCTGCGCGAGGCGCAGGTGCCGACGCGCGATGCCGCGATGCCGGTGCTGCAATCATTGGCGCAGCAAACCGGCGAGACCGCGCACCTATCGCTGCTGATCGCCGATATCCTGCGTCCGCTGGCCCATGCCTATAGCGCGGCCCATGCCACCAAGGTTATGCTGGAAGATACCGAAACACTGCCGTTTCATGCCACCTCGTCTGGCCTTGCGGTGCTGGCGTTTCAACCGGAAGCCTTCCGCAATGCGGTGCTGGCAAAACCGCTGGCGCAACTGACCAGCACGACACTGACCAACCCCGCCGCCCTGCGCGCCCGCATCGCGGAGGTGCGCGGTTTGGGCTATGCCGAAAGCCGGGGCGGCTACGAATCGGATGTGCATTCGATGGCGGTGCCGCTGTTTGACGCCTTGGGGCGCTGCAGTGGCGCGCTGGCGGTGGCAGCCCTTGGCACCCGGATGGGCGAGGCGCAGCGCCGCATGATCCGCTACGCGCTGCTGCAAGCGGGCACTGAGATCACCACACTCTGGGGCGGCACTTTGCCCGCCGATATCGCGACACTGTGGCGCTTGGCCGCCTGACGGAAGGAAAGCTGATGAAAGAGGAAAACTACCTGAAGGCCAACAACGCCCGCAGCATGTGGCATCCGATGACCGCGCCTGCTGACAGCCTGAAAAACCCGCCTGCGATCATCACTGGCGGTCAGGGCGTGCGGATCACCGATATTGACGGGCATGAGGTGGTCGATGGCGTCGGGGGCCTTTGGAACGTCAATCTGGGCTACTCCTGCCAGCCGGTGAAAGATGCGATCACGCTTCAGATGGAGCGGCTGCCGTATTACTCGACCTTCCGCGGCACTTCGAACGATTGTGTGATCGAGCTGGCTGAGGAACTGCGCAGGTTTTTCGAGCCTGATGGCCTTGTCAGAGCCTTTTTCACCAGCGGGGGATCAGACTCGGTTGAAACCGCGCTGCGGCTGTCGCGGCAGTATCACAAGATCCGGGGCGATCAGGGGCGGGTGAAATTCCTGTCGTTGAAGAAAGGCTATCACGGCACCCACATGGGCGGCGCTTCGGTGAATGGCAACGCCAATTTCCGCACCATGTACGAGCCGCTTTTGCCCGGCTGCCACCACATTCCCGCACCCTATACCTATCGCAATCCGTTCAATGAAAGCGATCCGGCCAAGCTGGCGCAACTGTGTCTGCAAGCCCTGGAGGATGAGATTGCCTTCCAAGGGGCCAGCACCATCGCGGCCTTCATCATGGAGCCGATCCTCGGCGCGGGAGGTGTGATCCTGCCGCATGAAAGCTTTATGCCGGGGGTCGAGGCAATCTGCCGCAAAAACGGTATCCTGCTGATCGCGGATGAGGTGATTACCGCCTTCGGCCGCACTGGCGCGTGGACGGGCAGCCGTCTTTGGGGGGTGAAGCCCGATTTCGCCTGCACGGCCAAGGCGATCACCAATGGCTATTTCCCCTTCGGCGCCACGATGATTTCGGAGCGTGTGGCGGAAGTGTTTGAGAGCGATGAAACCGGCAAAGCCGCCATTGGCCACGGCTATACCTATTCCGGCCATCCGGTCGGCGCTGCGGCGGCTTTGGCCTGCTTGGCGGAAACCCAAAAGCTGAATGTCAAAGAAAACGCCGCCGCACGGGGGGCCGAACTGCACCAAGGTCTGCTGGATTTACAAGCCAAGCACGAAGTGATCGGCAATGTGCGCGGCGGACATGGCTTGATGTGCGCAATTGAACTGGTGGCGGATCGGGCAACGAAAAAGCCCGCCGACAAGGCCATTCCGGGCAAGGTGCAGGCCACCGCATATAAAGAAGGCGCGATGGTGCGGGTCTCAGGCAACAACATCATCATGTCACCGCCCTTGGTGCTGACCTCGGCGGATGTGCAGGTGATTTTGTCCAGTCTGGACGCAGGCTTTACGGCGCTCTGATCACTGCACCGCCTCGGCCAGACGCGGTGCAACCGTCCGCACTTGCGCGATATAGTCCCGCAACATAGGCACCCGGCGGGGGCGAAAGCTTGCGCCGGTCAACACCACATCCTGCATCCGCCCCAGATGAAAGCGGCGGAAATCCTGCCGCAAGCAACACCAGGCCAGACACATCAGCGCCTGATCAAAATACACAATCGACAGCGGCCAAATCCGCCGCTCGGTCTGCGTGCCGTTCATATCCAGATAGCGCAAGCTGATCTCCTGCTCGGCCCAAGACGCCTCACGCAACAAAGCCACATGCGCGGGCGGCGCAGACCGGGCCTGAAACTTGATCGAGCGTGACACCGCATGTACCGCTTGCCGCTGCACCCGTTCCGGCAGCGTGGCCACGATCTTCGCCATCGCCACTTCCGCCGCCTTGGCCATCGCCGGATCGCCCATCTGCCGCACCTCGGCCAGACCCAGCACCAGCGCCTCAACCTCCAACCGCGTGAACATCTGCGGCGGCAAGGCGGGGTCTTCGGTCAGCGTATAGCCCACCCCCGCCTCACCGTCGATCAGAGCACCCCCCGCCCGCAAACTGTCGATGTCGCGATAGAGCGTGCGCGCTGACACCCCCATTTCCTCGGCCAACCGCGCGGCCGTCACTGGCTGCGGCAACATGCGCAGCGCGGTCAGCAGGCGAAACAGGCGATCAGACTTGGCCATAACATCCTGACGGTTTCTGGCAGTAGGCCTGCAGCATAAAGGCCCTATCGAAAAACACAACGGAGACAAAAATGCTGACCCTGTTCCACGCCCCGAACTCGCGCTCATCCGCCATCGTGACCCTGCTGGATGAGATGGGCATCACCGACAAGGTCGCGATCCGTCCTGTCGACATCCTGCGCATGGATGGGTCTGGCGGTCGCGATCCGTCCAATCCGCACCCAGAAGGCAAGGCTCCGGCGCTGTTGCACGACGGCCATCTGATCACCGAACGCGGCGCGATCATGCTGCATCTGACCACGCTGTTCCCCGAAGCGGGTCTCGCACCGCCGGTCGGATCGCCGCAATGGGGCGAGTATCTGACCTGGCTGTCGTGGTATCAGGGCGTGTTAGAGCCTGTTTTGGTGATCGGCGCGCTTGGCCTTGAGCATCCCGGAATCCCGCGCACCTTCCGCAGCCATGCCGAAGCCGCCGCCCGCATCCGCACCGCGTTGCAGAAGGGCCCATGGCTGCTGGGCGATACATTTTCCGCAGCCGACCTGTTGGTGCATTCGCCCTATGCTTGGTTCGGCAATATCACCCCTGACGATCCGCTGATTCAAGATTGGGTGGCACGCTGCATGGCCCGCCCTGCCCGCTTGCGTGTGCTGGCCGCGGATACGGCGGCGACGAAGCAAGCGGCCTGAAACCAGACCAAACCGCCAGAATCATACGACTGAAAAGCAAAAGGGTCGCCCGTTGGGCGACCCTTTCCAAATCAAACCGCAGCCTGATTCAAACCGCAGTCTGACTTCAAGCGTTCACGCTGTCTTTCAGGGCTTTGGCGATGGCGAATTTCACTTGCTTGTCAGCCGCTTTGGTCACGGTCTCGCCGGTGGCCGGGTTGCGCACCTGACGCTCGGGGCGCTCGCGGCACGCCATCTTGCCCAGACCCGGCAGCATCACCGAACCACCAGCAGCCACTTCGCGTGCAACAACAGCCGCAACGGCGTCCAGTGCGGCGGCTGCGGTTTTCTTGTCCGCACCCATTGCGTCCGAGATAGCGGCCAGCAGTTGCGTTTTGGTCATGGCTTTGTTCATCGTCTTGTCCTTGTTTCCGGCCCTCATGCTTCAGGGGCCCTGATATGGCGGATGCAGCGGCTTCTCATGGTTTTGCGCCCTATGGCAAGCCCTTTCGGCCTAAAATAAGGCTTTTCCTTAGAGCGGTTCAGGTTTTCACGGCAGCGGGAGCATCGGAAAACGCGTTCGCGCGAAGTGCGAGGCAGCGATTTCCGATCCCTTGTAAACCTGAACCGCTTTGGTCAGAGGAAGGCGGTCTCTTCAAAGCTGCGCAACTTGCGGCTGTGGATCCGCTCAATCGGCATGTCACGCAGCCGCTCCATCGCCCGGATGCCGATCTGCAGATGGCGACTGACTTGCGTCTTGTAGAACTCGCTGGCCATGCCGGGCAGCTTCAGCTCGCCGTGCAGCGGTTTGTCGGAAACACACAGCAGCGTGCCATAGGGGACGCGGAAGCGGAACCCGTTGGCGGCAATCGTCGCGCTCTCCATATCCAGCGCAATCGCGCGGGATTGGCTGAGCCGCTGCACCGGGCCGGATTTGTCGCGCAGCTCCCAATTCCGGTTGTCAATCGTGGCCACGGTGCCGGTCCGCATGATGCGTTTCAGCTCATAGCCTTCCAACTGGGTGACTTCGGCCACCGCCTCTTGCAAAGCGATCTGAATCTCGGCCAGCGCCGGGATTGGCACCCAGACCGGCAGGTCGTCGTCCAAGACGTGATCTTCGCGCAGATAGGCATGGGCCAGACAGAAATCGCCCAAGGACTGGCTGTTGCGCAAGCCTGCGCAATGGCCGACCATCAGCCAAGCATGGGGCCGCAGCACCGCGATATGGTCAGTTGCGGTTTTGGCGTTGGACGGCCCGACACCGATATTCACCAGCGTAATCCCGTTCCCATCTGCGCGCTTCAAGTGATAGGTCGGCATCTGCGGCGTCTTGGTCGAGGGCAAAATCACCCCATCGGGCGTAGTGATTTCTTGGTTTCCAGTTGCCACAAAGCTCACGTAGCCCGAGACTTCATCGGCCAAGGTTGTGCGGGCATAGGCCTCAAACTCATCAACATAGAACTGATAGTTGGTGAACAGTACATGGTTCTGGAAATGCGTCGGATCGGTCGCGGTATAATGCGACAGCCGCGCGAGGCTGTAATCCACCCGCTGCGCCGTGAAGGGTGCCAAGGGTTGCGAGCCATCGGCATTATGGGTGCGGGTGCCGTTGACGATATCGTCGTTGGTGGTCGCCAGATCCGGCACGTCGAAAATATCGCGCAGCGAAAACTCCAGCACGCCCTCCTGCGGCACTGACACTGCGGGATTGCCCGCCACCGCTAAATGCACCGGGATCGGGGTGTCAGAATAGCCGATCTGCACCGAGACATTGTGGTTCTGCATCAGCAGGCTGATCTGTTGCAGCAGATAATTGCGGAACAGGTCCGGGCGGGTGACAGAGGTGGCATAGGTGCCGGGGCTGGCGACATGACCAAAGGCAAGGCGGCTGTCGGTCTTGATATGGCTGCTGACGGTCAGGCGGATTTCGGGATAAAACGCGCGCAGGCGCGTGGCGGGCTTGGCTCCGGTGACGGCGGCGCTGAAATGATGGGACAGAAAGCCGATGGCCTCGGCATAAAGTGCCTCCAGCCGGTCGACGGCGGCGGCGGCATCGGTGAAAGATTCAGGGTCGGCGGCTTCGGGTGTCAGAGCGGTTTCATCGTGCATCATATCATCTTCTTCATTTTGATCGGGCATCTAAGGCCGAAGCGGACGATTTCGCAAGTGAAGTCTTGATGACGCGGGCCTGCGCGCATCTGGGCTCTTGCGATCCTCAGGCTGCACGGGAATAAAGGCGCGATGAAAACCTTGCTTTCCCTTGGACATGGCTATTCCGCCGCCGCCTTGGCCGCCCTGCTGATCCCGCAAGGCTGGCGGGTGATCGGCACCACGCGAGAGCCCGACCGGATTGAGACCCTGCGCGATCAGGGCGTGGAGCCGCTGCTCTGGCCCTGCGATATCGGGCCTGCCTTGGCGCAGGCGACGCATATCTTGGCCTCGGCGGCGCCGGATGGCTCGGGCGATCCATTCCTGCATGCCGCCCGCGATCAGATCATGGCGGCGCGGGTGGAATGGGTGGGCTATCTTTCCACCACCGCAGTTTATGGCGACCATCAGGGCGGGTGGGTGGATGAGACCACCCCAGTGAACCCGCAGTCGGGCCGCGCGGTGGCGCGGGTGCTGGCGGAACGGCAGTGGCTGGCTTCGGGGTTGCCGGTGCAGGTGTTTCGGCTGGCCGGAATATACGGGCCGGGGCGCGGGCCGTTTGAGAAGGTGCGGGATGGAACCGCGCGGCGGGTGATCAAGGCGAACCAGGTTTTCAGCCGCATCCATGTCGAAGATATTGCGGCGACCCTGCTGGGCTCGATCCGGCATCCTGATCCCGGCGCGATCTATAATGTCTGCGATGACAACCCCGCCCCGCCCGAGGATGTGCTGTCCTATGCGGCGGCTTTGCTGGGCTATCCCGAGCCGCCGACGGTGCGGTTTGAAGAGGCCGAAATGACGCCGATGCAGGTCAGTTTCTATTCGGAATCGAAGCGGGTTCGGAATGATCGGATCAAGCGGGATTTGGGGGTTAAGCTGGCCTATCCGACCTATCAGGATGGGTTGAAGGGGCTTTTGAAGTAGTGTCCACGCGTGGACAGTTTTTTAACATGTTGATTTACAAAGATTTCCTATTGTCCGTTCAGAGAAAATTCACACTTTTCAGCCGCCAGTCAGGCGCAAATTCAAGGAGCTGGCTATGAACTGGACCGACTTGAATTGGCTCAACCCGCCCGCCAAGGCCAGCCATGATGGGGCGGGGCTGCATGTGACCACAGGCGATCAGACCGATTTCTGGCACGGCACCTATTACGGCTTTCAGCACCACAACGGTCATTTCCTGCACCAGCCTGCCAGTGGCGATTTCAGTCTCGAAACGGCGTTTAGAGCCGCTTTTTCGCAGCAGTATGACCAAGCCGGGTTGATGATCCGCGCCGATGCGACGCATTGGGTGAAATGCGGGATCGAATATGTGGGCGGTATAGCGCATCTCGCGGTGGTGGTGACAAATGGCATGTCGGATTGGTCGCAGATGCCGCTGCCCGCGTATAACGGTCAGTTGCGGCTTCGTCTGACGCGGGTGCGTGATGCGGTATGGGTGCAATATCTGGCGGGTGAGGTTTGGAAGATGCTGCGGCTGGCGTATTTCCCGCCTGATCTCAGCGTCGATGCGGGCGTGATGTGTTGCTCGCCTTCGCGCGCGGGGCTGGAAGTTGTGTTTGAGAAAATGGCTCTGACACCGCCAATTTCGACGGAAGCCTATTGAATGACCAAGCCGAAACCGCCCCGGAAATTGTCGCGTGAGGCGCGGCGGGAACAGTTGATCGAGGCCACCATCGCGGTGCTGGCGATCAAGGGCTATGCCCGCATCACGATGAGCGATGTTGCCAATCAGGCCGGGCTGTCACATGGGCTGGTGAACTTTCACTTTCAGTCGAAAGAGCTGCTGCTGGCCGAAACGCTGACCTATCTAGCCGACGAATATGTGCAGAACTGGCAAAGCGCGCTGGCGGCGGCCCCGCCCGAGCCCAGCGTGCAACTGGATGCGCTGATCCGCGCCGATTTCCGCCCGGAACTCTGCACGCCGCAACGCTTGGCAGCGTGGTGCGCGTTCTGGGGCGAGGCGCAAAGCAGGCCGCTCTATCAAGAGAAATGCGGCTCTAACAATGCGGAATACGTCACGAAACTGGAAGGTTTGTGTGCGGCACTGTTGGGTCCAACCGGCAATGCCGAGCGGGTGGCACGGGCGATCCGGGTCGCCAGCGAGGGGCTTTGGATGGATCTGGTGACGCAAGCCGAGCCTTATAGTGTCGATGAGGCGCTGCAGACTTTGCTGGCCGTTGCTGCGGCGTTTTTTCCGCAAGCCTTCACGCAGGCGTGAGAATTTTCGATCCAAGGGGTTGAAGTGCCGCGATCCCGCCCCACCTGTGAAGTGCGAGACGGGCCCCTCTGACGATGTTGCATCGTGATGTCGGATCGCATCGAGTGCGCTCGATGTCATGCCCGTAAATCTTGGCTGACCTTTGGCGCGATATGCAGAACAGAGGACAGTATGGATATTCTCACTTCACTATTTTTGGGCACACCGCTGTGGATGTGGCTGACCTTCATCACTATCGTCTTGGTGCTGCTGGCCGCCGATCTGGGGCTGGTCAACAACGGCGATCAAGAGATTGGCGTGGCGAAAAGCCTGCGCTTGTCGGCGGTCTATATCACCTTGGGCATGGCGTTTTCGGGCTTTGTCTATTGGCAGATGGGGTCCGAAGCGACCGCGCAATATCTGACGGCGTTTGTGGTGGAAAAGACGCTGGCGATGGACAACGTGTTTGTCATCGCGTTGATTTTCAGCAGTTTTGCCATTCCCCGGATGTATCAGCATAGGGTGCTGTTCTGGGGTATTCTGGGCGTGATCGTGCTGCGCGGCATCATGATTGGTCTGGGCGCGACCTTGGTGGCTGAATATGCGTGGTTGCTCTATGTCTTTGCCGCTTTCCTGATCTTTACCGGCGTGCGGATGTTGTTCATCGACGAGAGCAAGCACTCGGTCGATGGCCCGGTGCTGCGGTTTCTAAAGCGGCGGATGCGGGTGACGGAACGCCTTGAAGGCAACGCGTTTTTCGTCAAACGCGACGGGCTGCGCTATGTGACGCCGCTGTTTCTGGCGCTGGTGCTGATCGAGATTGCGGATCTGGTGTTCGCGGTGGATTCGGTGCCTGCGGTGTTCGCGATCACCACCAATCCGTTCATCGTCTATACCTCTAACATCTTCGCGATTTTGGGTCTGCGGGCTTTGTATTTCGCGCTGTCGGCGATCTTGCACCGCTTTGCTTACTTGAAATACGCGCTGTCGTTGCTGCTGGTGTTCATCGGCTCGAAAGTGTTTGTCGCCGACTGGATGGATCTGGAGAAATTCCCGCCGAGTTGGTCGCTGGGGATCACCTTCGCAATCCTGGCCGCTGGCGTGGGCTTCAGCCTGTATAAAACGCGCGGTCAGGCTAAAGCGGTGGAACATTCCTAAGGAATATGGACCGCGCGTTTATAGGCGCGCTGTCCATAAAGCAGCGCATCGTGGTTATCGGTCAGCGCCACGGCGCTGACTTCGCCGACAAGGATGTAGTGTGTTTCCCAAAGGAGAGCCGTTTTCAGGCTGCATTCAAAGCTGGCGGAAGCCTCGGTCAGAACAGGCTGGCCGCCCTGCCCCGGCTGCCATTTCACCGCATCGAAACGATCTCCGTCAGGTTTCTGACGGCCCGAGAACAGATCCGAGGTGCCGTGCTGGGCGGCGCTGAGCAGGTTGGCGCAAAAGGCCCGGTTGCGCAGGATCGCGGTGGCTGCGGGCGAGAGGTGATGCACGCAGACCAGCAGAGACGGGCCTGCGCCATCGGCGGACACCGAGGTCATCGACGAGACGGTGACGCCGAAGCGGCCCGCCTTGCCATCGGTGGTGACGACGGACACGAAGGTGGCGGCGCGGCTCATGCCTTCGATGAAAAGGTGGCGCAGGTCGGTCATCTCTTACCCCAGATCAAAGAAGCGTTGCAGTTCGACATCGGGCACCTTGGCGCGGAACTGGTCGTATTGGCTTTGCCGGGTGGCGGTGAAGGCCTCGACAAAACGCGGGCCGAGCCAGTCTTTCGCGAAGGCCGAGTTGCGCAGGCGGGTGATGGCCTCGGGCATCGAGCGGGCAAAATCAGGGCGTTCTCCGGTGAGGGCGTGGCCGTTGCCGATGACTTCGGGTTCGGGTTCGATTTTCTCGATGATGCCCGCGACCCCGGCGGCGATGGTGGCGGCGGCGGTCAGGTAGGGGTTGGTGTCGGCACCGGGCAGGCGGTTTTCGACGCGCAGGGAGCCTGCATCATGGCCGACCACGCGGAAACAGGTGGTGCGGTTCTCGTAGCCCCAGGTCAGGCCGGGGGGCGCGAAGGTGCCGGGAGCAAAGCGGCGGTAGGAATTGACGGTGGGCTGGCAGATCAGGGTCATCTCACCGATGTAGCGCTGCAGGCCGCCGATGAAATGCCGGAAGGTCTGGCTGATGCCGTTCTTTTGGCCGGCCTCGTAGAACAGTGGTTTGCCGCTGCTGTCTTTCAGCGAGATATGCACGTGGATCGACTGGCTGTCGGCGTCTTCGGTCCAGCGCGGCATGAAGGTGACGCAGCGGCCTTGCCGCATCGCCAGCGCGCGGATGAAGTTTTTCAAGAGCATCAACTGGTCGGCAGGCTCCAGCCCTTCGCCCGCGCCAATGCAGGCCTCCATGAAACCGCCGCCGATTTCTTCGTGCATTTTGGCTAGGTCGATGCGCAGGGGGCCGCACATATCGGAAACCGCTTCATACCATTCCTGTTGCACGGTCTGATACAGGATCAGATCGTGGCTGGCGTGCATCGTCGCGGTTTTCAGGTTGCGATAGCCTTTGTCGCGGGCGGATTCGGGCGTCTCATCGAACAGGGTGTATTCCAGTTCCATGCCGTATTTCGGGGTGAAACCAGCGGCGGCGGCGCGGTCCAGCACTGATTTCAGGATGGATCGCGGGCAAAGTGCGGCGGTGTCGCCGGAATATTGCGTCAGCAGCAGCAGGTCATGGCCGGGGCGCGCCCATGGGATGCGGCGGGCGGACGTGGGGTCAACGATCAGCGGGTCGTCGTGGAAATCGCTGGTGCCATCGGTGACGCCGGGCATTTCCAGCATTTCATCAGTGGGGTCCAGCGCCAGTTGCGCCGGGGCCATGCCCATGCCGGATTTCAGGATGCCTTTCAGGCTGCGGCTGGAGACCATTTGGCCACGCAGCAGGCCGTTGGTGTCGACCAAAGCGACGGTGGCGAAGCGGCTGGACTCGTCGTCAAGGAAGGCTTGCAGGCTCATGTTGTCCCCGTGATGGTGTGAAGTTGGGCCAGATCGCGGGCCGGGTCGGTGGCATAGGCTTTCAGGAAAACCCGCAGGCCGTTGTTGATGTAGCGGGCAAGTTCGAGCTTGGTCGGGATGCGGTCGGGCAGGTGCAGGGCTTGGTTGCGGGGCGCCGACAGGATCAGGCCCCAAAGATCTTCGGCGGCGAGTTCGGCATCGTCGAAGGTCAACTTTCCGGCGTCGCGCTGGCGGTTTAGATAGGTGATCATCCCGGCCAGCACGCGATCCGGGCCAGCGGCTTGGTAGGCGCGACCGATCTCAGGAAAGCGTTGCGCTTCGCCGATGATCAGCCGGGCAAGCGACAGGAATTCCGGGCGCATCACCGTGTCGGCATAGTGCCATGCAAAGCTGTGCAGTTCGGCCACCATATCGGTGCCGGGGTGATCGAAGGCCAGCAGCATGGTGTTGCGTTCGGCCAGCATGATCTCGGTGAACAACTGCTCTTTGGTGCCAAAGTATTGATAAAGCGTGGGTTTTGACACAGAAGCCTTGGCGGCGATGGCATCCATCGAGGTGCCGGAATAACCCTCGGCGGCAAAGACCGACAAGGCGGCCTCCAGAATGCGGCGCTGTTTGGCGAGGCGGTTGAGTTCGCGCTGAGGAATGGCGGTCATGGCAGCACCCGGCGGATGAATTGCAGCAGCGGGCGGTTGTAGGCGGCGGGCTGGGCGACGTTGCAGACATGGCCCGCGTCGGCGATCACCTCAAACCGCACGTCCGGGCGTGGGGCTGCGTCGGTGATGCGTCCCGCGACGGCGCGGATCTCAGTTGGGGGGGCGAGGCGGTCGTGTTCGCCTGTCATCAACAGGACGGGCATGGTGAGACGCGCGAAGTCGAAACGCTCCAGCGGATTGGTGAAGCAGCGCAGGGCGTCGCGGTAGGTGGCGGCGGGGATCGCGGACATCGAGGCCAGCAGGTCGGCGCGGATGGTGTCGGAGGCGTTGGGGCCTGCGATGATGCCGACCACGGCGGCGGCGAAATCGGCAGGGGTCTGGCCTGCGTCGAGCGGGACTTCGCGGCTGACGCGGAAAGCTTCGCGTTCTTCGGGACCCGCCTCGGACATGCCGGTGCAGCCGCCGGAGAGGACGAGGCCCGCGAGTTTATCGGGGTGGCGCATCGCGAAGCTTGTGGCGATCCAAGAGCCGTAAGACAGGCCACACAGGATCAGTTTCTCGGCGTTGAATTCGGCCATGACCCGCAGGATGTCTTCGCAGTAATCGTCCACGCCGGATTGCCGGAAGCCCAAAGTGCTGTCGCCATAGCCGCGCAGATCAAGCGCGGCGGCTTGGGCGAAATTGCCTGCGGCTTGCAGTTGCGCGGCCCAGTTGCTGCGCGCGCCGCCGATTCCGTGCAGGAACAAGACCAGCGGGCCCGGTTTGGCTGGGGTGTGAGTCAGGGCGAGTTGTGGCGTGCCGGGGAGGATGCGGGTTTGCAGGGGGGCATTCGGCAGTGTCAGCTCTGCCTGTAACGGGTGTGCCGTAGCGGCGGACAGTGCGTCGATCCCGGCTTCAAAGATCGGCTTTGTGCCGTTGGCGATTTCGGTGGCGCGGGCCGGGGGAGCCACGATTTCCGCGCTCCAGTTGATCACAGAGCCTGCGGCGGACGGGGAAATCGTCAGGCGGGCGGTGTAGCGGTCGGCACCCCGGATGCCTTCAAGGTGGGTGTAGGCGAGGCTACGGTCGCTGTCGGATCGGTAGATCAGTTGCTCGCGGTAGACGGTGTCTTCACCGTGGGCGGTGAAGCGGCGGATTTCGGCACCTGTTGGGCTGCGTTCGGTCGCAATGGTGGCCAGACCGGGGTGCCATGCGCCGCAGAAGTCGCGCGCTATGGCCCAAACGGCGTCAGGTTCGGCGCTGGTGCGGCCTATGACGTGGACGGTTTCGCGGGCCATGTCAGCGCAGGCCTTTCAGGGTGCCGCTGTCACCGCGCCAGAGCGACGAGCGCGCGCCGCCTTCATCGCCGGGGGCTTTGTCCAACTCATCCATGTCGTAGAGGGTGAGGACAGACAGATAATCTTCCATGATTTCAGACGTATAGGGCAGCATCAGCGCGCCGCAGCGGCTGTCACGATACATCCGCTCCAAGGGCATCGACTTCAGCATCGACTGGCCGCCACAGGTGCGGATCGCCAAAGCGGCAATTTCCTGCACGCCTTCCATGACGTTATACTGGGCGGCATACATGCGCAGCACTTGCGCCTTTGAGGGCATGCCTTGCGCCTCCATGAACGCCTGCCACCAGAGGGAGCGCATGTTGGCCAGACGCGCATACATCCGACCGACCGCGATTCGTTTGGTGCCGAACATGCGCCGATCGGCGGCGGGCTGGCCTTCGACCTCACCGCGCAGATAGGCGACGGTGAAGTCATAGGCGCCTTGGGCGAGACCCATGTAGGTGGGGGACAGCGTCGCCATCATATGCGGCCAATGCGGCAGGGTTTTGATGAACAACCCGCGCGGCATCATCAGATCGTCTTCGGTGACGAACACGTCTTTCAGCACCAGATCGCGGGAATTGGTGCCGCGCATGCCGAGGGGATCCCACGAGCCTTGCACGGTCAGACCCTTGGCTTCTTTTGCGACGACGAAGATCATGGTGTCTTCGTGGCGGGGCTCGATACCGTCGAAATGCTCGGTGCAGACAATGGAATAATAGTCGCAATAGCCTGCGAGGCTGGCGAATTTCTTGAAACCGTTGATCAGCCAGCCGCCATCCACCTTGCGGCAGTTGGTCTGCGCCGGCTTGCTGGTCCAGTTCTGGCCCGCTTCGGAAATCGGCTGCGAGTAGATGCCTTGCTCTTTCACCGCGCGGCGGAATTGTTTTTCGCGCAGGGGGGCGAAGGCGGCGCGGTCTGCGTCGGTCAGGTTCGGCAGTTCATACATGAAGCGCGACCACATCATCGACGAGTTGTGCATGTTGAAGGTCAGGGCGGTGGCACCACAGTATTTGCCGATTTCCGCCCCGCACATGGCGTATTCGCCTAAGGAGAAACCGTGGCCGCCGAATTCGGTGGGGACGGTGAGGGTGAGGAAACCTTCGGCGGCGAGGTCTTTGTAGTTTTCCACCGGGAACGTGGCGTCCACGTCGATGCCCTTGGCGCGGGCGGCGAAGGTTGGACCCATCTCATTGAGGCGGTTCAGCACCCCCTGCACTTCGGGGCGGATGCGGGTGAGGTCGTAGTAATCGGCAATATTGCTCATGGTGTTCTCCGGGGCGCTAGAGCGCCAGTTCGCCTTGAAGGACGCCCGCTTTGACGACGATGTGGCCGTCGAGGGCGATGGTGCAGTTGCGCATTGGCAGATCGAAATGACCCAGGGTGTAGCGGCCGGCGTATTGGTTGGCCCCGGTGGACCACAGGAACGATCCGGCGAGGGCGCGGAATTCGACGGCCTGCATGTCGCGCTTGTCGTACATCGCGGCGGAAATCCAATGCGCGTGCGGGTTCATGCCCCAGCCGACGTGGCTGAGGCCATAGGCGTTCGGATCATCCCAAGCGGCCATGTATTCGCGGAAATGCAACGCGTCGATACCGTCGCCTTTGATTTCAGTCACAAAATCATTCTCAACCGTACAGTCGATCCGGCTGGTGAGGTAGGTTTTGAACGTCAGGTTCATGTCGCCGACATCCATCACGATCCGCCCGTTCACCGCGTTCTTGCCGGGGAAAGCGAGACACAGCCCCCCCGGCCAATGCGCCACATCGCCCGGTTTGGTGCCGAAACCTGCGGTGCCGCCACAGGGTGCGCCGCGCAGGTCGATCAGAAGGTCAGTGCCAGCGGCGGAGGTGACGCGCATCTCGGAGGCTTCGCGCAGCATTTGGGTGCCAAGCAAAACCTTCGGGCCATGTTCGGCTTTGGGTTCGGTGCGTTCCAGAATTTCGGGATGTTCGTTGGTGATCACCAGCAGGCGGGTGCGGCCTGCGGCTTCGATCTCGGGCCATTCGGGGGCGTGGATGATGCCTTCAACCGTGCAGTCGACGATGACCTCGACCCGCTTCAGGGCCTCGATCACCGCGCGGTTTTGCTGGATCGCCCATGAGGTGCCGGTGGATTTGACCGGGACCGGGGCGTTTTGCGGTGGGGTGGGCATGGTGATGATGCAGAATTCCGCGCCAAGGTCGTAGGCGGCGAGTTCGCAGAGGTGGATCAGCACCGGGCGGGATTGGGTTTCGGCGAGGATGGCGATGGGGGTGCCTTTACCGATACCGTTCAACGCCAAGACGCGGCGAAAGGCGGCGAGCCATTTGCCCTCGATCCGTTCTTGCATCATTGGCGCTTCCCCCGTTGGCAGATATTTTGAGTCGGAAATATTTACTAGTCGGTTTAGTAATTATGAGATGCATGTTTGTGTCAACAGAATTTGTTGGCGGGGTAACTGCGGAGAAAGGGGATGGGAATTGTAAGCGTTCTGCATGCTGCAATCCGCCGGGGGCGCTTCGCCCCCCGGCCCCCCAGAGGATATTTGAGCAGAGAGGATGACCGGAGCAAAAAAATGGGGAGCGCAGGCGCGAACCCGAGGCTACCCCGCCAGCGGGATCACATCGACGGCTTGTTTGCTTTTCTGCCCGCCCGAAATGCGCATGGCGCCTTTGATCGGCGAGACATCGGCGTAATCGCGGCCCCTTGCGACAATGATGTGATCTTCACCCGCGAGTTTGTCGTTGGTGGGGTCGAATTCAATCCAGCCAGCGTCAGGCCCACACCAAGCGCGCACCCAAGCGTGCATCGCATCGGCACCCTCGAGTCGCGGCTTTCCCGGCGGCGGCAGGGTACGCAGAAAACCACTGACATAGCCTGCGGGGATGCCGATGCCGCGCAGGCAGGCGATCATGATATGCGAGAAATCCTGGCAAACGCCGTGGCGCTTGGCGAAAGCCTCGGTCGCGGGGGTGTCGACGGTGGTGGCTTCCGGATCAAACTTCATATGACGGTGCAGCGCGCTGCCGATGGCGACGACGGCCTCGGCCACGCCCATATCGGGATGCAGCGCCCCCAGTGCAAAGGCGGTCATCGCGCGGTCCCGCGGGACGCGGACCGAAGGCGACAGGAAATGCAAAGGCGAGTTCGGGCCAAGATCGCGCTGCGCGGCCAAAGCGGCGGGCATGGCGGGCAAGGGAATGGCATTGGTCGGCAGGTTGGGGGTGATCAGCCGCTCAATCCGGGCTTTCATGGTGAACGCCACCGAGTCATGCGGGCCGCGAAAGCTGAATTCGGTGATGCGGTTGCCGAAGAAATCCACCCGGTCCAGCCGTTCCTCTGGGCGCGGCGTAATGTCGAGCAGGCTTGCCATCACGCGCTGACCGGGCATGTCGAGCGGCATCACGCAAACCACATGCCGTCCGCCCACCGCCGGGTTTGCATATTCGTAGGCGATTTGCAGTTTGATGTCGTAGATCATCGCCCGCCCTAAGTGCATGTCAGGTTTAGATTGCATCGAAAATCGCTGCCTCTCGCATAGGCTCGGCCGCATTTTTCGATAAGCGTCTTTTTATCAGAATATGACATGTTTAATGCATGAACGCGGCGCTGAGCGCGGTGGACAGATCATAAATCTGCCCGCGTGCGGTCAGCAGCGCCTGCGTATCCAGCGTTTGCACCGTATGCACGATCACCGAAGTTTGCAGTATCCGCACCTTGCGTTCAAACTCGGTCATCTGACCATGCGGCCCGGTGTGGGACAACTCATCGACACATTTGGCGATCACATCCAGTTGGAAGCGCACCGCGCGGGGGTTGGATTCATCAAGACCCAGCAGATCAATCACACTTTCGCGGCTGGTGAACACCGCATAACGCTGGCGATGCACCATGATGCTGTCGCCGACCTCAATCGCCATATCGAGACCGCCGGGCAGAGAAATCGGGCCTGTCACCGCAGCCAGCAGATCGGTCATCATCGCAGCGCGTTCCAGCGCGCGGCCAATCGACAGAAAATGCCACCCCGTCGCGCGATACATGTTTTCATGCACAAGGCCGGAGAAGCCCGCGATCTTGCGCAGCATCACGCTCATCACCTGCGCCGCATCGCCGCCGGTTTCGGTGGTTTTCGCGATGCGGGTCATGGATTTCTCGATGTCTTGCAGCGCGGACCAACCATCGACGCTGAAGCGGTCGCGGATTTGGCTGGCGCTGTAGACGGCGGAGCTGAGGCTGTTCAGCACGCCTGCCGGGAAGGCTTCAATCGCATCGACGCCGTAGGATTTCAGCCGGGCGCGGATAGTGGCCAGAAGGGCCGTGTTGCCTGCCTCATTCACCCTTCCGTTGTAGGCACGGACAAGGCGGAGCAGACCCTCGGTGCGCTCGACATAGCGACCGAGCCAGAACAGATTGTCGGCGGCGCGGCTGGGCAAGGGGCCGGGCTGGGCGCGGATGAAGGGGGTGGATTGTGGCGCGCGCAGGGTGACAGCCTCGACGGGCGTGTCGCTGACCACCCAGACATCGGCGACCGAGCCGCCGTTGCGCATCGAAATTGCGGTGGTGTCGGTGCCAGCGCCAATGCGGGCAAACCCGCCGGGCATGACGTGCCAGCCGTTTTCACTGCGGGCGAGGAAGACGCGCAGCGACATCGGGCGCGGCACCAACGTGCCGTTTTCGTAGAACGGGGTGGTGGAAAGCGTCACCAGTTCTTTGCCAACCAAGCCGCCTGCGTTGTCGGTCAGCCAGTCGTGCAGATCGGCGTCATCCTCGCTGCCGCGCATCTGGCCGCCAACGGCATGGGGGGCGGTGGATTCAAAGGCGATGCGGGTGGCCATCGCCGGGCCGATCAGCATCCGATCGGCATGGGCGCGGACATGGGCAAGTTCCTTGGCCTGACCGCACCACCAGGTTGCCACATTGGGGATTTGCAGCTTTTGCCCGGTCAGCACCTGCGCGATTTTCGGCAGGAAGGCCATCAGCGCCTGGGTTTCCAGCACGCCAACGCCCAAAGCATTGACCATGGTGACATGGCCTTGGCGCACCGCCGACATGAGACCTGGGGTGCCGAGATGGCTGTCGCCGCGCAGTTCCAAGGGATCGGCCCAGATGCCATCCATCCGCCGCCACAGCACATCGACTGGGGCGAGGCCTTCCACCGTGCGGACATAAAGCTGGCCGTTTTCAACGATCAGATCTTCGCCCTCCAGCAGCGCCATGCCGAGATAGCGGGCGATATAGGCCTGCTCATAATAAGTGTCGGTCAAGGGGCCGGGGGTGAGGATGCCGACGCGCGAAGTCGGATCGCTGCGCAGATGTTCCAGCGCATCGCGGAAGGCGCGGAAGAAGCCAGCGAGGCGGTGGACATTGGTGGTGCGGTAAAGCTCGGGGAACACGCGGCTGGCGGCGACACGGTTTTCCAGCGCAAACCCCGCACCTGACGGCGCATCGGTACGGTCGGACAGCACCCACCAGCGGCCATCGGGGCCACGGCCAATCTCAAACGCCATGAAGTGCAGGAAATGGCCCGAGCGCGGTTTGACCCCCACCATCGGGCGCAGCCATTCCGGGTTTTCGGCGATCAGGCTGGCGGGCAGATGGCCTTCGGCGACCAGACGGTTTTCGCCGTAAAGATCGGCGGCGAGCAGTTCCATGATGTCAGCGCGCTGGATCAGGCCTGCCTCGATGCTGTGCCAATCGGCTTCGGGCAGCAGGATCGGCACCGCCGAGAACGGCCAGTCGCGGCCGACACTGGAGTTATCGCCATATTTACGAAAGAACACCCCGGTGTCGGCCAGATGCTGCTCGCCCCGCGCGAAGGCGTCTTTCACCTCGGCCGCCGATAGGCTTGACATATGCGCCAGCAGTCCGGCCCAAACCGGACGCATTGCGCCTTGCGCATCCACCAGTTCATCCGGCACGCCGGGCAGCGGGCGATAGCGGGCGAAAAGCTGGGTGTCGACCGGCTTTGCTTTGGTTTTGCGTGCCATCAGCGCCTTGCTGCGCGGCGCAGGTCGAGGGTCATCGGGAACTCGGGGTGCGGGGTTTCTGCTGTCGGTTCATAGTGGCCGCCAGTATGACCATGTGGCTCAAAACGGGCAAGCCTGCGCGCTTCGGCCTCGTTGCTGTTCACCGGGAACGTATCATAATTGCGCCCGCCGGGATGCGCGACATGATAGGTGCAGCCCCCCAAAGCGCGGCCTGTCCATGTGTCGTAGACATCGAAGGTCAGCGGCGCGTTGACGGGGAGGACCGGATGCAGGGCTAGGGGCGGTTGCCAAGCCTTGAAGCGCACGGCGGCGACCGCAACGCCTGCCCCAACGGTTTGCATCGGCATCTGGCGCTGGTTGCAGGTGACGGTGTAGCGGTCCGGATCGCCGCCGGTCAGCTTGGCTTGCAGGCGTTCGACCGAGCTGTCGGTATAGCGCACGGTGCCACCAATGGCCCCGGTTTCGCCCATGACATGCCAAGGCTCCAAGGCCTGACGGATTTCCAGCGTGACACCTTCAAAGCTGGCTTCGCCGCAGAACGGGAAGCGGAATTCGGCTTGGGCTTTGAACCAATCAGGATTGAAATCAAAGCCATGCTGGCGCAGGTCGGCCAGCACATCGAGGAAATCGGCCCAGACGAAATGCGGCAGCATGAAGCGGTCGGCAAGGTTGGTGCCCCAACGGGTGAGGTTGCCTTTGATCGGGCTGGCCCACATCCGCGCGATCAGGGCACGGATCAACAGTTGTTGCGCAAGGCTCATCCGGGGGTTTGGCGGCATCTCAAAGCCGCGGAATTCCACCAGACCAAGCCGTCCGGTGGGGCCATCGGGGGAATAGAGCTTGTCGATGCAAATCTCGGCGCGGTGGGTGTTGCCAGTGATATCGACCAGCAGGTTGCGCAAAAGGCGGTCGACCAGCCACGGCGGCGGCGCTGCGCCCTGCCCCGGCGTGGGGATTTGGTTCAGCGCGATTTCCAATTCATACAGCGCATCCATCCGCGCCTCATCAATGCGCGGGGCCTGAGAGGTTGGGCCGATGAACAGGCCCGAGAACATGTAGGACAAGCTGGGGTGGCGCTGCCAGTGCAGGATCAAACTGGCCAAGAGATCGGGGCGGCGCAGGAACGGGCTGTCGGATGGGGTGATGCCGCCGACAACGACATGATTGCCGCCGCCCGTGCCGGTATGCTTGCCGTCGATCATGAATTTGTCGGCCCCAAGGCGCAGTTGCCGGGCTTCTTCATAAACCGCTTCGGTGGTGGCGACGGTTTCTGCCCAGTTGTGCGAGGGGTGAATGTTCACCTCGATCACCCCCGGATCGGGGGCGACGCGGATCACGTTCAGGCGTGGATCGTTCGGCGGGCCGTAGCCTTCGATATGCACCGGAAGGCCGAGCTTCTTGGCGGCGGCTTCGGCGGCGGCGACAAGTTCGAGATAGTCTTCGACCTTTTCCACCGGAGGCATGAACACACAAAGACGACCGTCGCGTGGCTCCACCGAAATCGCAGTGCGGACGGAACCGGCAAGATCGGAAATCACTTGCTCGCGGCGGTCTTGGGTGGCTTCCGACGCGGTAAAGCTGGCAACGGCTTGCACGGGCTCTGGTGCAAACTCGGGCAGCGGACCGCGATTGTCGAACGGGTCTGACGGGTGGATATGCGGATAATCGGCGGGTTTGACATGGGGCAGCGATCCCAGCGGCAGGCGGTAGCCGACGGGGCTATCGCCCGGAACAAGGAACAGATGGCCGCGCCGCAAAGCCCATTTCTCCGACACCCACGTCTGCGCTGCGCGGGATTGCCAGCGCTGCACCGGCAGCACGAACCCCGAAGGTTCGGTCAGGCCGCGCGAGAACACCCGCGCGATGCGGTTGCGTTCCTCGGGGTCTTTCAGATGCGAATTTTCGGGGGTGACGTTTTCCGGCAGATTGCCTTCCTTGACGATCCATTCAGCGGGGTCTTCAAAGGCAGGCGTCACGTTTTCCGCAGGCAAACCAAGGGTCTCCGCGATGTTTTGCAGCAGGGTGCTGGCCTGCTCTGGGGTGGCCCCTTCCGAGACTTCAGGCGCGATCAGATCGGGGTTGTGCCAGATCGGCTTGCCATCGCGGCGCCAGTACAGGCTGAAGGTCCAGCGCGGCAGGGTCTCGCCGGGATACCATTTGCCCTGACCGTAATGCAGAAAGCCCCCCGGCGCGAAGCGGGCTTGCAGGCGGCGGATCAGCGCATCGGCAAACACGCGTTTGGTCGGGCCGACGGCATCGATGTTCCACTCGCCGGCCTCAAAGTCGTCAATCGACACGAAGGTCGGCTCGCCGCCCATGGTCAGGCGCACATCGCCCGCAGCCAAGGCGGCGTCAACCTTGTGACCAAGCCGGTTCAGATCATCCCAAGCGGCATCCGAGAACGGCATGGTGATGCGGGGATGCTCGGCGGTGCGGGTCACCGTCATGTCAAAGTCGAAATCGACCTCGGCGTAGCTCGCCATGCCGGAAATCGGCGCTGCGTTGGAGTAATGCGGGGTGGCGGACAGCGGGATATGGCTTTCGCCGGTCAGCAGGCCCGAGGTGGGGTCAAGGCCGATCCAGCCCGCACCCGGCAGGTAGACCTCGCACCACGCGTGCAGATCGGTGAAATCCTTGTCGGTGCCTTGCGGGCCATCGACGGCGGTCAGATCAGGTTTCAACTGGATCAGATAGCCCGAGACAAACCGCGCCGCAAAACCCAAGTGCCGCAGGGATTGCACCAGCAGCCACGAGGTATCACGGCAGGACCCCAAAGCCAGACCAAGGGTTTCTTCCGGCGTCTGCACCCCCGGCTCCATCCGGATCACATAGCCGATTTCCTGAGCAAGCTGCGCGTTCAGTCGCACGATAAAGTCAATGGTGCGCAACGGATCGCGCGGCACGCGATCTAAGAAAGCCTGCAACAACGGACCGGGGGCGTCGCAGCTGCGGTAGATCACCAGATCTTCGGCGATCTCGGCGGGGTAGTCGAATGGCCAGGTTTCGGCGCTGGCCTCAACAAAGAAATCGAACGGGTTGTAGACGGTCATATCGGCGGTCAGATCGACCTCGATTTTCAGCTCCGTCACCGGATCGGGGAAGACATAGCGGGCCAGCCAGTTGCCATAAAGATCCTGCTGATAGTTCACGAAATGGTTGGCAGGCGTCACCTTCAGCGCATGCGACACGACCCGCGTGCGGCTGTGCGGCGCGGGGCGCAGGCGGATGATCTGCGGGCCGAGCGTCACCGGACGGTCGTATTTATAATGGGTCAGATGGTAGATGCTGGCGAGGATCGACATGATATTTTCTTTCAGGGATGGGTAGGTTTTTTCACAGCCAGCGGTGATCCTCTAACACTTTGTGCATCAGGGGGTGGATTAGGCGCAACTGATGAAGATTTCCGCGAAAGCCGCCTAAAAAACAAGCAGGTGATCAGATTGCACCATGCTGGGCGCGCAAAGACTCGGCAGAGTAGCGCACCAGTTCAGCCACTTGCAGCAACTGCTTGGCCAAGGGCGAGGTTTTGCGCCAGACCATCCCCACGCTGCGCTGCGGTTTCGGATGCTCAAACCGCGCCACCGACACGGACGCCGAGCGGGTTTCCACCGCCATCGCCATCTCGGGGATCAGCGTCACGCCGATGCCCGCGCTGACCATCTGCACAAGGGTGGACAGGGAACTGCCATCGAGCAGTTCACGCGGCGGAGCAGCAGACATGTTGCAAAACGACAGCGCCTGATCGCGGAAGCAATGGCCTTCCTCTAGCAAAAGCAGCCGCATTTCCCGCAGGCGTTCGCGGCTGGGCACCGGTTTGCCTTCATCCTCGGCGGGGCGGATCAGCACGAAATCTTCGGAAAACAGCGGCACTTCGGTGAGGGAAGGCTCTGAGATCGGCAGCGCCACGATGGCGGTATCCAGGCGGCCCTCCGCCAGTTCGGTCAACAGTTTCGGGGTGATGGTTTCGCGCAGTTGCAAATCCAGATCGGCGTTCAAGCGCATCAGATTGCCGATGATGGTCGGCAGCAGATAGGGCGCGATGGTGGGAATCACCCCAATCCGCAACCGCCCGACCAGTTGCGTCTGCGCCGCCCGCGCGATGTCGGCCAATTCATCCACCGAGCGCAGAATGTCGCGCACCCTGACTGCAAACGCTTCGCCAAAGCTGGTCAGCCGCACCTGCCGTGCACCGCGTTCAAACAGATCGGTGCCAAGGGCGGCTTCCAACTCTTTGATTTGCATCGACAGTGCGGGTTGCGAGATGGCGCAAGTCTCGGCTGCCCGTCCAAAATGGCCATGACGGGCCAAAGCTTCAAAATAGCGGAACTGTTTCAGGGTGAAGTTTATCATAAGGACAGATTATCGGAACAATCAGTATATTCAACTTAAACTAATGCCATCACGTTGTTATAGTGACGGC
The DNA here is from genome assembly GCA_964387655.1 of uncultured Cypionkella sp. GTDB lineage: Bacteria > Pseudomonadota > Alphaproteobacteria > Rhodobacterales > Rhodobacteraceae > Cypionkella. Next base: position 3,909 of record CAYLYV010000001.1, on the reverse strand, counting down.
AGCACATAGCAAAAGATCGTTCAAACGAACGGTTTTCAGCAGAATCGGAGAGAGCGATGGACGGAAACGAACCTACGAGCGGCGGAAAATGCCCGGTGATGCATGGCGGCGGCCAGCACACCACTCACAAAGCCCGCTCCAACCGTGACTGGTGGCCGAACCAGCTTAACCTGCGGATTTTGCATCAGAATGCACCGGCCTCTAACCCGATGCCCGAAGGTTTTGACTATGCCGAAGCCTTCAAGGCGTTGGATTTGGCCGCCGTAAAGCAAGACCTGACCGCGCTGATGCACGACAGCCAGCCGTGGTGGCCGGCTGATTGGGGCCATTACGGCCCGTTCTTCATCCGCATGGCGTGGCACAGCGCAGGCACCTACCGCACCGGCGATGGTCGGGGGGGCGCAGGTTCTGGCACCCAGCGCTTTGCGCCGCTGAACTCTTGGCCGGATAACGTCAGCTTGGACAAAGCCCGCCGCCTGCTGTGGCCGATCAAGCAGAAATACGGCAACGCGATTTCCTGGGCCGATCTGATCGTGCTGACCGGCAACGTCGCGTTGGAATCGATGGGCTTCAAGACGTTCGGTTTCGGCGGCGGGCGCGTCGACGTGTGGGAGCCGCCGGAGGATATTTACTGGGGCTCGGAAGACACTTGGCTGATCGCCTCGAACGATCCCGCCAACAAAAACAGCCGCTATTCCGGCGAACGCGATCTGGAAAACCCCCTCGCCGCCGTGCAAATGGGCCTGATCTACGTCAACCCCGAAGGCCCGGATGGCGTGGCCGATCCGGTGGCCTCGGGCCGCGACATTCGTGAAACCTTTGCGCGGATGGCGATGGATGATGAAGAAACCGTCGCCTTGGTTGCGGGCGGGCACACCTTCGGCAAGGCGCATGGCGCGGGCGATCCGGCTTTGGTTGGGGCGGACCCGGAAGCCGCACCGATGGCGCAGCAGGGCTTGGGCTGGCAGAATGGTTTTGGCTCGGGCGTAGGGGTTCACACCACCAGTTCTGGCATCGAAGGCGCGTGGAAGCCGAACCCGACCACTTGGGACAACGGCTATTTCAACATGCTGTTCAAGTATGAATGGGAGCTGACCAAAAGCCCCGCAGGCGCGCAAATCTTCCTGGCCCGCGATGTCGAGCCGCAGGATATGATCCCCGACGCGCATGACCCGTCGATCACCCATCGCCCGATGATGACGACGGCGGACCTTGCGATGCGGTTTGACCCGATCTACGGCCCGATCTCGCGCCGCTTCCATGACGATCAAGCGGCGTTTGCCGATGCGTTCGCGCGGGCTTGGTTCAAGCTGACTCACCGCGATATGGGGCCGAAAGTGCTGTATCTGGGGCCAGAAGTGCCTGCGGAAGATCTGATCTGGCAAGATCCGATCCCGGCACCGACGGCTGCGCCGATTGATGCGGCGGATGTGGCGGCGTTGAAGGCGCAGATTTTGGGCTCGGCTCTGACGGTGTCGGAACTGGTTAGCGTCGCTTGGGGTTCGGCCTCGACTTTCCGGGGTTCGGATAAACGCGGTGGCGCGAATGGCGCGCGGATTCGTCTGGCGCCGCAGAAGGATTGGGCCGTGAACCAGCCGGAGCAACTGGCCAAGGTGCTGGCGGTGCTGGAAGGCGTGCAAGCCTCGTTCAACGCAGGCAATCCCGGCAAATCGGTGTCGCTGGCCGATCTGATCGTGCTCGGCGGCTCGGCGGCGGTGGAAAACGCGGCGGCGGCGGCGGGGTATCCGGTTGCGGTGCCGTTTGCACCGGGGCGGACCGATGCCAGCCAAGAACAGACCGATGTGGAAAGCTTTGCGGTGCTGGAGCCGGTGGCGGACGGGTTCCGCAACTATATGAAGGTGCAGTATTCGGTTTCGGCGGAAGAATTGCTGCTGGATCGGGCGCAGCTTTTGAAACTGTCCGCGCCGGAGATGACGGTTCTGGTCGGCGGGATGCGGGCTTTGGATGCCAATACCGGACATTCCCAACATGGGGTGTTCACGACGCGACCCGGCGTGCTGAGCAACGATTTCTTCGTCAACCTGCTGGATATGGGCACGGTCTGGAAAGCCACCACCCCGGCAGAGACCGAGTTTGAGGGCCGCGATCGCGCGACGGAGGCGTTGAAGTGGACGGCGACGCGGAATGATCTGGTGTTCGGATCGAACTCGCAGCTGCGGGCTTTGGCTGAATTTTACGCCAGCAGCGACGGGGCGGCCGCGTTTGTGCGCGACTTTGTGGCGGCTTGGGTCAAGGTGATGAACGCGGATCGGTTTGATCTGGTCTAACGCTGGTTTGAGAATGGAAAACGCGCGTGGGTTTCGGCCCACGCGCGTTTTTATTGTAACTTGTCCACGCGTGGACAGGCTTGCGGTTTATGTGATTTCAAAGGGTTAAGAGGGGTCGGTTAACCTTGTGTAAAGGTTTGCCGCACGGCAGGGACGCCGATCAATCCCCTACACCCTGCTGACCTCACATCTTCAGCGCGTCAACAACCTTGCCATCGGGATGGGCTTTGCAGGCTTCGGTCGCCGCCGTGGCCATGTCTTCATCGCTGAGCGCGCTGAATTTTGCGGTGAGAGCGGCATCATCCTTGAACGATTCTTTCATCGCAATGCCAACGGTCGTCATATTCTGCGCATCCATCAGCGCGAAATCGTTGCAGGTGACGGTGGATGGATCGACTTTGATGTCACCTTCCGTCTGGGCGAAAGCCGGAGCGGCAAGCATTGCGACGGCTGCAAAAGCGTAGAAAATCTTCATGGTGTGGTCCTCCTCAAAAGCCCGGCTTGATGCGGGCTTGATTGAGGTAGGCCTTAGGGACAGTCATAGTAGGCCAAAATGTTTGCGTCACGGCACCGTGTAGGGGGAACAGGCGAAGTTGCGCTGGCAAAAGCTGGGCCTTGCGCAGAAACACGCCAAGAGAAATTCAAAGGCGGCTTGGTAGCGTTTTTTTTCGTCTTCAGCGGCAACTGAATAAGGCTACGCGCGTTGCTTATGCCGCCATTGAAAGTTTCTTCTCATCGAGTTTGGCGTGGTGAGGATTACGCCCGCCTTCCCACCACTGCTACGCCCAGAACCTCCAGCACTTTCGCCTCGATCTGCGCGGCATCCATGCCGGCGCTGCGGTACATGGCTTCGGGGCTGGCGTGGTCGATGAAGGTGTCGGGCAGCACCATCGAGCGGAATTTCAGGCCTTGATCGAAGATCGCCTCATCGGCCAGCAGTTGCGCGACATGGCTGCCGAAGCCGCCGATGGCGCCCTCTTCGATGGTGATTAGCGCCTCATGGGTCCGGGCTAGATTCAGGATCAAGTCACGGTCCAAAGGTTTGGCGAAGCGGGCGTCGGCTATGGTCGGGGTCAGGCCTTTGGCCGCAAGCGACTCGGCGGCTTTTTGCACTTCGGACAGGCGGGTGCCGAAGGACAGCAGGGCCACGCGCGCGCCCTGCTGGATCATCCGGCCTTTGCCGATTTCCAGCGGCACGCCTTTCGCGGGCATCTCGACCCCGGTGCCTTCGCCGCGCGGGTAGCGGAAGGCGATCGGGCCTTCGTTATGCGCGGCGGCGGTGGCGACCATGTGGACCAGTTCGGCCTCATCTGCTGCGGCCATCACCACAAAACCGGGCAGGTTGGACAGGAAGGCTATGTCGAACGATCCGGCATGGGTGGCCCCGTCTGCGCCCACCAGCCCAGCGCGGTCGATGGCGAAGCGGACGGGCAGGCGTTGGATGGCGACATCATGCACCACTTGATCGTAGCCACGTTGCAGGAAGGTCGAATAGATCGTGCAGAACGGCTTCATGCCGCCCGCGGCAAGACCCGCCGAGAAGGTGACGGCGTGTTGTTCGGCAATGCCGACGTCAAAGCAGCGTTTCGGGAAGCGGGCGGCGAACAGATCAAGCCCGGTG